>CAZWHW010000001.1:0-118655 GCA_964633815.1 uncultured Gammaproteobacteria bacterium
AATTTATAGCGTTTGGCAATGCTCTTGGTGGTCGCGGTGATAATATAACCCGTTAGTGGGTCAGTCAGGACATTGTCTTGCGGCGGCAGCTCGGCCAACTGCTTACTCAAATCCTGCCAATGACGCAACGATTGTTGCCTCTCGACAGGCAGCATATCGGCCAAGCGATTATATTGCGTCAATGAGGTTACACTCTGAAATGGCACTAAACTCAATGTGATTGCGATTATGCTGAACACCGCAATGCCACTTTGCAGGATACTTGTTTTGCTGACATTGTTCTTACTCACTATACGCTCACGCAAATTACAACAGCTTTCAAAAACAATAAATGCTGCTACGGCAGAAAGCGGAATAGCATATAAGAGTCGATACAAAACATCTTCACCGCGAATACGCAAAAACACATCCACAAAAATTGGATTAAACACGGTGACAAACGGAATCAGCAAGCCACAGATTAATAGCGGTTTATTGATTAGTGCACGCCAATGAAGTATCGAACAAGCGTAAACAACCACACCCCAAAAACCTAAGACCTGTGAGAACTGGATGAACGGGTTGAGAAAATTGATGTGCTGAGTGAAAACAGGCAATCGGGTATTTGCTGGCAACACTACATCTAAGAGCCCTGCTAACGTGACTATTTTATTGCTATAGCTGCTAGGCGGATCAAATGTTGCATAAATTATCATGCTTGCAATCACTACGATGACCGACAAAATTAGACAAAACAATAACCACGGTCGTTGCGCAATCTGTAGCTCACTTTCTGCAGAATTAACTAGATTATTAAATCGTATGCTGCGCGAGTTTAAACAATAATAAAACACAAGCAGGCCACTAATAATCAAGACAAATAATAGCTCTTGCACATGCCACAAAAGCAACATCAGCAGTGCCGAAGCAATCATGACAGCGTCTGGCTTTGTTAAAGACTTTCTAAAGCAATAATCGATCTTAGTAATAAGCACCAAAAACACCGCATAGCTGAGCAATGTGGGCGCCAAACTATAATATCGAATGAATGAAAAACCCGCGATGCCTTTGGTCAACACAAAAAACAGCAAACAGAGTATCGCCAAAAAGAAAGTTGCTTTAGGGTTTTCTTGTTTATCGCTGATATAGAGTGAAAAATTGTATAGCGCCACTAATAACAAGGTGCTGTTTAATAGCGTCACTATCCAAAAAGTTGACACAATCGGCAGTGCTGAAAAACTCATCAAATAGGCATAAAAATAGTAATGATAATTTTCAGAAGCGCCATTAAAAAGATAAAAGTCATTCAATGCTGGGTTTGTGATGTCGCGCAGCGCCGCTTGAATGCGCTCCATATGCCGGAGAATGTCGGAGGGCACAAGATCATAAACATCAACAATGCTGAGATAAACTAATACCACTAGAAAAATAATACTCACAGGCAAAATTCTGGCCTTTAAACTATCAGAAATAGTCGACTTTGCCGCACTACCGATTGCTATGTGAATGCTGTCAGTTCTATTAAAAAAACCTAAGCGCCAGAACAGCAAAAATATGCCTGCTGTTAGCGCGCCAATCATAGTTGGCAAGTAAACACTGAGCGGAATAGACAATTGAGCGTGTAACCACAAGGTCACAGAAAAGATTAATACCGATAGTGCATGACTCCAAACTAAGAGGTTTTGCCGCAGACGCAGCCAATGACAAATCAACCAGCCTGGCAAAAAACCGATTAGCGCAATGAAAACAACTGCTTTGGTATATGAAAAAAGTGCATCCATGACATTATTTCTTCAATGTTTTTGCACACTTAACTCTGAAAAACATCATACTATTATGTATGACTGACTTACTGAAAATCCAACTAATTACTCTGAACGGATGCACAATATAACGAACCCAAATCGCCTGTTTGTTGAATTGTTGCTTATGCTCCAAAGGTTCAATGGCATAAAAAACCTGTTGCCACCACTTTGAGGGGAAAAACAATAGCTTCAACCTTTGCATTAGATTGATCTGTCGATTGCTTAATTCTCTGAGTGGTAACATGCTTTCGCCAAGTCCGGTTATTTTTTTAGCTTGAGATGAAAGAATTGGTCCAACCTGCGGCAACACCTGCTCCGGCAAGTCCAACAATAACCGTGCATAGCGCAAGGTTAAAATAATAACAGGGTGACTGCGAATTATTTTCTCCCAATCAAGCTGGTCTTCAAAAATGATGGCATAACGAAAAATATCCACAATATTCGACAATTTGACCACTTGATCACGCGCAAAGGCATGCACGCATAAATGCAGTAACATCTGTTCATGCTGCACTGTGAGATAATTTTGTTGATCGATGTTGATGGTTCTGAAATGAGGCTCAATATCAGACCAATTCAACTGTTGGTTTAAGTCAAAAGATAAGGCATGCGTGTGGATTTCTAAGCTGATTCTATGTTGACCAATATGCTTGCTTATCGCAGGCAAATGGTGATGTTTTGAATCAAGACTCGATCCAAGAGACTGATTAAATCCCTCTTTGATACATTGTTGCTGAAGGCTCAAGGCATCCTCATGAGCACACATAATATCAATATCAGCCATCGCTCGATGATAAGACTGGTCATATATTTCACTGCTAAGAGCGCTACCTTTTAATAAACAGAAACGAGTTGTTGGAGCGATGTCGTTTTTTAACTGTTCCAATACTGTAGTAATCGCTTGCCAACGCTGAGCATGCTTGGCTGAGCTGGCTTTGATTATCATTGATGCATTAAATGGCAATCCTATCTGGTGATGCTGAGCAAGCGAATACATCACACCTGATAAGCCATGATATTCAATCGTTGTTGTTATTTCTTCAATGTTATTTACCCAAGATTGAATATCCTCTATCGAAGCATGGATTAAATTTGAATGCTTGGTTTCGGCAAGAATTGCGGCGGTACAAATAGACCACAAACGTGGATCTAAATAACTATCCAGCTCACTTATCGGTATATATGTTTCAGTCATTGAATAACAAATAACATGATTAACTAATGTAAGCCTACATGATTAATTGAATCTCTTTAAACAACTTTGGTAATTGATGATAACCAGCGTAGTTAAGTGCCACCCCTTTGGCTTGCACAGAAAGGTTTTTCAACGTTTCTGCGCCAAGGCTGGGTAAGTTTCTAGCAATTACATTGTTTTCAAATAATTGAATCATGGTTTGTGCTGGACTTAAAGAAACTACTTCTCCTGTCGATTTTGCATCATAACAAGGAAAAACAATACAATGAATTGGTGGAGGTTGCTGCAAAGAGCATTTCATTTTTTCATTGGGCTGCTCTGTCTTAAAAAAATCATGCAATGCGTCAATAGGTAATGAATGCATACTGCTGCCTTGAATTGCGCAACGATCGAACTCAGACCCCAACAGTGACCGTGCGACCTCCGCTCCATGCTGCTTAATCATTAACGGGCGAACAAACACCGATAGACTGCTGTCGCCAAGATGCTGCAACACGACTTCATCCGTATGATAGTTACAACCAAGTGACAACAAACCCAAAGTCATCAAGCTTTTGCCTTGACCACTTTTGCCAGGCAACAAAATAGATTGACCTTGATAAGACACTAATGCTGCATGCAACACCAAAGAATCATCGATAACTGACAATAGATCCAGTTTAATTTGGTTCATCAGCACATTAGCAACTTCAACATCATGACCATCTCCTTGAACATGAACTACTTGTTCAGCTTGCTTAATCATGACTGATGCATCAGTGTCTGATTGCTCAACTGAATATGTCTTGATGAGACAGCTATTCTCACCTTGAACATACTTTTCCGATGGTGCTAACAAGTCTTTAAATAACTTTTCTATTTTATCGGATACGCTAACAACTCGGCTCTCAACCGATACCACATTGCCATTAAACTCAACTAAATAGGTTTGTTTATCAAGATTCACAAATTAATCTAACTTATTCGGCTGGTTCAACAATAAAGGTGATTACATCATCTTCCAGCATTTTATCGAATGCCTCCAACACCTGCTGCTCTATTAAAGATTCATCGGGATACTGCTCTTGTAAACCAGTGATAATGTCATTCACAGAATATTTGCCATCACAGAGCTGCCAAATTAGCTGCGCAGATGAATTAAGATAGATCGCTTTTTCAAATTTCACCGAAAACAAAATGATTTCATCATCTAACTCAGTGAGTTCATAATCTTTGTTTTGTAGCGGGTATTGCTTTTTTAAATTAGTATCTAGCAAGTTCGACATAATGACTATTTTATTTTGGCAATTTAGTATTTATTTTTATATGCTTACTTATCAAAGTGTATCGGATTCTAATGACTTATTTCGGTAAAAAATCACACCGAAAAAACAAATAGCTATATCTCATATCTCTATGAGATATAAAACATCTTTGACAGATTGCTTAGTTGGCTTTGAAATATTAAAAGAATTCTTCTTCCACCACTGAAAATGGAATAGCAAAACCTATACCTTCCGTATTCGCCAAAATAGACGTGTTCACTCCAATGATTTTACCATCCTGAGTGATCAATGGACCCCCACTGTTGCCAGGGTTGATAGGCGCGTCAGTTTGTAGGAATTGTTTATCTTCTTGTTGACGATATCCCGAAAAAATACCTGATGTAACTGTATAAGCCAGTCCCGATGGACTCCCAATAGTATAGAGCCTTTCACCTTGAATAATACTACTAGAGCGACCTTTTTCTAGAAAAGGGCAACCAACGTCATCCAACGATAATTTTGCCAAATCAAATTTCCCAGACACGCTGGCTGATCTAATTTGATATTCATCGCCATTGACCAATGACACAGTCAAATCAACTGATATATTACGAACAAAACTACCGTCACGAAACTGTTTTTCTTCGAGTAGCTCTTGGTAGACTTGTTGAAGAATGATTGTTCTATCGTGGCGCAATTGAGTAAATTCTCGTTGTATTTTTTGAGATTTTCCTTGATTGCCATTTTGAAGAGCACTCTGATAATCCTGATTCAAACGCTGCAACTTATTGTCAATTTCAATCAATCTATTCTCAACACGTCGTTTATATTCTTCTGTTTGCTGTAATGGCTCTTCAATCACATGTCGATTAGTGATGATTGTACAATTTCCATCCACAAAAAATCCCGAACCCAAGGTGTCCCAAGTAGTCTTAATAAACACCGTAGCATTCCGCGCTGCTTCAATTTCATTTCGTGCATGATGCGTGCTATTAATCTTCTTCCCTACACCATAAAAAAACTTTTTACCGGACACTTTCTTAGATTGTGCAGGATCGGATTTAGCATTTCGTTTCGGCTGTTGAGCAATAGGCTTTGCTAAAGGGTCAGATGTAGACGTTTCGTTAATTTCTATATCCTGCCTTTCAGAAAAAAACAAATAAGCGCCGCCTAGAGCTAACAAGGGAGCGACCAATAGAATTAGCTTGGAACGACTCTTAGTCTGAGTAAAATCAGGCCTACTTGAGCTGCTGCCAATAGAATGAAGATTATTTACTTGATTTTGACTCTCATCCACTGAACTTGTGGGTTTATTTTGAGATTGATTTTTAGTTTTTGCATACTCCCTATATGCACTCACATTAAATCCACAATGCTCACAATTATCCGGATCTTTATGTTCTCGTTTACAGCTGGGACAAATCAGTCGTTTCTTTTCCATTGTTAGGTATTGTTAGGTCGCGCCCTTAAACATATCTTATTATGAATCTACCTTAACGTAGAATCACACCAAGGTAAACTCACGACTCTAGAATTTCCCTCAACTAGTTAAGGCGAACTGTAAAACTAAAGTTTTGAAATTTTAAGCAAATCTTCTGAAATAGCTGCAAGGGGTTGCGGTTGAGAAATAAAAGCTTTGATATTACCCTTTTCATTCATCACCAAAAAACTGGCACTATGATCCACATTGTAATGACCATTTTCATCCTTCTCACCAATACTGTATGGCATAGACACGGATTTTGCGAAAGCATCAATGGACTCGACCGTCCCAGTTACACCAATAAATTCCTGATCAAAATATGGCATATATTGCGCCATATTTTCAACGGTGTCTCGCGCTGGATCAACACTAACAAACACCACTTGGAACTTATCCCATTGTTGCGCTTCAATAATCTTCTTTTTGACTGAAGTCAAAAACTGTAATGTTCCTGGGCAAATATCTGGGCAATTGATAAACCCAAAAAACAAAATCGAGTGCTTGCCTTGCAGACTTTCTTTAGTAAAAGCTTGACCCTTGTGATCGACCAGTGAAAAATTCTCAACTAGCTTGGCTTGACCAAGCACAGTGGCAGTTTCAAATTGAAAAACGGCTTTTTCTGAATTATTCCCTTTACCAGAAAATAAACCTAAATTAGCAGAAAGAATACCCAACACTAATGCTAATAAACCGAAAATAATAATTGGAAAACGAGAATTTTGCATTTAATCTGATCTAGTTGTTCTTATGCAAGCGCATTTCAGCAGCTCTAGCATGTGCTGTCAATGATTCACCTCGAGCTAACACCGAGGCAGCTTGACCCATAACTTGAGCTCCAGCTTGGCTACAATCAATGATACTGGTGCGTTTTTGAAAATCATATACTCCCAACGGTGAACTAAAACGTGCAGTGCCGGAAGTGGGCAGGACATGACTTGGGCCTGCCACATAATCACCCAATGACTCAGAACTATATTTACCAATAAAAATCGCACCTGCATTGTGAATAGATTCCGCCAATTGCCGCGCATTTTTAGTCATCAGCTCTAAATGTTCTGGTGCAATTTCATCGACTAGTTTGATCAAATTCGCTTGACTGTCTGCCAAAATCATTCCACCATTTTGTTCTAATGATTGACGGATAATTTCTTGACGTTCCATCTCTGGCAATAGCTTTTCAATAGATTTTTGTACATTTTCCAACACATGTTGATCCATGCTGATCACAATGGATTGAGCCATTTCGTCATGTTCAGCTTGAGCAAACAAATCCATTGCTACCCAATCTGGATCAATTGAATCATCTGCCACCACCAACACTTCCGATGGCCCAGCAATCATATCAATCCCAACTTGACCAAAAACCAACTTTTTTGCCGTTGCTACATAAATATTACCCGGACCAACGATGGCATCTACCGGCGGCACCATCCGAGTTCCATACGCCAAGGCAGCAATAGCCTGAGCACCACCAATACTAAAAACACGATCAATACCCGCAATATGTGCAGCTGCCAAAACCATATCATTCAATTCACCGGCAGGGCTTGGCGCCATCATAATCAATTCTTCGACCCCAGCCACTTTTGCAGGAATCGCTGTCATCAAAACAGAGGAAGGATAGGCTGCTTTGCCACCTGGGACATAAAGACCTGCGCGTTTTAATGGTGTGATTTTTTGACCTAAACGTGTACCGTCAGCTTCTTGATATTCCCATGAATCTTGTAATTGCTGCTCATGATAGTTTTTCACTCTTTCAGCAGCTAAGGTCAGCGCTGAGAATTTATCTGCATCAATATTAGCAGTCGCTTGCTCTAATTTTTGCTTTGGAACTTCAAGTTCTTCAGCTGTGGCAACTGCATAACCATCAAACTTTTCTGTAAGCTCTTGTAAAGCCTGATCACCAGAACTTCTAACTTGTGAAATAATCGCTTCAACTTGATCATCTATATTTCGTTGTTCTTGGGCATCACGATGCAGTAGCTTACTCAATAAATTATTGAATTCTGCATCACGGTTATTTAACTGTTTGATAGCTACGCTCATCATCAAATCTATATTCTAATTTTTCATGCCAAAACTTTCTGTATTGCATCAAGCAATAGCTGCATTTGCGCATCAGTGCCAATGGTAATTCGTAAATACTCACTAGTACGAGGTTTATCAAAGTAGCGAACAATAACATCTTGCTGGCGTAGTGAGGTGAACAATTGCTGCGCGGAAATATTAGCTGGCGGTTTAACGAACACAAAATTCGCTGCTGAAGGCAGTACTTCAAATCCTAAACCTTGCAAAACTGTTGTTGTGTTTGCACGCGTATCAATCACCTGTTTGAGTTTTTCTTGAAAATACGCCTCATCAGTAAATGATGCAACACCGCCTGCTAATGCCAACTGATCTAATGGATAGGCATTAAAACTGTTTTTCACTCGCTCAAGAGCATCAATGAGCTCGTAACTAGCGCAGGCAAAGCCGACTCTGAGCCCTGCCAAAGAACGTGATTTTGAAAAAGTTTGTGTAACGAGCAGATTGCTATATTCATTAATTAAAGCAATCGCTGATTCGCCGCCAAAATCGACATAGGCTTCATCCACCACCACGACTGAATCCTTGTGTACTTGCAACAAGTGCTTAATTTCAGCCAAGTTAAGTATTAGACCAGTCGGGGCATTCGGATTAGCAAAAATAATGCCTCGATTATCAGCCGGAAATTTTTTCACATCAATGGAAAAATCAGCTTCCAATGGCAGCACTTGTGTCGGGATTTTATACAGCTTGGCATAAACTGGATAAAAGCCATACGTTATATCTGGAAAAACCAACGGCTTATCATCAGCACCTGCTCGATCGGTAAATAATGCTTGAAAGATATGCGCCAATACTTCGTCAGAGCTATTGCCAACAAATACTTGCTTACTGTCTATGGAGTAATACTTTGCAATTGCATCTTTAAGCACTTGACCATTAGGATCAGGGTACTTTTGCAAACCTATTGCAGCGGTCTTTTGGATTGCTTCAATCACTTTGGGTGAAGGAGGATAAGGGTTTTCGTTGGTATTTAACTTAACTAAACCATTTGGACCACTCGCTTTAGGTTGCTCTCCAGGGATATAAGGAGATAATTGCGAAACGATTGATGACCAAAAGCGACTCATTTTTTCAACAGTTTAAAGTTCATTCACCAACAATAATATCCAACTGATCAGCAATATCAGCAATTTGATCATATTTTGTCCGCAACGAAGCAGCATTGGCGATTAAACGTGAACTAATATCATAAATTTTTTCACCCTCAAGCAAATTATTAGCCTTAAGAGTCCCACCCGTGTCAACCAAATCGACTATTACATCAGCCAAACCTGTTAATGGTGCAATTTCCATTGAACCATATAATTTAACCAAATCAATTTGCTGACCAAGCTCGGCATAATACATTTCGGCAGAGCGGGTATATTTAGTTGCCACTTTCAACCTACGCGTGGCGTCATATTCAAAGTCTTTAGGCGCGGCAACAGACAATCGACAAGCAGCGATTTTCAGATCTAATAACTCAGCTAAACCATCGCCACCATGCTCTATCAGTGTATCTTTACCAACAATACCCAAATCTGCTGAACCAAACTGCACAAACGTTGGTACATCAGTAGCTCGCACGATTAATAATTGTATATCGTCATGGTTTGTTGGCAAAATCAGCTTACGGCTTTCTGATGGATCTTCAGCCGCCCGAATACCAACCTTGCTAAGTAATGGCAAAATTTCTTTTAATATTCGTCCTTTTGATAAAGCGATTGTTAACATTTGAATACCTAGCTAAAGATAATGTGCTTTCTCACGTTCCCACAAATGACTAGGAATGCGCTTTATATTCGCGCCCAAGCCTGCAAATTTTTCTTCAATACATTCATAACCACGATCAATATGATAAATGCGATCAACAATAGTTGAAGATTCTGCCATCAAACCAGCAATAACTAAACTCGCTGAAGCACGCAAATCTGTTGCCATCACAGGAGCTGCTTGCAATTGTTCGCGACCAGTAACCACAGCAGTGTTGCCTTCTAATTGAATGTCAGCGCCCATACGTTGCAATTCATGCACATGCATAAAACGATTTTCAAAAATCGTTTCAACAACGGTTCCAGTGCCTTGTGCTAGCGCATTCATTGTCACAAACTGCGCCTGCATATCTGTTGGAAAAGCTGGATGTGGCGCAGTTTTAAGACTAACTGCTTTAGGCTGATTACCTTGCATATCGACTTCGATAAAATCGCTGCCTAAATTAATATGGCCACCTGCTTCATCAAGTTTGTTGAGCACTGCCTCCAAATACTTTGGTTCTGCGCCCAAGGCTTTAACTCGGCCTCGTGTTGCGGCTCCAGCAACTAAATAAGTACCTGTTTCGATACGATCTGAAATCACACGATGTAACGCACTATGTAAACTATCAACACCTTCAATCGTGATTTCATCAGTACCAGCGCCACTGATTTTAGCGCCCATGGCATTCAAACAATTTGCTAAATCAACAATTTCAGGCTCTCTAGCGGCATTTTCAATCACACTTACACCTTGCGCCAAAGAAGCAGCCATCATCAAATTTTCTGTGCCGGTTACAGAAACAATATCCATAAACATGCGCGCACCTTGCAATCGTTTGCAAGTGGCTTTGATATAACCATCTTCTATGATTACTTTCGCACCCATGGCTTCTAAGCCTTTGATATGTAAATTTACCGGCCTTGAACCAATTGCACAACCACCTGGCAACGACACTTCAGCATGTCCCATTCTCGCCAATAATGGGCCCAATACTAAAATCGAAGCGCGCATAGTTTTCACCAATTCATACGGTGCTCTGATTTGATCAACCGCTGATGCATCAGCAGCAATATGCATATTCTCATCAACCTGCATTTGCACACCTAGATGAGATAACAAACCCATAGTTGTAGTGATATCTTGCAAGTGTGGCACATTGCTCAATGTCAAAGTGCCATCAACTAGCAATGATGAAATGAGAATTGGCAATGCAGAATTCTTCGCACCTGAAATTTTAACCTCTCCGTCGAGAGGGCCTGCGCCTTGTACTACAATTTTATCCAATGCTGTTCTCCAGCTGAGCGAAATAATTTATATAATAGCGCTTTATGCTTGTTCGTCAGAGAGCATTGTTTTCAGCTCACCTGATTCATACATTTCCATCATAATATCGCTGCCGCCAATGAATTCGCCTTTGATATACAATTGTGGAATTGTTGGCCAATTTGAAAACTGCTTAACACCTTCACGAATTTCTGGGTCGCTGAGCACATCAACGCTGGCAAATTCAGAACCACATGCATTTAATATTTGTACAGCACGGCCTGAAAAACCACATTGAGGGAAGGCTGCTGAGCCCTTCATGTAAAGCACAACATCGTTTTCTGAAATTGTTTTTTGGATAGTTTCTTGACTAGACATAATAATTACCTGATAAAAAATCGATAGCAACAAATACTTTTCGGCATTTGCTTTAATAAATTAGCTCTGAGTTGCAGAATATTCTTCGGGAGTCAGAGTTTTCATTGACAAGGCATGAACTTCAGCCTTCATTTTATCGCCCAAAATGGCATAAATATGTTGATGACGCTGAATACGGTTTTTCTCTGCAAAATCTTCTGAAACAATCATCGCTTCAAAATGATGGCCGTCACCTTCAACGGTTAATAAAGTTTCATCATTCAATCCAGCTGCAATCCAGCTTTTTAACTGTTCAGGAGTTACCATAATCACTAATACGTTATTTTAAAAATAAAGTCGTATTGTCGCGCATTGCAAGTCAACTGAAAAGCAATTTAACTCACGAATATCCTAACCATCGTTAATTTTACGCATCTCAGAGATTAAATTATCAATACCATGTTTTGAAATACGGTCTGAATAATCATTTCTGAACAATGGTATCAGTTCAATCGTTGCCTCAGGTGTTTGAATTTTAATATTGTAAACTTTCCACTCAGAATCATCGCGAATATTCATCGAAAAAGTCATTGGGATTTTTTGATTATTTTTAGTAATGAACTCAGTTTTAACTTTGACGCGATCTTTATTTTTAGGGTTTGAGAATGGCAAATAGTTGATTTTTTCGTCTGAAAATTCAAACGCTGTACTTGCATAAGTACCAATTAATAAACGTTTAAATTCGATCACAAAAGCATCAAATTGCTCCTTGGTAACTGTACGGCGATGCTTCCCTAGCACACCTTTTGAAAATAGTTCAAAATTAATTGCAGGACCGACAATATCATTAATTGCTTGATTTAATTTTTCTGGGCTTGCTGCGAACTCGGAACGTCGTTGTTTAAGCTCGCTTAATGCTCGTTCAAGAGTCGTTTTCAATACGACATCTGGAGGAGTAACTTCAGCATAAGAAAGCTGAATAAAAAACATTGCAGACAACAATGAAATTATTGAAAAAATACGCTTTATTTTCACTGAAAAAAACATTCGAACCTCACAAATATTAATAATTTATGTACAAATAATAACTACATTAAACTGAACTGATGCTGAACCGTTTGTGAAATTTAATTTACAATCTGGCAGCTATCTATAAATAAGTAACTGCCATCGCAACATCCTACTTATATTAAAGACCGCATAAGTCGCTAAATTATTCCTTACTCTTAGTAAAACTCGTAATAAAGCGACCTATTATTTTCTCTAAAACTAATGCCGGCTGCGTAAATTCAATTTCACTGCCTTGTACGAGATAATCTTCGTCACCACCAGGCTCTAAACCAACAAACTGAGAACCCAACAAGCCAGAAGTCAAAATTGATGCACTAGTGTCAAGTGGTAAATTTTGATGCTGGCCGAATATCTCCATATACACAACCGCTTCATAATCGTCTGGATCTACAGAAATGCCCGTGACACGCCCTATTGTGACACCAGACATGCGTACAGGCGATTTTGCCGTAAGGCCACCGATGTTTTGAAACTTAGCGGTCACCTCATAACTGTCACCAGTGCTTTGTGTACCTAAATTGCCTACACGAAAAGACAAAGCTGCGAGAGCCAAAATTCCAGCTAAAACAAACAAACCAACCCAAAATTCTTTCATGCCATGTTTCATATTCTAATTCCTCAAACAATATATTCTTAATCTCGTCTTAACTAAACAACTTAGCCAAACATAAGTGACGTGAGTATATAATCTAGACCTAAAATCAATAGTGATGACACCACTACAGTACGTGTCGTTGCGGAGCTCACACCTTCAGAATTACGTGGCGCGAAATAACCTTGATAGACAGCTATCAAAGTAATCACTGCTCCAAATACAACACTTTTGATAAAACCATTTAGTACATCATTGTAAAAATCAACACCGTTTTGCATTGCCGACCAATAAATTCCTGCATCTCCACCTAAAATTTTAACGCCCACAATATAGCCACCATAAATCCCCATGACTGTAAAAATAGCAGACAACAATGGCATCGACAGAAAGCCAGCCAAATAGCGTGGAGCAATTACCCGCTTAACTGGGTCAACCGCCATCATTTCCATAGCATCTAGCTGCTCAGTGGCGCGCATCAAACCGATTTCTGCGGTCAATGCTGAGCACGCTCGACCAGCAAATAATAATGCGGTCAACACTGGTCCAAGCTCTCTCACCAAGGTTAATGCAACTAATAAACCCAATTGCGATTCAGCACCAAAATCAACAAGATTGGTATAAAACTGCAAACCTAACACCATGCCAACAAACAAACCTGAAACCAAAATAATGATCAAGGTTTTAACACCAATCATATAAACCTGTGTAAGTAATAATGTCGGCCGCATGATCGGCGTCATCAAAGCCATAAGCGTTTGCCAGAAGAACAAAGCTAAACTACCGACAGCATCAATCAAACTTAAAACAGCCGCACCCAAGCGCTGAATCGGAGAGAAAATTAATTGCATCATAAATCCTCTTCTTGCTGGAGTTTATTGCCTTGATAATGATAAGCCACAGGACCATCAGGCGAGCCAGTCATAAATTGTTTAATGGCAGGATTTTCTGAAGCCATCAACTCAGTAGGAGAACCCTTGCCAATAGCTTTACCACTCGCTAGTACATACATTTCATCTGAAATTTCACAAGCCTCAGGCACATCATGGGTCACAATGATTGAAGTAATATTTAGGCGCTCATTCATTTCGGCAATTAGTTTTGTGATAATCCCTTTAGCAATAGGATCAAGACCTGTAAATGGCTCATCATACATCACCAGCGCTGGCTCCATCACAATGGCTCTCGCCAGTGCCACACGTCGTTGCATCCCACCAGAACATTCTTCCGGAAGAAGATCAGCGGCCTCGCGCAAACCCACATGTTCTAATTTTGTCAAAACAATATCAGAAATTTCTTGTTCATTTTTGTTGGTATGCTCACGCAAGGGAAAAGCCACATTTTCAAACACAGATATATCCGTTAGCAAGGCATTATGCTGAAACATCATGCCCATGCTTTTGCGCAATTCAAACAAATCAGTGTTATTGAGTTGAGCAACATGCTGTGAGTCCACAAACACTCGCCCTGCCTGCGGTTTCGCACGCCCACCAATAAAGCTCAAAACAGTTGATTTTCCACAACCGCTAGGGCCCATAATTGCTGTTATAGAACCCCGCTTTACTGCAATATTCAGCCCTTGATGAACAGGCCTATCACCATAGGCAAATGACACATCATCAATAATGATAATATCATCCCCAGATGTGGGCACTTGATTTGATTGTTGTTGAGTTTCAGACACTATTATTCCTTAAGCCCTTTTCGCTTTCGCTAAAGGGTTTACTTTTTTTGTTAATGTAAACCTAATATATGAGGACTATATAAACGTTAAAAATCAATAATAACCATATAATACCAAACAGTTTGATTCTCGTTCGTATAAAATCGCCGTTATTAACAAATCAATTAATTTTTAATTAATGCTTATTATAGATATCTTATTTATTATCATTGGTCTGGGACTACTTGCATGGAGCGCTGACAAATTAGTTGAATATGCAGTTGCGCTAGCTAAGCACTTAAATGTTTCCGCATTTTTAATTGGCATCGTCATCATCGGCTTTGGCACATCCGCACCAGAAATGCTGGTATCAGCTCTTGCTGCACTCGACAATGTTGGCGGCATTGCTATTGGTAATGCACTGGGCTCAAATATCGCTAATATAGGCCTAGTATTAGGCTTTGCTGCCTTATTCAGTTCAATTGCTATTTCTAAAAAAGTACTCAAATCTGACATCACTGTTTTATCCTTGATCACAGTTCTAGCAATTGTCTTACTAATTGATAAACAACTGAGTACCATTGACGGCTTTATTCTCATTATTTGTTTAGTCGTTTATTTAGCTTGGTCTGCTTTCAGTGATAAACAATCAGGCAAACAACAAGATGATGAATTTGACCTAGATGCTGAACCAGAAAGTTCACTTGGCAAATCTATTATCTGGACTGTCGCCAGTCTAGCTATCTTGTTAGCCTCTTCAAAAGTATTATTAGTTGGCGCGGTGGGAATTTCCAAAGCATTAGGTATCAGCGATTTAATGATTGGTCTTACAGTAGTCGCTATTGGTACTAGCATGCCAGAACTAGCAGCATCAATTGCTGCCGCAAAACAAAAGCAAACAGGCTTAATCATTGGCAACATTCTCGGCTCCAATGCGTTTAACACATTGGGTGTATTAGGCATTGTCGGTTTACTGAGCGATACTTCTATTAGCCCTGAAGTATTACAGCGTGACTTTATTGTCTTAATCATTTTAATGCTGGCGATCTCAGTGATCGCTTTCTTACGAGGCAAACTCAGCAAACCATCTGGATTTATTTTACTACTTGGCTATTTTAGTTATCTTGCCTTTTTGATATACAATGCACTGCAAGTAATTAGTTAATCTAATCATGCCCAACTCTTCACATATGTCATACATCGATATAGCTCACAAAGTTCTCGACATTGAGGCTGAAGCCATTCATGGTTTGAAATCGCAAATTGACCACAACTTCATTACTGCTTGTGAACTTATTCTGAACTGCTCTGGTAGACTCGTTGTGGTCGGCATTGGCAAATCAGGACATATTGGCAATAAAATTGCCGCAACCTTTGCCAGCACAGGCACACCGGCATTCTTTGTTCATCCCAGTGAAGCCAGCCATGGCGACTTAGGCATGATCACAAGTAAAGATATTGTTCTAGCAATTTCAAACTCGGGAGAAACACCCGAAATCCTGACAATTTTACCCATCATAAAACGAATGGGAGTCAAATTAATCAGTATTTGTGGCAAACTCGATTCATCGATTCCACAACATTCGGACGCTATTTTGAATAGCAATGTCGCAAAAGAAGCTTGCCCATTAAATTTGGCACCCACCACCAGCACCACTGCAACGCTCGCACTTGGTGATGCGTTAGCAATGGCCGTTCTTGAAAACCGAGAATTCAACGAAACCGATTTTGCGCGTTCTCACCCTGGCGGAGCTTTGGGTAAACGCCTATTGTTATATGTCGAAGACATTATGCACAAAGGCGACAACATCCCTTTAATTGAAGAAAACATGTGCTTAGATTTGGCTCTTGCTGAAATGAGTTCAAAAGCATTAGGTATGACCGGTGTGATAAATTCTGAGAATACGCTTGTGGGCATCTTCACGGATGGCGATTTACGGCGAACTCTATCATCTAAGATTGATATCCATTCAACCCGAATGCAAGACATCATGACCCAAAAACCTTATACTGCTTCAACCAATATGCTAGCCGCTGAGTTAGTCGCTATCATGCAAGAAAAAGCGATTAACAGCGTCATAGTCACCGACGAGTCAGGGGCTGCGGTTGGCGCACTCAACATGCAAGATTTACTGCGTGCAGGCGTCTTATAAACCATTTTTATTTCAAAATGATCAAACCGCCATACAATCTATCTTCAAGCATACTAGAAAAAGCTCAATCCGTTGAGCTCGCACTATTTGATGTTGATGGTGTGCTCACTGATGGTTCGCTTTTTTATAACGAACATGGCGAACAATTAAAACGGTTTAATGTGCTGGATGGACACGGCTTAAAACAACTTAAAGAAAATCAAGTTATTGTTGGCATCATCAGCGCCAAACAA
Organism: uncultured Gammaproteobacteria bacterium; assembly: GCA_964633815.1. Classification (GTDB taxonomy): domain Bacteria; phylum Pseudomonadota; class Gammaproteobacteria; order Arenicellales; family Arenicellaceae; genus CALKZN01. The sequence goes on from CAZWHW010000001.1 coordinate 16,861, forward strand.
TCAGCTTCACTCACTAAACGGCTAAACGACTTAGGCATTGAACATCAACTGACCGGCATTTCCGACAAACTTTGTGCATATCAAGAGTTAATCAATTCATTAAATATAACTGCCAACAACACCTGTTTCACTGGTGATGATGTGATTGATATTCCTGTCATGCAAACTTGTGGCTTGACGTTTAGTGTCGACAATGGACATTATAGTGTTAAAGAAATTGCTGATTGGGTCACACCTATGTCTGGCGGCTATGGCGCTGTTCGAGCAATCTGCGATGTAATCAATTATGCAAAACACCTAAACCAATCATGAAACAACTAGAAAATGTTTTTTATATAGCCATTCTCGGCTTAGTTGGATTACTCAGCATCTGGCTGCAAACTGAAGTTCGCACTGATGATCCCGCAACAATTGATTTCCTGAACCGTCATGACCCAGACTATTACATTGAGAACTTTACAACCACTGGCATGAATGAATTTGGTCAGCGCGCTTATATTCTGCAAGCTGAACGTATGGCACATTTTCCAGACGATGGTTCTGCGTTATTAGACAACCCTCATTTGATTGAATTCAACGAAAATAAAGCCCCTCGTCACACCTATTCTCAATCTGGCTGGCTCTCAGGCAATGGTGAAGATTTACTTCTGGAAGGCAAAGTTAAAATCATACAAGAACCTGGATTCGGTGATCCTGGCGGATCTTCAAAAGCAAGGAAAATGAAATTCAAATTAAATAAAAGTGCGCAAAGAGCGCTAAAATAAAGTTAGCTTATTCCTCATGAGCAAACACTAGGATTTAAAAACATTTAAACTATCCAAATTGACTGTTTTTAACACTTGCCTGAAAGAATAAAAACAGGTTATGGTATAGTTATTGCTTGCTTAACCCCCTCCAATGAAAATCGAGAATCCAACAAGCATCAACCTAATAACAAGTCATCTGTTACTTTATAAGTTAAAACTACAAAAAAACAAACCATGCTTAAAAATAAACTGTTACTTACCTTGATCTCAGCAAGCTTTATTCAATTTTTTGCATTCATTCCCAATAGCTATGCGCTGAAAACGGATCGCGATCAACCTGCTGATATATCATCCGATGAAGTTGATGTCGATTTTAAAACGGGTCGCAGAACATTTATTGGCAATGTCCGCTTTGTTCAAGGAACACTCCGCGTTAAAGGCGATCGAGTCGACGCCACTTTCAAAGATGGCAAGTTAGTCAAGGCTATCGCCTACGGCAAGCCTGCGGCATTTAAACAACGTCCCGATGACAAACCCAACGATGTCGAAGGTCGCGGCTTAACGATAGTGTTAGACCAAAGAAGCAATTTACTCACTCTCAATAAAAGAGCCTCTTTAAAACAAGGCACCGATGTTGCTCGTGGCTCAGTGATTATTTACAACATGGCTGATGACACTCTAAAGGTAAAAGGTAATGCCACTGGCTCCACAGGCAAGAAAAAACAAAGCCAAGCAAAACCTAAAACACAAACTGATCCATTTTTTAATGAAAAACCAACTGAGCCATTAAAAAGTTCAAATTCAGCAGCTCCTCCGGTGACTACTGAGAAAACTGAGAAAACTACTACAAATACTTCGGAAGAAACTACAGAAACAACAGAAACAAAAACTGAAGCTAATGTACCCGCAGCATCAACACAGCGACGTAGTGATGAATTGCCTGAAGAACTTGTCTTACCAGGCCAATCAAGCTCAAAAAGTACTACACGTGAATCATCAGGTCGTTCTCGTTTGATTTTCAAACCAAAATCAAAATAAGCATTGCAAAGTAATTATGAGTTTCTTAGAAACACACAGCCTAGTCAAAAAGTATAAAGGTCAAGTCGTTGTCAACCGCGTCAACATCAATGTCGAAAGTGGAGAAGTGGTTGGCTTATTAGGCCCCAATGGCGCTGGCAAAACCACTAGTTTTTACATGATCGTTGGCTTAGTTCGTAGTGATGGAGGTCATATCACTCTCGACGGCGAAGAAATCAACCATTTACCTATGCATGAACGCGCTCGTTTGGGCTTAGGCTATTTGCCGCAAGAAGCCTCCATTTTTAGACGCTTAACTGTCGAAGAAAACTTAATGGCAGTCTTGCAAACTCGCAAAAGTATCACTAAAGCTGAACGCAGACATCGAGTTGAACAGTTATTAGAAGAATTCAATATTGGTCATAAGCGCAATACATTAGGCATTTCACTTTCAGGTGGAGAGCGACGACGAGTTGAAATAGCCCGCGCGCTCGCTTTGAAACCACAATTTATTTTGCTAGATGAACCCTTTGCTGGAATTGATCCAATTTCAGTTGGTGATATTCAACAAATTATTGACTATCTGCGCAATAGTGGCATTGGCATTATCATTACCGACCATAACATTCGCGAAACATTGAATATTTGTGATCGAACTTATATTTTAGCTAGCGGTGAAGTGCTCGCTTCAGGCACTGCTGATCAAATTATGCAGAACAAAAGTGTCCGCGATGTCTATCTAGGGTCAAATTTCACCTTGTAGGCATAGATGCCTTCTCGGTCGTTTCAGTTATGAAGCAATCACTGAATATAAAACTCAGCCAAGGGTTAAAACTTACCCCTCAATTGCAACAATCTATTAAGTTGTTGCAATTATCGTCGGTCGAACTGGACACCGAAATACAAGAAATGCTGGATTCCAACCCGCTGCTTGAAGAAGATCACATCAAACAGGAAGCTTCACACTCTGAACGCGAAGAGCAAGCCGAATTAAATGCTGAAAAACAGGCTAAAGAACAGGATTGGCAAGAACAATTCGAGACAAGACAATCATCAAACACTAGCTCAACAAACACTGAATTTGATGTCTATGCAACCTCCTCGTCCCAACAGTCACTAGAAGATAGATTAGTTTGGCAAGTACTAATGACCAAATTATCTGATCGTGACAAATTAATTGCTGAAGCCATCATTTTTTCACTCGACTCGGCAGGGTATTTATTATTATCCGATCAAGAAATTGTTGATATCTTGCCTCCTGAAATGGAAATGGAATGTGATGAGGTAGCCGCCATTATCAAACTTATTCAAACATTTGAACCCACAGGAGTTGCCGCAAGAACACTACAAGAAAGATTGCTGCTAATACTCAACAGCAAAGAACAAAAACAACCTGAAATTGCTCACAACGTTGACCATTATCTAGCACGGTGTATTGCCGAAAAGCACTTAGACGATCTTGTTGATAGAAATCTCGCTAGCTTAAAAAATCTGCTTGATATTGACCAGGAACAATTAGTTGATGCAATTCAATATATTCAAAACATCAACCCACATATCGAAAGCTTTGGCGAAAAAAATGACAACCTATACATAATTCCAGACATTATTGTTAAAAAAGTAAATAATGGTCTGGTAGTACAAATAAATTCTTCGATTAAAAAAAACGTCAAATTGAACGATTCTTATATATCTATTCCGAAAGAAAATTTGACTGGCGAAGCCAGTAAATATATTTCAGAATCTCTGCAAGAAGCCAAATGGTTTATTAAAAGCTTAAACAATCGCTATGACACCCTTAAACGTGTTGCTAGTGCCATTGTGAAAAATCAAATTGAATTTTTCAAACACGGAGAAGCTGCACTAAAGCCGATGGTACTACAACAAATCGCTGAAGAATTGGAGTTGCACGAATCAACTATTTCCAGAGCAACATCCAACAAATACATGCAAACACCATTAGGTGTTTATGAGCTAAAATATTTCTTCTCGACTAGTCTTGATTCAGAAAATGGTGAAGGAGTTAGTGCGACAGCAATACGTTCAACCATCAAAAAACTGATCAGCGAAGAAGAAAAAAGTAAACCTATCAGTGACAGCAAAATTACTGCTATATTAGATGAGAAAGGTTTCAAAGTTGCGCGACGCACTGTCGCAAAATATCGCGAAGGGATGAATATCCTTTCTTCCAGTAAACGTAAATCTTTAGTATGAGGTGCTAAAAAATCTATCTGAAATTCCTATTAACAATTAAAAAAAAGAGGTTTCTATGCAAATAAATATTACTGGTCACCAGTTGGACTTAACCGATTCACTCAAAGTCCATGTTAATGACAAGCTATCAAAAATCGGACGTCACTTCGATCACATCAACAGTATTGATGTAGTACTAAACGTCGAAAAAATACGCCAACAAGCCGAAGCAATCATTAACGCGAAAGGAATTTCGATTCATGCCAATGCTGAATCTGAAAACATGTATAGCTCAATTGACATGTTGGCCCAAAAACTTGATTCACAAGTGATCAAACACAAAGAAAAACTATCCGATCATCACAAAAAAGAAGTTTCTCGGACAATTCATGACGCTTAAACATAAGTATGTTATGAAACATTGAACTATTAACAATTAAGCCAAAGCAATACATTACATTCAATCATTTTAAGCTTTGGCTTTTTTAATGTCTGAAAACAAGCATTTTTTAAAATACCTAACACAATATAACCAAGCGTCATGCAAAAAAATCACTTCATCGTTATTAGTGGCATGTCAGGATCAGGAAAGTCAGTCGCCTTGAATGCCTTGGAAGATTTGGGTTATTACTGTATCGATAATCTTCCAGCCATATTATTGAGTGAAACTGCTGAAAAACTTCTCGCCACTAACCGTCAAGCAAACGCTGAAAACGTCAAAACACTAAAAGTTGCGGTCAGCATCGATTCCCGCAATAAAGAATTTCTGCAAGGCATTTCGAAACAACTCAATATACTTAACCAGCAAGTTGCGAATCAAATTATTTTTCTAGATGCTGATAACAACACCATTATCAAACGTTATAGTGAGACGCGACGCAAACACCCGCTGACCAATAAAAATACCTCCTTGCTTGAAGCTATCAAATTAGATCGTTCCATGTTGAGTTCTCTACAAGAACGAGCTGACATAGAGATCAACACCACCAATCACACACCGCATCAACTAAGAAGTTTGATGCGTGATTATGCTGCAACTTCAGACAGTGCACCTATCACTGTTTTATTCCAATCATTTGGCTTCAAATATGGTTCGCCAAGTGAAGTAGATTTTATCTTTGATGTTCGCTGCCTGCCAAATCCTTACTGGAATGAGACATTACGTGAATACACAGGGCTCGACCAACCAGTACGAAACTTTCTTGAAGGACACGAAAATGTGGCAAACATGCAATATGACATTCAAACTTTCATTGAAAAATGGTTGCCTCAATTCCAATCTGAAAACCGCAGCTATTTAAACATTGGCATTGGTTGTACTGGCGGCAAACATCGCTCAGTCTACATTAGCTCAAAACTTGCAAAACATTTCAGCCAAAACCTGGCGATCCGCACGCAAATCAGGCACCGAGAATTAAACATTTAATTCACTACATTTTTAAAAAGAAAAATCACCAGCAAATAGTTGTCTGGCAAACGCATTCTTAGACTAATTTAGTTTAGAATGTACGCATGCAGATGAAAGATAACGACCTACTCAAACAACTTACACTGATCCAAGAGGATCAGGATGAAACTGATCTCGTTGTTTTTTTAGAATGCCGCCACCCAGCAGAAATAGCGGATTTAATAGAGAGTAGCTCGCTAAAAGCTCGCACAGATATATGGAATCACGTCAAAATCACTTGTGCCGGTGAGGTACTAAAAGAACTCAATGAGTGCGTTTTAGAACAAGTTATCGACGAAGCGGAAAAAGAGCGATTAGTTGAAGCGATCACTTATCTAGATATCGATGATATTGCTGACATTATCCCCGAACTGCCAGAACACATCATTGCTGATACATTACAATCCATCAATCGCGAAACACGAAGGTCTTTGGGTGAAGTTTTAGCTTATCCTGAAGACAGTGCTGGCGGTTTAATGAATACGGATGCTGTTGTAGTTAGAGATGACATCACCGTTGATGTTGCCCTGCGTTTTCTACGTTTAAAAGACGAACTGCCTAACAACACAGATAGAATTTTTCTCGTTAATGAAGAAAGCGAATTATCAGGTATCGTTCCTATTAATGCATTGATCACTTCAAAAACCGACAAACGCATCTCGGAACACATTCTTGAAGAACCAATCATTTTCAAAGTGCTAGATGATAATGACTTCGTTGCCAAACTATTTGCGGACTTTAACTTGGTTTCTGCTCCCGTTATCAACGAAGAAAATAAACTTGTCGGCCGCATTACCATTGATGATGTGGTTGACGTAATCATTGAAGATGCTGATCAAGAAGCTCTCGCTAAGGCAGGCTTACGCCATGAAGAAGATATTTTTTCTCCTGTACCTAAAAGTGCCCAAAACCGCGCCTTGTGGCTAGGCGTCAATTTAATCACTGCCTTAATTGGCTCTTGGGTGATTAGCCGCTTCGAGGGCAGCATTCAGCAATTGGTAGCACTGGCGGTTTTAATGCCAATCATTGCCAGCATGGGCGGTAATGCAGGCATTCAAACACTGACCTTAGTTATTCGCGGCCTGGGCAATGGCACTATTCAAAAAGGCAATATCTGGCGCCTGCTCAAAAAAGAAGCTTCCGTTGGCAGCCTCAATGGCATTATTTGGGCATTTATCATGGGCATTATTGCCGCCTTTTGGTTCAATGATATTGGCTTAGGGATTATCATTGCACTCGCTATGCTCATTAACCTAGTCGTGAGCGCATTCGCTGGGGTGATATTACCTATCATTTTTGAAAAAGTGAATATTGACCCAGCCCTTGCTGGCGGGGTCGCACTGACAACAGTCACTGATGTCGTGGGTTATTTTTCTGTGCTAGGCTTAGCTGCGTGGCTGCTTTTATAATATTAATTTAACTACTGAACCATGATCAGCGCACAACAATTATTAGAACAGTTGCCAGCTCTTTTGACTGGCGAAACAAAGACAGAACAACAATTCACTCAAATCAGCTCTCCTGATAATTTTCAAGCAGGCGACATTATTATTTGTGAAGACAGCAATATTTTAGCAAACCTTAAAGATGCAACGATCTTGCCAGGCTTAGTGATTTCTAATCCAGACACGATTAATCACGTTCCAAAAAACATCCCTACACTAACATCCAGCAACCCACGCTTAGCGCATGCATTTATCAAACAAATGCTGAATGATTATGACCGCACTGACCCTGACTGGGAGCGGATTCATCCAAGCTCGGTTATCCACAATTCAACTCAACTACCAGACGATTGCCGCGTTGGACCTCATGCAGTAATTGGCGCCAATGTTCAAATAGGCAAAAATGTCGTTATTCGCAGTAACAGCGTGATCGAGCGCGATGTCGAAATTGGCAACGATTGCACAATTCATAGCCAAGCCAATATTGGCTATGGCAGTAAACTTGGCAACCGCGTGATTATTCGATCTGGCGCTGTGGTCGGCAACGAAGGTTTTGGTTTCGCCAAAGACGAAAATAATCATTATCACCGCGTGCCGCACACAGGCTATGTTGAAATCCAAGATGATGTGCAAATCGGTTCAAATTGCAATATCGACCGCGGCACCTATGGCGCAACCCTAATCAAACGCGGCTGCAAAATTGATGGTCTTTGCCATATCGCTCACAATGTAGTTTTGGGAGAAAACTGCATCTTAGTCTCTCAATGCGGCATAGCTGGCTCAACCATTGTCGGGGATCGCGTCATCCTATCAGGCCAAACAGGTGTACTTGATCATTTAAAAATTGCAGATGATGCTGTACTCATCCATCGCGCTGGCGTCATACAAGACATCCCAACCGGCGGCATCTGGGGTGGTCTGCCACCAAAACCTATGAAGGAACATATGAAACGCAACAACAGCTACAAAACACTCGAAAAGAAAATTGCTAAACTCGAAGAAAAAATTTCTGAACTGAAATCAAAAACCACCTAAATGACAAAGACTCTCACTCTAAATATTTAATTTGAGTTTCTAGTTTGATTAACAGCATTTTCAATATAAAGGTCACGTACTTGTTGCGTGATATCTCCAATCCTTCCATTACTAATCTGAGTATCATTAATCTGCGTAACGGGTAATACAAGCGTTGTTGCGCTACTCATAAAAGCTTCATCGGCATTCAAAGCTTCATCAACAGAAAACAACCGTTGTTCGATAGTTAGCTGATTCTTTTCTGCGACAGCTAAAACTATTTTCCGGCGAATGCCTGGCAATATACTATTTGAAAGAGGACGCGTAATAATAGTTTTGTCTTTAACAATATAAGCACTAGAAGAAGCACCTTCGGTAATAAAACCATCTTCCACCATCCACGCTTCATAGGCATCATTTTCAGCAGCTTGTTGCTTTGCTACGCATTGACCTAATAAAGCAATAGATTTAATATCTCGTCGTTTCCAACGAATATCTTCAGTCGTGATGATTTTTACACCCGAGGCAACTAATTCGCGATTGAAAATGCTTTTACTAAAACCAAAAGCCATAAAGGTCGGTTCCAGGCCCTCCGGAAAAGGGAAATCGCGCGGTGAGACACCGCGAGTAATTTGCATATAAACGCCACCCTCTTCGATGTTATTCAACTCTATTAGTTTCTCGATTAAATTTCTGAGTTGACTTTTCAGGTCGCTGCCTAAGGCAGTGAGCGTTGCAAATGAGTTAGGTAACGACAATTGCTCTAAGCTATATAACAGCCTTTGTATAAAAGGCTCAAAGTCAACACTATTACTATTAATAATAGGGATTACCTCATAAACACCATCAGCAAATAAAAAACCTCGATCAAAAACTGAAACTTTTGCCTCGTTTTTTTCGACCCACTCACCATTAAGAAAAATAATATCTGTCATAAAATTATGATAGCAGGAAAATAAAATTAATATCGATGCCTTTAATTTTTTTCAACCACATAAATCAGTAAAGTCAAACCAAATTGATCCTAAAGTACGGTATTGGTAAGGCTTCAAACTAAAACAAAAAAAGATCAAATAACACAACTTAAACTATTCATCCATGCCTAATCAAAGTCCCAACCCCCGAATCAGTCATGACTTCTAGTAGCAACGCATGATTGACTCTACCATCGATAATATGTGCAGTTTTAACATCATTATGCACGGCATTTAGAGCGCATTCGACTTTTGGCATCATACCACCGACAATTGTGCCATCATCGATGAGCTTGGCGACTTGTTCGTCGTTCAAACCTGTTAAAAGTGCACCTTGTTTGTCGAGCACACCAGGTGTATTGGTCATAAGAATCAATTTTTCTGCCTCCAATTCAGCAGCTATTGCTCCTGCTACTGAATCGGCATTGATATTATAAGTTTCTCCTTGTTCGCCCACACCGATTGGCGCAATCACGGGAATGAAGTTATCTTGTTCTAAATGACGAACAATGGCAGAGTTGACCGAATCGACCTTGCCAACAAAACCAATATCTTGTTTTGCTGGAATTTTGCTGGCGCTAATTAGACCGCCATCCTTCCCCGTTAGACCTACCGCTTTGCCACCATGTGAATTAATCAGACTGACAATTTCTTTATTAACTGAACCGCCTAATACCATTTCAACTACATTGATGGTTTCTTTAGTAGTGACACGCAAGCCATCAACAAAATCTGACTTGATGCCTAGTTGCTCTAGAGTCGAACTAATTTGTGGCCCACCACCATGCACAATCACTGGATTCAATCCAACTAATTTTAACAAAACCACATCGCGGGCAAAACTACTTTTTAGATCATCATCAATCATTGCATTGCCACCATATTTAATAACAATCGTTTTGCCATGAAACTGTTTAATATAAGGCAAAGCCTCGATTAAAATTTTGGCAGTGCGTTGCGATGATTGTTGTTGTTGTGACGATTGCTTCATGTTGTCTGCCTACTTTTGTTTTTTCACTTTAATTAAATTACTGTACTGTTAAGATTATCCCATGAAAAGTATGCCTTGCAAAAATAGAATTTTTGTCACAATTTGACACATTTCTAGACAATTTTTTATCGATAATAGCCCTATATTATTCCGCAACACATAAATTAGAGTTTTCGTCATATTTTTAAATGAAATTAACTACTTTCACAATCACTTGCTTTCTCTTTACGCTGACCGCCTGCCAAAGTGTAGAAAAGCGAATTTCTGCAGATGTGGCGATTAATAAACTACAACTCAAAGAAACAACTTGGCAAGCTCAAACAAAACAACTTCAATTTGCTAATGACGATTGGTTAAAAAACCTGAACGACCCTCGTTTAGAAAAGTTTGTGTTCATTGCACTAAAAAACAATTTCAGTTTGCAAGCCAATGAAGCTCAACTAGCTGCCCAGCTGCAAAATGCTAGACAAGTATCTTCTCAGCTTTTCCCAAGAGTAGATTTTATACTGCGCCGTAATAGCATTGAAAATGAAGTGGTCAATTCTGCAAATAATAGCCCTGCGAATAATACTGATCCGATTTCCGATACGACCACAACATTTGATGGTGTGACCTATGATGGCAATTTCAATATTTCATGGGAAATCGATATTTGGCAACGCTTAACAGCACAAAAAAAAGCTAGTGCTAAAACCACACTAGCAACTGCAGCTGATTATGAAGCCGCCCGTTTATCATTGGTTGCCGCAGTAGCACGGGCTTGGTTTAATATAAACAGTTTGAAACTTCAAGTTGATATTGGCGAGGAACGCCTCACCACTATCAAGGAATCTTTAGAGATTGTTGAAGAGCAATATTTAAATGGTTCGCAATCCGCGTTAAATGTTTATCTAAACCGGACTGACTTTGCCTCGCAACAAGCCACCATCCTTGAATTAAAAGAATCGCTTTTTTCAGCCATTCGTAGCTTTAAAATTCTCTTAGGTGAATATCCAAATTTATCTGTTGACTTCAGTCCTCAACTCCCTGAAATAGACAATTCCGTTCCTAGTGGCTTACCTGCTGATTTAGTCATGCGCAGGCCAGATGTCTTGGCAGATTTCTATGCTTGGCAGTCAAGCGCTTACGACACAGCAGCTGCCAAACGTGCGCGCTATCCTACCTTTTCTTTAACCGCTTCTTATGGTGCTAGTAGTGACTCATTAAGCACTTTAGATGAGGCCAGTTTATTACTTAATTTATTGAATAATTTAACCCTTCCTGTTTTCAATGGTGGGCAAATTAAAGCGCAAATTAAAGCATCTCAATTTCTTGAACAAGCTAGCTTTAAAACCTATCTAGCGACATTGTTAACCAGTTTCAATGAAGTCGAAACTGCCTTATCCACTGAGTTATCGCTAAAGCAACGCTTAACACTGCTAATAGACGCCGAATCATTAGCAGAAGCAGGCTACAACTTAGCTCTAGACCAATACATATCAGGCATTTCTCTCTATGAAACAGTATTGGAAGCCCGTCAACGCTGGTTCAATGCGCAAACAGAAGTCATAAATTTACGCAATGCAGTGCTACAAAACCGTATTGATTTAAATTTGGCATTAGGTGGCGACTTTGTGAAAAAAAATGACCCAAACGAAAGCAAACTATTGAAAACGAATGTAAACAAGTGATTCAAACGCAATAAATACCATGCAAAACGATACACAAAACATAACAAGCGACGATCAAGCAACATACAAATACGAAGGTTTATCTCTTGGAAAAACTGTCCTTGTTATTATTGTAATTTTATTTATCGCTATAGGAATCATTACTTTATTAAACTTTTACAAACCTGAAGCCAAAAAGACAGGTCCAAAAAACAGCATTGTTAGCGTCAATGCTGTGCCTGTAGCTGTTCGCGACTATGTTGTTCTCGTTTCTAGCAACGGTAGCATTACAGCAAAAACGAACACCTCTCTGGTTGCTCAGGTTTCAGGTGAAATCACTCAAGTCACCAATCAATTTACTAGCGGAGCCAACTTCAAAAAAGGCGATCTATTACTGACAATTGATAAACGCGATTTTGCCGCAGCTGCCAGCAACGCAAAAGCAAATTTGGCGCAAGCTGAAGCGTCACTCGAAAATGAAAAAGCCAGCGCCGAACAGGCAAAAAAAGACTGGGATCGATTAGGCTTTTCAGGCGAACCCAATGCGAGGGTATTACGCAAACCACAATTAGATGCTGCGCAAGCACAGTACAACGCTGCCCGATCAAGTTATGAAAAAGCTAATCTAGATTTGTCTCGCACACAAATTCGTGCGCCTTATGATGGCAGCGTAGTTAGCAAAGATGTTGGCCTAGGACAATTTGTAACAGTTGGCACTCCGCTGGGGAATATTTTTTCCAGCCAAGGCTTAGAAATCAGCTTGCCTGTCAATCAAGAAGAATATGCTCAATTGGACTTAAGCGGCAACGCTGCTGTGAATTTGTATGCCGATCTTGGCGGACTCAAGCATCAATGGCAAGGCAAACTGATTCGTGCTGACCAGGCATTCAATGTCAACACACGTCAATTAAATGTCACTGTCGATGTTCTCGAACCACTGAGTAATAACGGCTTGGAGTTAAAAATTGGACAATATTTAAACGCCAATATTTCCGGCCGCATTATCAAAGCTGCCAAAGTGATTCCAAATAGTTCAATTCGAGAAGGCAGTTACGTCTTCGTTTTTGACAATGGAATATTAAGGCGCAAGACCGTTGACATCATTTGGCAAGACGACAACAACACCATCATTGGCAATTTAGTCGAAGGCGAACAGGTTGTCACCACTAGCCTAAGTGGAGTAGTCAGTGGCTCGAAAGCAAAACTTGCTGGCCAAGAAAAAAGTGCAGCAAAAAAAGCAGTTGGCAAACCAGCCAAAACGCCCAAAAAATTAAAATCCTCTTCTTAACCATGGTAGGTTAACTAATTATGATTCGCTGGTTTACTCACAATCCTGTTGCTGCCAATTTGTTGATGTTCGCTATTTTAGCGGGTGGCTTAATGACTTTGTTAAGCAATCGATTAACACTCGAAGTATTCCCAGAATTTGAATTTGAGATGGTTAACATTACGACTGCTTTGCCAGGAGCAACACCTTCTTCCGTTGAAAATGGCATCACTGTTCGCATTGAAGAGGCTATTTTTGACTTAGAAGGTATCAAAAAAATATCTTCACGCTCTGAAGAAGGCAACTCATTCGTTATTGTAGAAGTTGAAAAGGGCTTTGATAGCCGTGTGTTATTAAATGAAATCAAACTGCGCGTGGATGGCATTTCAACATTGCCAACAGATGCAGAGAGCCCAGTCATCGACATCCCAGCACGAGTTCGTGAAGTCATTAGTGTTGTGATCTCGGGAGACTTAGCCGAAACTGAATTACGTGCACTGGGAGAATTACATCGAAACAGAATGCTCGCACTGGACGGGATTAGTAAAATCGACTTTGATAGCGCCAGAGACTTTGAAATTACGATTGAAATAGACCCTGACCAACTCAACGCACTTGATTTAACTTTTGCTGATATCTCAACAGCAATTAATCAAAGCTCTTTGGACTTATCTGCTGGCAATATTAAAAGTGATCAAGGAGAATTTTTGGTTAGAACCAACGCACAAGCATTTTCTATAGAAGAATACGCCAACATTCCAATACTAACGCGTAATGATGGCTCAGTAATTCTGCTTGGCGATATTTCATTGATCACTGATGGGTTTCAAGAGGAAAAAATCGCAAAACTTTTTAACAATCAAAAAGCCAGTGTCTTGGATGTATTTCGCACTGGCGATCAAAGCTCAATCCAACTAGCCGACACCATCAAAGAATATATTGAGCAGCAAAGTTCATCTTTACCTGAAGGGGTAAGCATGTCATTTTGGAGAGATCGTTCGAAAGTGGTTAAAGGGCGATTAAACACTCTTATTCGCAGTGCTTGGCAAGGTGGATTATTAGTCATTTTATTACTGACATTGTTTTTACGCCCTTCTGTAGCAGCTTGGGTCTCGTTGGGAATCCCCGTGTCATTTATGGGTGCAATTTTATTGATGCCAACTCTTGGCATCACCTTAAATGTAGTCAGCATGTTTGCCTTTATTTTAGCGCTTGGCATCGTTGTTGATGACGCGATTGTGACGGGAGAAAACGTCTATCGACACATGCGCATGGGCAAAGACTCGCTCACTGCGGCACTGGAAGGCACTCAAGAAGTAGCAACACCTGTCACGTTTGGCGTGTTAACGACGGTGGTCGCATTTACACCTTTATTTCTCATTGAAGGCACCCGCGGCGCTATTTTTGCGCAAATTCCTTCGATTGTTATTCCTGTATTATTATTTTCTTTGATTGAATCAAAATTTATCCTGCCCGCCCATTTGCGCCATGTCAAACCAATCAACACCGAAACGCAGGGCTCTCTGGGTAAGTTACAACAAAACATTTCACATGGCTTTGAACGTGCAATCTTAAAGTTTTACCAACCCTTGCTATTAAAATCAATCAACAATAAAACAATCACGCTGATTATTACGGTGGCAATCAGCTCGGTTATCATGACTTATGTGAATTCAGGTTGGCTAAAATTCAGCTTCTTCCCGCGCATTGATAGCGAAGTGATTTCTGCTTCACTGACTATGCCAACCCCAACACCTTTTGAAGTTACAGATACACATATTCGTCATATTGTTGAGAAAGCCAGAGTATTACAAGAAAAATACCGTGACCCAGAAACTGGCTTGAGCGTCATCAAACACATCCTTTCTACTTCTGGCGGCAGAGGCACTTCTCGCAGCAGTAATATTGGTTCCGTATCATTTGAAGTATTACCCCCTGAAGAACGCACTATAGATATTTCATCACCCCAACTCTCAAGAGAGTGGCGCAAACTTATTGGCTCAATCCCTGGCAGCGAACAACTCAGTTTCAGAGCATCATTTGGTCGCTCTGGTGAACCAATTGATGTGCAGCTGCGTGGCACTAACCTAGAAGAAATTCAAACTATTGGTGAACGCTTAAAACAAGTTTTAGCTGAATATAATGGCTTATTTGATATCCAAGACAACCTAGCCGGAGGCAAAGATGAGTTCCAACTAACTTTAAAGCCAACAGCATACAATCTTGGCGTCAACCTCAGAGATATTGGCAATCAAACTAGACATGCACTCTATGGTTTAGAAACCCAACGCATCCAACGTGGACGCAATGAAATTAGTGTCATGCTAAAAACTCCTATCAACAATCGCGCATCTTTAGAAAATCTCTATAACATGCCTATTCGATTGCCAAATAACGACACAGTTGCACTCAATGAAGTGGCCACCATAACTGCAGGTCAAAGCCCCTCTGCTTTGTACAGAACAGACCGTTTCACCACGATGAATGTCACTAGTGATGCAGAAAACGTCACAGATCTAGAATCCATCAAGACCGACCTAGAAGCTCAACTAAATGATTTACTCGCAACTCATCCAAATGTCAGTTATGAAATGGAAGGCGAAGCTAAAGAACAAAAAGAGTCCTTCAGCAGTCTCGGCATAGGAATGATTGTCGTTATACTAGCCATTTACGCCCTATTAGCCATTCCATTTAAGTCCTATGGACAACCATTGATTGTTATGTCGATCATTCCTGTTGGCGCTATTGGTGCTTTTCTAGGGCATATTATCGTTAATGAGAACTTATCGATCATGAGTTATATGGGAATTTTAGCGCTAATTGGCGTGGTTATTAATGATAGCTTAGTCTTAGTTGATTACATCAACAAGCAAAGACGTAAAGGTGTCGAATTGGTGGAAGCGGTGTTAACGTCTGGCGCTAGACGTTTCCGTCCTGTTATTTTAACGTCATTGACTACTTTTGCTGGATTAACACCATTACTGTTAGAAAAAAGCACTCAAGCGAAATTCCTACAACCCATGGCTATCTCTTTAGGTTTTGGAATTATTTTTGCGACTGCAATTACCCTATTGTTAGTGCCGGTTAATTATTTGATTTTTGAAAATATCAAACAATTATCGAAAAAGCTTTTTCTAAAACGTGTACCGATAAGTAATACATTGTAAATCGCTTATATTACTTGTTGTTGCTTTTCTCCCTGAGCAGCATACTGACAATCAATGACTTTATAGACCATTAGTTCTCCATAAAAACTGTGCGTTTCAACACAGGGCTGTACAATAAACTCAACGCCTTCGAGATCGACGTATTCTATTATTTTTGCTTTCATATCATCATCCCAAACAATCTGATATACCTCGTTCTCAGCAATAACAACACCGCGTCGTTTGGAAAAAAATATGTTATCTAAACGACCATGAAAACTAGCCACTCCAGTTAGCTCAGCTTTAATATCACTGACAATAAAGTCGCCTGGTTGACTAAACATTCGTTTTATCAAACCCTCCACCTCAAAACTAGCAATATGGTTTTGTTTCATCAGATTAAGAATCTGATCAGTCGCTTGCTTTGTCATCTGCGCTGCCAACAACAATTTAGGGTGATTAACTAAGATATTGCCTTTTTCAGTGCGTGTGACGCTCTTATGACTGTTTAATGTATCCGTATTGATCAACACTTTTACAGGTTTTCCAGATAGTTTTGCCTCTGCAACAAATTTTCTCAGAGTTATCGCATCAAAATATATCTGAACTATATTGTTAATATTGATCAAATTCGAGCTAGTGCTTTCAATGCTTCCTTGATCATAGCTATCGAAATAGCGAAAGAATTTTTCGCTAAAATAAATTTTTACAGACAAACTCTCATTCTCAATATGAACACTGTCAAGAATTTCCTTTTTAAGTTCATCCGCCAATTCATTTCGACCAAGATATATCGCAACCATCTGCTCAGTTATTGAACGCAAATTAGTCTTTAACTCTTGAACAATACGCAAATCGTAAACATTGCCAGCGAATGCTTGTCCAGTGAAACGAACGGTAAAATCTTGTGTAGTCATAGCATCATCCCAATTTGGTTATCCCAAAGACCTTAATGAAAACAGCTTATTTGATACATTATAGATAAGAAAAATTAAATTGAATGTAAACAAAAGTAACGTTTCAGGGGCCAATACACACGAAATTTTGTGACTATTAGTGTTAAGTTAATGAACATAATTGAACCAATAAAGATACTGCCAAGCTCTAGTTATGTACGGAAAAATTATTCGCTGGTTTGCTCACAATGCGGTTGCTGCCAATTTGCTTATGGTAGGCATCTTAATGGCTGGCATGCTTGCTATTCGTACCAGTATTCCACTCGAGGTTTTTCCTCCTATTCGGTTTGATGCTATTCAGGTCAACACCATTTTACCTGGAGCAACGCCTGAGGATGTAGAACAAGGCGTAACGAATCGCATTGAAGAAGCCATTCATGACCTAGATGGAATTAAAGAACTCACATCGCGCTCGGCAGAGTCTATTTCCACTGTCACGGCAAAAGTAAATTCAGGTTTTGATAAACAAACTCTTCTAGAGAACATAAAACTTCGTATTGATAGTATCAATACATTGCCAGACAATGCTGAGCGCCCCGTAATTCAGGAAGCCGAATTTTTACTCGAAGTCATGAATGTTGTGATCTCTGGAGACCTACCAAGAGAGCAACTTCTCTCAACGACAGAAATCATCCGTGACGAAATTTTACGCCTCGATGGTATCTCTAAAGTCCGCTTTTTAGATAAACCTGATTTGGAGCTATCCATAGAAATTCCACCAAAAACGCTCGATAAATATAACCTGAGCATGGAGGAAGTTGCTAATACGATTAATAACCATATTGTTGATATAAGTTCTGGAAACTTAAAAACTTCTTCTGGAAATATTTTAGTTAGAACTAATGGGCAAGCTTATTCCATTGATGAATTTGCTGCTATTCCAATTATCCGTAGCAATAACTCCTCTCCTATTTTGCTAGGTCAAATAGCGCAAATTAAAGATGGCTTTGAAGAATTAGACTTAACAACATTGTTCAATGGCGAACCGTCAATGTCATTATCGGTCTTCCGTAGTGGCAATGAAAGCGCTGTGAGTTCCGCCAAAACTGTGCGTGATTATATTGCTACCAAAAAAAATAATTTGCCCGAAAGTATTCATCTGAATTATTGGCGTGATTCTTCTGTAATTGTGGAAAGCCGCTTAGATACGTTATTCAACAGCGCTATCCAAGGTGGCATCTTAGTCATGCTATTACTCTCACTATTCTTACGACCCGCCGTTGCCTTTTGGGTTTGTTTAGGGATTCCTGTTTGTTTTATGGGTGCTATCGCCTTAATGCCAACATTAGGCGTTACTTTCAACATGATCAGCTTATTTGGTTTTATCCTAGTACTTGGCATAGTCGTTGACGACGCCATCGTCACAGGGGAAAACATCTTTAAACATTTACGTGCTGGCGAAGACCCACTACAGGCTGCAATAAATGGTACTGAAGAAGTTGCTGTGCCTGTGACATTTGGAGTGCTAACCACTGTTGTTGCTTTTTCTCCACTGCTACTTATCGAAGGTTCAGCAGGAGAACTTTTTAGCAATATTCCATTAATCACCATTCCTGTTTTATTGTTTTCCTTAGTAGAGTCCAAACTGATTTTACCTGCACACATGCGTCATATAAAAACACGTAATGTTAAGCAAAACACCAATCGTATTAGCCACTGGCAACAACGATTTTCCCTTGGTTTTGAAACCGCTATCATTCGTTTTTATCAGCCATTGTTGCACCTATGCTTACGCAATAAATTAATTACGCTCACCGGCGCGGTTGGCTTCAGTTTGATTATTTTTTCTTTACTATTCAACGGTTGGATTAAATTCGTATTCTTCCCTGATGTTGATGATGAAGCCGTCATTGCGACCATCACTATGCCTTCTACGGCGGGATTTTTTGAAACTAACAAACAAGTTGAGCATTTAGTAACTACCGCCAAAGCGCTACAAGAGCAATATCGCAACCCAGAGACAGGTGAGTCAGTGATTGAATATGTGGTCTCTTTTGCAGGGGTAAACTTTCAGGGACAATTGAAAAGCAACACAGGTCTAGTTGCTTTTGAAGTTCAAGCACCTGAAATTCGCGGAGATATTCCGGTTTCACAACTTGCCGATGAATGGCGTGAAAAAATAGGGATTATTCCCGGCGTAGAGAAGCTGACTTTAGAATCTAAAATTGCAGATGCCGGCAGACCACTCGCGATTCAATTCCGAGGGAATGATATAAAACAACTCAACGCATTGGCAGCTAGGCTTAAACAACATTGGCAGCAATTTTCTGAATTGTTTGACATTCAAAATAGTAATTCTGATGCCAAAGAAGAAATACGAGTTAATTTAAAACCCACAGCGCAAACTTTAGGGTTAACTGAAGCCAGTATTGCTAATCAAGTACGAAATAATATTTTTGGTCTTGAGGTTCAAAAGTTTATTCGTGAGCGTGAAGAAATTTCAGTTATGCTGCGCTATCCCAAACAATTCAGGTCAACCATTGAAGATTTATCAACGTTGCCAATCCAACTACCAAATAACACGATGGTGACATTGAATGAAGTTGCGAGCCTTAAAACCGAACTTGGGCCAACAGAGTATTTGCATTTTAATCGAGACAGAACCTTAACAGTCTCAGCAGATTTAGATAAAAAATCAGCAGATATAGAAGCCATCAAACGCAATACAATTGATTTTCTTAATGAAGAAACAAGCAATTTTCCCGCAGTATTCTTTGAATTTGAAGGCGAAGCAAAAGAGCAAGCAGAAGCTTTTGGCAGCCTCAATATTGGCATTTTTGCTGTATTGCTGGCTATTTATGCACTTTTAGCAATTCCGTTCAAATCCTATTGGCAGCCATTAATTATTATGTCGATCATTCCATTAGGCTTTGTTGGCGCTATTCTTGGCCATATTTTGATGGGAGTTAACTTGTCGCTTTTAAGCTTTATGGGTATGTTGGCACTCACTGGTGTTGTCGTGAATGATAGTTTGGTATTGGTTGATTATATCAACCGAAAGCTTCGTGCTGGGAATGAGCTATTTTCTTCCGTTCTGAGCGCTGGTGCAGCAAGATTTAGACCCGTAATGTTAACCTCAATCACGACCTTTGCTGGCCTAACGCCAATTTTGGCTGAAAAAAGCACTCAAGCTCAATTTTTAAAGCCTATGGCTATATCATTGGCTTTTGGCATTATGTTTGCCACTTTAATCACATTGCTAATTGTACCCATCAACTATATTTTATTTAGTAAAGCTATTGATTTCATCAAACAAAGATTAAAAATGCTATTTTTAAAACGTTTAAAGGATTAATTCTCAGTGGCTAACCTAGTGCGTTATTCCAACTCTTCAGTTTGGAATAATTGTTGACAAAAAACAGAAACTCCGCTGAACTAAGTGAAGGTTTGAGAAGTATTACCAATGGTTTCACCTGTAATTACTATGAGCTACCAAATTACAATCATAGCTATGTTACTGAATTCTTGCAGCACTGGTAGTACCATTGCGCTATGACATTTAAGTATAAGAACTGATTAAATTAAGAATAAGTTCAACTAAGTATTTTTGCTATAATTTCGCTATCAGCTATTGGGGATTAGTCTGTAGAAATTAAATTTATGGTCAATCACTTCTCCAATTTCAGTTACCGTCGTAACTTAATCACTTTGCTAATTTTCCTGCAATTAGTAACAGTCACTTCCATTTTATTGCTATCTCGCATTAATGTTGACCGAGTCATAGTCGATAATGCCTACAGCAGTATGGCACAAAAAATTGCGCAATCTCTTGATCATACTCGAACCTTTCTTGAACCTGCTTATTCAGCTAGCAAAACTCTAGAAACCATGGCGGCAAGTGATGTTATAAATTTCGTGGACATTGATACAGTCGAAAAATTTTTTTTCACAGAACTATTAGATCATTCTAATTTCGCAGGTATTTATATTGCCAACGAAAATGGTGATTTCATTTACATGAGGCACGAACAAGCAAATGCGCAAACGTCGGGCAATGTGAGTGGAAATTTCCAAACTAAATTTATCCTCAATAAAAATGGCTCTCGTGATGTCAAGCTACGTTGGCGTGATCAAAAGTTTGACCTCATTGAAGAAAAACAAGACCCTGACGACACATATAATCCTTTAACCCGCCCATGGTACAAGCTTGCTCTGGAAAAAAATCAAATTGTTTGGACCAAACCTTATATTTTTTTTACATCTCAAAAGCCAGGAATAACGATCTCCGCACCTTATGAAAATAAAAAAATGCAATTCAAAGGTGTCATTGGCATTGATATCGAAATTCATCAGCTCTCTACTTTTTTAGATCAAATCAACCTTGATAACTACTTTATTCGCATCAATGATAAAGACGCTAATTTAATTGCTGAAACAGCAAACAAATCGACAATCAACGAAGACAGACTAAGCACACTACCACTGGCAGGAACCAACTCAGGAACATTTAAAGAAGCAGACGAGGAGTACCTCTATGTGCATGAAACACTAACATCTGAGCAACATTCAACTAAACTTCCAGAATGGAACATGCTTATCACAGCAAAAACCTTTCCATTTTTAGCCGAAACACGAGAAATTGAAAAACGTAATATTTTAATTGCAGTATCAACTTTAATACTATCAATTTTCTTCAGTTGGCTAATTGCATATAGAACGTCAAAACCAGTAGAAAACTGGATGAATCAAGCGACGACCGATAGTTTAACTGGCTTGTACAATCGACATTTTTTCTTTAATACTGGCAACACTATATATAGCAAATATACTAAAAATGAAGATTATCACTTAGCTGTCATGATGATCGATATGGACAATTTAAAACAAATCAACGATAACTATGGTCACAACATTGGCGATGAAACAATCAAAGCAGTGGCTAAATGTTTTCAATCTTGCATAACTGAGGATGATTTACTAGCACGTTTTGGTGGCGATGAATTTATTTTATTATCTAAATTCAAATCTATTCGCCAAGTAATGCGTTTTGCTGATGATTTGAGATATCAAGTTGAGCAACTAGCTGTCTCTACTATCTCTGGTAATATTGACGTCACTGTAAGTATTGGAGTGGCACTAACCAACCACCATCAAAATTTAAACTTTGCAGATTTTATTGATCTAGCTGATCAAACACTCTATCAATCTAAAGATTCAGGAAAAAATAAAGTCAGCTTAATAGAATAACAGAAGCAAGACAAGAGTCTTGAAACGTTCAAAACAACCTAAGGCTGCAAACGAGAAATCGACCATTTTTCACCTTGTTGTTGATAGCGAAAACGATCATGTAAACGGTTCTCACCACCCTGCCAAAATTCAAAACTTTGTGCTTTCACACAATAGCCACCCCAACGTTCAGGCAATTTCAGGTTGGTATCTTCAACGGCTTCAAATTGCGCTTCTAATTCAACCCTTGAATGAATAACGCGACTTTGCTGCGAACAAATAGCTGCTTGCTGGGAAAGTTCAGGTCTTGAGTAAAAATATTCTTCAACCTGATTTAATGGCAATAGTTCGGCTACTCCCGTAATACGGACTTGACGTTCGAATTGATGCCACGGAAACAATAAACTAACTTTTGGGTTTTCCGCTATTTCTTGACCTTTTTGACTACCAGTATCAGTAAAAAAAACAAAACCCTTAGCATCGAAATACTTTAACAACACATAACGTTGACTTGGTTGGCCACTACTATCAACACTTGCCACGACCATTGACGTTGGATCTGCTATATCAGTCGATAAAATCTGTTCAAACCAAGTGCGAAACTGATCAAATGGATTTACCGACAAGTCTTCGCGAGCCAATTTGCCTAAAGAATAATTTCGTCTAAAATCATGTAAATCCATTATTAGCCTCTAGTAGCCTCAAAAAGTAAATTCACCACCTACAACACTATAGAATATATTTAGCATAATCTTCATCTTGGCTTAACTCTTCAAGATGACCATTCACATAGTCAGAATCAATCTGAATCATCTCACCTTCTTTATCAGAAGCTTCAAATGAGATAGTTTCTAATAATCGCTCCATCATCGTATGTAATCGTCTTGCACCAATATTTTCTGTAGATTCATTCACTTCCCAAGCTAATTCCGCTAAACGTTGAATGCCATTTTCAACAAATGTTAATTCTACGCCTTCAGTTTTCATCAAGGCTTGATATTGTTCCGTCAGTGATGCATCAGGCTCAGTTAAAATTCGTACAAAATCCTCAACAGCTAAGGCTCTTAGTTCAACACGAATTGGCAAACGCCCTTGTAATTCGGGAATCAAATCAGAGGGTTTAGCTAGCTGAAAGGCGCCAGAACAAATGAATAAAACATGATCGGTTTTCACCACCCCATATTTAGTTGAAATTGAGGAACCCTCAACTAATGGTAACAAATCTCGTTGTACACCTTCACGTGATACATCAGGGCTCTTACCACCTTCACTGCGTCCGACTATTTTGTCAATTTCATCAAGAAAAACAATACCATGTTGTTCGACACGTTCTAAAGCTTTAAGTTTAATTTCTTCTTCATTCACTAAATTTGAGGCTTGCTCTTCAATCAATAATTTATAAGCTTCTTTGATTGGCAATTTACGCATAGCGGATTTGCCTTTATTCATGCCCTTAAACATATCTTGCAATTGATTGGTAATTTCAGACATACCTTCTGGCCCTAAAATTTCCATACCCATAGCTGGTGCAGCAACTTCTATCTCAATTTCTTTATCATCCAATTTTCCTTCACGCAATTTTTTGCGGAAAGATTGCCTTGCCGCACTATCAGGGGATGAGCTTGTATCCAATGTGTTGCTATCGAATCCAAAGCTAGTATCAGGATTTCTAGCAGGTGGAATCAAAATATCCAAAATGCGTTCTTCCGCTAGGTCTTCCGCGCGGCGTTTCACTTTCTCGGTTGCCTGTTCGCGTTCCATTTTAACGGCGATTTCCATTAGATCACGAATAATACTATCAACTTCACGACCAACATAACCAACTTCAGTGAATTTAGTTGCTTCCACTTTCAAAAAAGGTGCATTCGCGATTTTAGACAAACGACGAGAAATTTCTGTTTTACCTACACCCGTTGGACCGATCATTAAAATATTCTTTGGCTTAATCTCAGCACGCATAAAATCATCTGAAATTTGCGCTCGACGCCAACGATTACGCAATGCAATTGCCACTGATCGTTTCGCATCTTTTTGTCCAATAATATGTTTATCCAGTTCTTGAACAATTTCTCTTGGGGTCATTTCACTCATAACTTGATCTATAATTTAATTTCTTCAATGGTTAAATTATCATTGGTATATATGCAAATATCGGCAGCAATATTAAGTGCTTTTTCAACAATATCGTAAGCGCCTAACTCTGTGTTTTGCACTAATGCGCGAGCTGCTGATTCAGCAAAAGAGCCTCCAGAGCCAATCGCCATGACACCTCCTTGGGGCTCAACTACATCGCCATTTCCAGTGATAATGAAGGATGACTCTTTATCAGCAACCAAAATCATCGCTTCTAGTTTGCGTAATATCTTATCAGTTCGCCAATCTTTAGCTAATTCAACTGCAGCCTTAGTGAGATGACCTTGATGTTTCTCCAGCTTTGCTTCAAACATTTCAAACAAAGTAAACGCATCCGCCGTACCTCCCGCAAATCCAGCGATGACTTTGTTTTTGTATAAACGTCGTACTTTACAAGCATTGCCTTTCATTACGGTATTGCCTAATGAAACTTGGCCATCACCACCAATCACGACAGAATCTTTACGACGTACTGATAAAATTGTTGTTCCACGCATTTGCTGCATGCAAGTCTCCTCTATAGATTTGAGTATTTAAAAATATATTGTGTTTTTTTCTACTTTTTCAAGCAAAAACACAACACTATTTTATGATCTTCAAATGAGAGTTATCTCGTTTAGAGCCTTCTTTTTTTGGCTTTTTTGACTTTTTCGGTTTTGAAGATTCACTCTTGTTAGGCTCTTCGTCAAGTACTGTCTCGATTTTGCTCGATTCTGAAAACTCTTCTATTGGATAATCTTCAGGTTCAAAAAACATACCTTGCCCATTTTCTCGTGCATAAATACCCAAGATAAAGTGCATTGGAATTGTCAGTTCTTGAGCTAATCCATTAAAACGTGCGCTAAAGTGCAACACTTGATTATCCATTGTATACAACTCAATTGAACTCGATGAGACATTCAATGTAATTTGACCATCATTGACATATTCTTGCGGCACCAACACACCTTCACCAGCGGCATCGACCACAATATAAGGCGTTAAACGATTATCTTCGATCCATTCATAAATGCCTCGAAACAAATACGGTTTGGTACTAGTCATTTCTGCCATATTGCCAGTTCTGGTTTAACTGAGTTCAACTTAAATAAAAGTATGCAACAAGCTATATTGCACGCCTTTATGAATGATTATACGCCAAAAGATAGTGCTTATAATAAACGTAAATCACGTTCAATTTCACTTAAGCTCTCTTGGAAAGAATCACGTTCAAACAAACGCTGTGAATATTCTTCAACCATTTTGGCTTGTTTTGGTAATTTAATATCGTAGAAAGGTAGACGCCACAGCATGGGTGCAATAAATACATCTACCAAACTATAGTCATTACCAAGCAAATAATCTTGCTCTGCCAAAATAGGTGAAATTGAGATCAAGCCATCGTAAATGTCTTTACGTATTTGATCTTTACTGTTTTCATCATCCAAACCTTCCAAACGACTAATCCAGTCACGATTAACGCGGTTAACCATCAAACGCAGTCGTGCACGACTAACAGGATCAACCGGTAATAAAGGCGGGTGTGGCAAACGTTCATCCAAATATTCATTAATGATACAAGCATCATAAAGAATCAAATCTCGATCAGCTAATGTAGGCGTTTCGTTATAGGGGTTAATTTCAGCTAGCTCTTCACAAGTGTCCAATGGATCAGTATAAACGATAGAGCAATCAATCTCTTTCTCTTGTAAAACAATTCGTACACCATGACTGTAAACACAATCAGTACCTGAATAAAGTGTCATCTCATTTTTACGAGCTAATAAACTATTTGTATCCATTATTTTTGCCTTAATAAACTGCTGAAAATAGAAAAAGTGCATCGGATTGACACACTTTTAAATTAAAAAGAGCGCACCTTAAGTCCTTAAAAAAATCACTTAAGAGCGCTCATAAATTAATAGTATAACCCCTTTGTCAAGACCCCACTGAGGTCAACTGCTATAGGCTACTATAATCTGTTTTTTTAATGTACGTCGCGCCAAAACTCCTTTTTCAACAACATAACTAGCATTAATAAAAGTATTAAAAATGCAATAGTCCACACACCAATGGTCTTGCGTTGTAATTGTGCAGGTTCTGAAAGATAAGCAAGAAAATTGGTCACGTCTCGCATCGCTTTATCAAATTCCGCATTGCTTAATGCCGATTCAGGACGATTACTGACATCAAACTTAGCACCACCTGCAACGTAAATCGACTCATCGCTAACATCAATCTCTTCGCCTTCACCTGGCTTGCTAATCAATGTTGGCGAACCTTGCATTTCCCACAAAACATGAGGCATGGCCGCATTTTCTAATAAAATATTATTCCAACCTGTGACACTTTTTTCGTCTTTATAAAAAGAACGTAAATACGTATATAACCAGTCTGGCTTTTTCACTCGTGAGATTAACGTCAAATCTGGCGGAACGACACCAAACCATTTTTTAGCATCCGCATCCGACATAGTAGCAACCATCAAATCACCGACCTTGTCACTGGCAAACATCAACGTCCCTTTAAGAGCATCCAACGGAATACCCAAATCATTCGCTACTCGGTTATAACGTGCATGTTCAGCACTATGACATGACAAACAATTGTTCGCAAAAATTCTCGCGCCATTTCTCAATGATTCAACATCATTAACATTGAGATACACTTTGTCCAAATTTTCATTGCCACCACCTGCTGCCATACTGCTGGAGCTAAATGCAGTAAACATAACAGTTATTACTGTAGTGGCAATTATTTTAATTGTATTTTTCATCATTGCCTCCTAGTGATCTTTCATTGTTAAACGCGGCGGCTCTTCTTTGAACTTACCAATTCGAGTAAACCACGGCATTGTGATAAAGAACAAGAAATAAAAGACCGTACAGACTTGTGCTAATAATGTTTTACCGGGAGTTGGTGGTTGCAAGCCAAGATAACCTAAAATCACAAATGAGATCAGGAATAACACCAACATAAGTTTAAATGGCCAGCTACGATAGCGAATTGAACGAACTGGTGAACGATCTAGCCATGGCAACAAAAATAAAACAATGATCGCCAAAGCCATAAAAACTACGCCCCAAACTTTGGCATCAATCCAGAAAAACGCAAATGTATTTGCCCTTAGGATTGAATAGAATGGCGTGAAATACCACAATGGAACAATATCTGGCGGTGTTTGCAGCGGATTAGCAGCATCGAAGTTATCCTTCTCTAGTAACACACCACCACCTTCAGGCCAGAAAAATACCACGCCAAGATACAGAATGAAAAACACCACAATACCAACGCAATCTTTCACTGTATAGTATGGGTGAAAAGGAACCATATCGAGGTATTTTCCCTCTTCATCTTTTAAATGATCCACATCAATTCCATCAGGATTGTTCGAACCTACTTGATGCAATGCACACAAATGCAAGAACACTAATAAGCATAGAATTAACGGCAGAGCGATCACATGCAACGCGAAAAAGCGGTTCAGAGTAGCATCAGAAATAACAAAGTCACCACGAATCCACTCGGTCAATGCAGGCCCAAAAAAAGGAATTACATCAAACAAGGAGATAATAACTTGCGCGCCCCAATAGGACATATTGCCCCATGGCAATAGATAGCCCATAAATGCTTCTGCCATCAAAGCAACAAAGATTACGCAACCGATCAACCAGACCAATTCACGTGGCTCTCGATGCGAACCATAAATCAAACCACGAAACATATGCAGGTAAACAATCACAAAAAATGCCGAAGCACCAATAGCATGCATATAGCGAATCAACCAACCAAAAGGCACATCACGCATGATGTATTCAACAGACGCAAACGCTAAAGCAGCATCTGGTTTGTAATGCATGGTCAAGAAAATGCCCGTTACTATTTGTAACACCAGCATAATGACTGCTAAAGAGCCGAAATAATACCAAAAGTTAAAATTCTTTGGCGCGTAATATTGCGCTAAATGTTCATTCCAAACTTTAGTGACCGGTAAGCGCCGATCAACCCACTCCATAAAGGCATTAGCACTTTTATGATTATCATGTCGTTTAATCGCCATTATAACCTCCCCGAATCATCACCAATCAATATGACTGATTCACTAGTGAATTTATAGGGTGGCACAGGCATATTCGACGTAGCTGGTACGTTTTTATACACACGCCCAGCCAAATCAAACTTTGAACCATGACAAGGGCAGAAAAAACCGCCTTGAGAATCTGCACCCATTTGCTCATCTGGACCAATTGCCAGCTTCTCGACAGGCGAGCAACCTAAATGTGTACAAACACTTTCCATGACCAACAGTTCAGATTTTGCCTGATCAGAGCGTTCGAAATTCTTCGCATACTCCGGTTGATTACTTTTGTTAGACTCTGGATCTGCAAGGCTTGGCTCAATTTTTTTCAAACCTGCCATCATTTCAGGAGTACGATTTAATAAGACTACAGGCTTACCGCGCCACTCCACTTTAACCATTTGTCCAGGTTCTAAACGGCTAAAATCATAGGATACTGGCGCTCCTGCATTTTTTGCACGTTCACTTGGAGACATGGAAATCAAAAAAGGTGACACTCCAACGGCGGCGCCTAAGGCACCAACACCAACAGTTACACCAGTCAAAAAGCGACGACGTTTTATATCTTCAGGCGACTGATTGTTATGATCAGACATACTAACTCCTCGGTTAATTAATATGGCAAAAAAACAGCCTTTTATAGAAATATTATTGTGTTTGTTTGGCTGATGACTCTCAGGAAATTAGTCCCAAGAATTGCTTTCGCGACTATAACAGATCAAAATAAATTTGTGTTACTACAACGCCAAAAAATGCGTTTTTTAGCGCTTAAAAACGCAAATCAATCACTCTAAGCATTCTTATTCAACATCGCTTTTAATGCAGCAATACTTGCCCGACCAGTCGCCAATTCCTGCTCTGGGCTTTGTGACTCCTTATCTTGCCAGTCCAAATGATCTTGATCTAACTCTGACAAGAACCGACTTGGCTCACAATGAATTAACTCACCAAAGCGTTGTCGCTGCTTAGCATAGCTTAAAGCGAGCTCACGTCTAGCTCTAGTAATACCTACATAAAATAGTCGCCGCTCTTCTTCAATGCCATCTTCTTCCATACTTACCTTATGCGGCAACAAATCTTCTTCAAGACCAACGATATAAACATATGGAAACTCCAAACCTTTAGATGCATGTAATGTCATTAATGACACTTGGTCCGGATTTTGTTCATCTTCATTTTTTTCCAATATACCCATCAAGGCCATATTAGAGACGATATCTTGTAAACTTCGAGACGCATCTTTTTCAAACATGCGCTTAACCCAAGCAACTAAATCCATCACATTTTTCCAACGCATTTCCGCCTGTTCATGGCTTTTGCTAGAGTCTTGCAAATAATTCTGGTAACCAATGTATTCCAACAGACTCGACACTACATGCACAGGCCCTTGTAACTCTTCTTCTGCTTGACAATCTGATATCCACTGAGCAAAGGCACGTAATGGAGCAACACGTTTTTGACTAAGCTCATTTTGCAACACGGGTTCCGAAATTGCTTCGAACAGACTCAAACCCATTGACCTAGCCACACCACCAAGCTTCTCAATTGAGTTCGCACCAACACCACGCCTTGGCGTATTAATACAACGTATGAACGCATTATCATCTTTACTATTGGTTAGCACTCGAAGGTAAGCCATCACATCCTTGATTTCAGCACGTTCAAAAAAGGACATTCCCCCGCTCAAATAATAAGGAATTTGCATTTCCCGCAAACGCGTTTCAAACACTCTCGCTTGATGATTCCCACGATATAGAATTGCATAATCACCATATGAACTGTCTGACTGAAATTTATGGCTCATTAAATCTGCCACTACTTTTTCAGACTCTTGGCTTTCAGTGACTGATGACAATACGCGAATTGGCTCACCAAAACCTAACTCGCTCCATAAGTACTTCTCAAAAGGTCGCTGGTTGTTTTTAATCAAATGATTGGCGGTATGTAAAATACGTCCCATCGAACGATAATTCTGCTCTAGTTTAATCAACTCCAAATCTGGAAAATCTCTATTCAATTGCAGCAGATTATCTGGTTGAGCTCCTCGCCAACCATAAATAGACTGATCGTCATCACCAACAGTTGTAAGCCCTTGCCCATCGCCCACCAAAAAACGCACCAATGCATATTGCGCTGCGTTGGTATCTTGATATTCATCTACCAGCAAAAATTGTATTTTCTCACGCCATCTCGCTAACACTTCGGGTTGACTGCGAAACAAATCAATTGGAGTTTTAATCAAATCATCTAGATCTACTGCATTACAGGCTCGCAAATGGTGTTCATATGCCTCATAAACTCGTGATGCAGCAACCTGTAGAGGGTCAGTCATCGCCATCTGTTGCGCCTGGTCAATACCCACCAAATCATTCTTCCATTGTGAAATAAGATGTCGCACACCACTAACCAGCTCATCGTCCACATCAAAATCTTTGCGCATCAATTCCTTAATAATCAACTGACTATCATTTGGGTCAAATATGGAAAAACCGGCATTCAAACCTAGCGCTATTAGCTCTTGCTTAATAATTTGTAGGCCAAGACTATGGAAGGTAGATACGGTCAAACCCTTCGCAGCCTGCTTATCTAAAGTTTCTGCTACTCGTCCCTTCATCTCCTTAGCGGCTTTATTGGTAAAAGTTACCGCATAGATAAATTTCGCCGAAATATTATGCTCTTGAATAAGCCAAATAATTTTTTGAGTAATAACCCTTGTTTTACCACTTCCAGCTCCAGCTAAAACCAATAACGGCGAATCAATATGCTTGACTGCTGCATTTTGCTGAGGGTTTAAGGGGAATTTCATGATAATAATTTTTTCTATGTCTAAAAAAAGCCAGAGCAGCGCTCTGGCTTTTTGAAACTTTAGAGATTTAGAAACGATCGAGCACTATTGAGTAATCATCTTCGCGGCTTTCACTGTGTTTTTCATCAACATTGCGACTGTCATTGGACCAACACCGCCAGGCACAGGCGTGATTGCACCTGCAACATCTTTGACCTCATCAAAATCAACATCACCAACTAGTCTATAACCACGAGAGTGCTCTATATCGTCCACACGGTTAATGCCTACATCAATCACAACTGCACCTTCTTTCACCATGCCAGCGGTAACAAATCTAGGCACGCCAATAGCTGAAATTAAAATATCGGCTTCGCGAGTATATTTCTCCAAATGCTCAGTGCCAGAATGGCAGCAAGTTACAGTGCAGTTAGCCTTATCGCCTTTTTGAACTAGAATATTCATCAATGGCTTCCCAACGATATTACTACGTCCAATAATGACGGCTTTTTTATGTTGCAAATCAATGCCACTGCGAGCAATTAACTCTGGAATTCCAGCAGGCGTGCATGGAGCCAAACAATCAAGCCCAATCATCAACTTACCCGCATTCACTGGATGAAACCCGTCAACATCTTTTGTTGGATCAATATGCTCGATAATCGTATTTTCATCAATATGATGTGGCAAGGGCAATTGCACTAAAATGCCATGCACATCTTCATCTTGATTCAGCTCATCAATAACACTCAATAAATCAGCCTGACTGATATCTGCATCCAATGTTTTTTTAATAGAACGAACACCTACTTCTTCACAAGCTTTCACCTTGCTACCAACATAAACTTTTGAGGCAGGATTATCTCCCACCAATACAACAGCTAAGCACGGTTGAATGTTCTTCTTATTTAATTCTTTCACTGCTTCTTTTGCTTCAAGACGAATCTCGGCAGCTATCTTTACGCCATCAATAATTTTTGTAGTCATAGCAACACCTAATCTTTTTCTTGACTTAGACCTTTTCTAAAATAGTAACTAAATGAAAAGCTTATGACTTGTTTCTGGACTTCTTTTCATCCAAGCCTGACAAACCAAAACGTCGAGCTAACTCATTTAATACTTGCTCGTGAGATAAACCTTGTTGCTCCAACAACACTAAACAGTGAAACCACAAATCAGCCATTTCGTAAATGATTTGTTCTTTATCTTCTGCTTTACCCGCAATCACAGTTTCGGTCGCTTCTTCACCAATTTTCTTCAAAATCGTATCAATACCTTTAGCATATAATCCTGCAACATATGAACTATCAGCTGAAGCATTTTTGCGCTCAGCCAAAACAGCTGCCAACTCAGCCAAAATAGCCTGTACTTTATTTTCCGTAGTCATTGTTCACTCATTGAAAAAATTCCACTAACTTTCACTAAAAGCCAATGTCACGATGAATTAATTAAAATCATCATCAAATCTCGATTGATATTTTATCATCGAGGCAAGCCGAAAATACGTTTTTTATATGATTTTTTCCGATGCAAGCTCGCTTATCGAAAAAAGAATATCTATGTATTGCCGAGAAAACTTTTAACCCGCGGTCGCAACTTAATCTTTTCGGCATACTCTCCTAAGAAACGTTCTAAACCACGCCTTTCTAGCTTGATTTCGACATTCGCTGCATGTTTCATTTCTACAATGCTTCTCACAGGCACACCTGAAAAATATAAGTGTACAAACTCGAGTCGAAATCCAGCGTCCATACAATAATCAAACATTTCTTGATCACAAATACAAATCAATCGAATCCGAGCACGTGTATAACGCTTAAGCGTTAATAATATTCGCTGCATTTGGACTAACAATTCCTTATCGACTGGATCCTTCATGTGAATAATAATTGCCGTATCTTTTAACAATTCAGCTAAAACAAAAATTTTCTTTTCATCACAGTATTTAGCCAAACTCTTACTGATATCGAGCCCAATAAGAATCTCTACTTCGTAATACAACGACTGAATAATATCTTCAATATTAATATTCTTAGCCGCATCAAACTCAATTGCCGTAATTTTATGCTTCGGCGCAAGATCACTGATTAATTTACTCTTTTGCTCTTTTGATATTTCACTAGTCGCTTCCACAAAAAGGCTAGTATCCATTTTAGAAAAAAAACATCTATCTATATTATTTGAAAAATCAGGCATATCCCCTTCCAATTATTATTATTTTACCCTAATGATGAATTTACTATTTTTTCAATGAAACCAGCCCCAACAACTGCTTCCATTGACTTTCAGTAATTATAAAATTCTGATTTTTATTAAATAAGTCTAGCCACAGCATTTTCGGAAAACTATGCTTTAATTTGTCCTGCAAAACAGCTTTTGTATCTAGAACTAACCAATCACTATCATCAGGATAATGATTATAGATTATTGCCCGTACGTCAATGCCTTTTGTCAAACACAAGCTTAAACTTAATAAAGTATGATTAATTGAACCCAATCGAGCTGAAGTCACCAACACAACAGGCAACTTATGCTCATCAATAAAATCGACTATCATTTTCTCTTGATTCAAAGGCACGCATAAACCACCAGCACCTTCTACCAACAAATGATCACACTGCTCAGCCAATAATGACATTTGTAGTTTTAAAAAATCTGGATCAACCCAACTATTATCACGCTCAGCTGCCAAATGAGGTGAAGCTGGAGTAGTAAAACGATAGGGGCAATGCTGCTCTGGTGTTGAAAAATTAAAGGCCTTACCAACAATTTTTTCATGCATTAATAAATCTTTTGACACATCATCCACACAGCCCGTTTCAACCAGTTTCTGCGTATAAACTGACAAACCATTTTCAAGCATGGTCCTTGCCAATACTCCGCAAGCCACCGTTTTACCAATATCCGTATCAATGCCTGTTACAAATAATGTTGTCATAAACCCCTTATTACAATTTTTCCGCCACAATAAAAATGGGCGCATAGGTCAGCGGCAAACGTCCGTCACGTAAATACTCCGCTTCATACAACTGGATAAATTCTTTCAATCTTGCTTGACTCAAGTGTTGCCGTGCATTGCCATTCACTCCAGTGTAACGTAAATGTAATAGCATCTCCTCGGCAGAATCAAACCAAAGCGTGATTTTTTGCTCCTCAATCATCTTCAAATCAAATTGTTCTTTTAGCAATATACGCCACTGCTCTAAATCTACATAATTAAGTTCTTGCGCATAACTGCCAAGCTGTTGATTAATGACTTGCAACTCATAAAAATGCTCTGAAGTGAAGCTACTAATCGCTAAACATCCCTGTGAAGATAAACCATCAACTATTTTCTTCAGTAAAGCGGGTAAATTTGTTACCCACTGCAAACTCGATGAAGAACATATCAAATCAAATTCACCATCGAAATCCAGTTGATTAACATCGGCTGCAGAAAAACGCCAGACATTACGTTGCGACTCTGAAAATTCTCTCAAAATCTCACTCAAAACCACTTCGCACTCGGCTACAAGATCATTCAAATACAGTTCTTGTACCACGAACTTATCAAGCAAATCTTTCGTGAAAAAACCTGTTCCACAACCTATTTCAAACACTCGTTTCAATTGTTGTTTAGAAGAATTCTCAAACAACAGCTTAGCTAGGGTTTGCGCTATCTCTAATTGCACAAAGGCATGCTCATTGTAGGTTTTCAACGAACGACGAAAGGATTGTTGTACTTTGTGCAATTCAGGCATTTTATTAAGAAAGAAAAAGACTAACCAGGATTAATAATGTCATCCCAACTAGACCATAAATGAAATGGCGCATGCGGCGCTTCACAAAAATGAATTGTTACCGGCTTTGCAGCTGATAGATTATACGCATCCCAAGCACGTTCTTGGTTTTTTGCAGGAAAAATTTTATCTTGTTTAGCTATCCACACCTGATCCCAACCTAAAATATCAGAATGCTTTCTTTGCAAAACACATTGCAACTCGTCCTTGCGCTCCAGAATATTAATATGTAAATCATCAGGAATGTGACTCGCAATGAAACAACGCTTGGCAAATATTTGAAAACTTTCTGGAGATAGCGTATCAATTGTTTTTTGCATCACGACTTCGGGTATGCCGTGAAACCGATCCACTGCTTGCATAGTGCCATTAATTGCAATCATACGATCAAAATTTAGAAGCTTATTTTTCTGTTGCCATGCGCTATAAGCAGCCACTCCAAAAGACCATGCCAACAAAAATCGTTGTTGATAATGCTGCAAATCAGGCAAATCAACATTCAAATCACGATAGTCATTCACAAATACAATGTCATATTCATCACCAACTTCCAGCAGATGCTTATAGACTGCGGCTGTAAAGCCCCAGCCTGTAAAAATCACAATCACTGAATGATTTTTATCACGCTGTTTTAGCCACTCAAACTGCATAACGTTAACCAACCTCAGTCAACGCATTTACCAAATCTACTACACTGTTCTCTGGCAAATTTGCAGTCAATGAAAATCGCACTCGCTCTGCACCTTTGCGCACAGTCGGAGAACGGATTGGCATAGCCAAGAAACCTTGCGCTTCTAAATAACGCGACGTGGCAACAGCTGCTTCGTTACCTTCTCTGAGAATGGGGACAATATAGGTTTCACCCAAACACTCAATGCCCGCTTGTTGTAACTGTTCTCGAAATGTTACCGTTAAATCCTGCAGTTGTTGTCGCTGGTTTGCAAAAGAAGCTAACTTATTCCAAACAAACGTATTCCATTGGACATTAATCGGAGGCAAAGCAGTTGAAAAAAGCCAAGAACGAGAAAAATTAACTAAGCTATCTATAATCACCTGATTCGCGACCACAAACGCGCCCACTCCTGCTAGCGCTTTACCAAATACACCAACCAATACATCAATATCAGCAATAATATTCAGATGCTCAGCCAACCCTAAACCATTTTGTCCATAGCAACCAATCGCATGCGCCTCATCAACATATAAATAGGCAGAAAACTGTTTCTTAAGATCAACCAACTCTTTCAATGGGGCAACGTCGCCATCCATACTAAATACCGATTCAGTCACCAACCAAACTCGTTCATATTGATCAATATAGCGATTTAACAATTGCTCCAAGTGTGTCAAATCATTATGGGCAAATCGCTTGAAGTCAGCTTCAGCCAAACGCAAACCATCAATAATACTGGCATGCACTAATTTATCCGCCAAAATCAGATCTTGCTTATTCGTTAAGGCTGGCAAAATTCCGCTATTGGCGTGATAACCACTATTGAACAATAACGCTTTTTCCTTACCAAAATCTTGTGCTATCGTGCTTTCTAGGGTCTCATGATGGAATGACGTGCCAGTAAGTGGCCGTGCTGAAGAAGCGCTCATCCAATTTCGCTGTTGTGACAAATCAATCTCATTAAAAAACTCATCCACTAAATCTTGTTCACCTGATAAACCCAAATAATCATTGCTGGAAAAATTAATTAATGACATCTCACTTGATTGATCTTGCGCATGAAAGGCTTGCACTAACAATGGCCTGCTTTTACGCAAGCCGCCTTGCTGTGTAAGTATTTCAAGTTTATTTTTTAAATGATCAACCATTTTTCATTTTTCGATTTACACTATTTTATAGCACTTTCGCCAGCTCTATCATTGCCCGTGTGACTTTGGACAATTGCTGAGGGTTGATCACATAGGGCGGCATCGTATAAATACATTTTCCAAACGGCCTAAGCCAAACACCTAATTGGCGACAAAAAGCATGCGCATGATTAGCGTTAACTACATGATCCATTTCAATCACACCAATGCTACCCAGAGCCCGCGTATCGGCAACATTCGACAAATTTTGTGCTTCACGCAATTCAGCATGCAATTGCTTTTCAATTGCAGCAACTTGCTGACGCCACTGACCTTCTAACAAGATAGCAAGACTGGCATTTGCAGCTGCGCAGGACAATGGATTACCCATAAACGTCGGACCATGCATCAGAATACCAGGCTCTTTACTAGCAATGCCATCCGCGATTCGATCAGTTACGAGTGTTGCCGCCAAACTCATATAGCCACCTGTTAGTGCTTTACCTAAACACACAATATCAGGCTCCACATCACAAAAATCACTGGCAAACATCTCACCAGCTCGACCAAAACCTGTGGCAATTTCATCGAAAATCAACACCATCCCATACTCATCACATAAGCTACGGCATTGATTCAAATATTCAGGATGATAAAAATACATACCACCCGCCCCTTGAACGATAGGCTCTAAAATAACCGCGGCAATTTTCTCTTGGTAACTTTCTAACGTATTGCGAAGTTCGCCCAAACCGTTGGCCGCTTCATTATCAGACCATTCTTGGTCGAAGCGAATTGGCGGCTGACTGACAAAATATTCAACCGGCAACGCGCCCTTGAAAAGATGGTGCATACCCGTGTCGGGATCACATACGCTCATAGCTCGCCATGTATCCCCATGATATCCCGAACGAATGGTTAAAAATTTTTGCTTACTAACTTGCCCAATCGAATACTGATATTGAAGCGCCATTTTCATGGCCACTTCCACGGCAATTGAACCAGAATCAGCAAAAAAGACTTGATCAAAACATCCGTCTTTAAGTTCAAGCAAGGTTTGAGCAAGTTTGATGGCTGGCTCATGAGTCAAACCGCCAAACATAACATGTGAAAACTTTTCGACTTGTTCCTTTACAGCATTATTGATTTCTGGATGATTATAGCCGTGAATCACACACCACCATGATGACATAGCATCAATCAACTGGCAGCCATCATCGAGATGCAAATGCACGCCTTCAGCATGCTTGACTAAATAGGTATCATCTGAAATTTTTGGATGATCGTACGGATGCCAAATGTGTTGACGATCAAATGCGCTCGGCGTCAAACCCATTCACTTTCACAAAGCAGTCATTAAACCGCTTTAGCCGTTTGAACTTGGTTTTTAGCGTCACAATGAATTGAGCCGGCATTGCCAATTTCATCATCCAAGTTTACCCCTTCTGGAATCAACGCCTTGATTCCCAGTTTTTGCATTAAAGCCAAATCGTCATTTTCACTAGGGTTTGGAGTAGTCAAAAGCTTCTCACCATAGAAAATTGAATTTGCTCCAGCAAAAAATGCCATCGATTGCATTTCCTCACTCATCTCCTCACGGCCAGCCGATAATCGCACCGCTGCTTTAGGCATCAAAATTCTTGCTGTCGCAATGACACGAACAAAATCAAACTTATCCACCTCTTGCTCATCAAACAAAGGCGTGCCCTCAACTCGAACCAATTGATTGATGGGAACAGACTCTGGGTGCTGTTTCAAATTTGCCAACTGTAGCAACAAACCAGCACGATCATTTTCACCTTCGCCCAAACCAACAATACCGCCACTACATACTTTGATGTTGGCGTTTTGCACGTTCTCGATAGTATCTAAACGATTTTGATACGTGCGAGTCGTAATAACTTTGTCGTAATACTCTTCCGATGTGTCCAAATTATGATTGTAATAATCCAATCCTGCTTCAGAAAAATCACTAGCCTGCTCTGGAGTTAACATACCTAAGGTCATACACGTTTCCATACCCATTTCTTTAACTTGGCGCACCATTTCCATGAGTTTTGGCATGTCACGGTCTTTTGGGCTACGCCAAGCAGCACCCATACAAAAACGGCTAGCACCCGATTCTTTAGCGGCCTGCGCCTGCTCGACCACTGACTTCACTTCCATCAGCGCTTCGGGACTTAAACCCGTGTTATAGCGAATACTTTGCGGACAATATGTGCAGTCTTCAGGACAAGTACCCGTTTTAATGGACAGTAATTGACTAATTTGCACAGCATTTGGGTCGTGAAACTCACGATGCACTGTGTGCGCCTGAAACAATAAATCGTTCATCGGCTGTTGCATAATCGCGAGCACTTCATCGCGAGTCCAATTATTTCGTATTTCTGTCGGCACAGTAAAAACCTTTTTCAATATTTAACCATGTAATTATAGGCAGTATTGCAGGCAGTGTCATCCACAATACCGCCTATAATAAATATATCCATCACCAAATTTGGAAATATTTTAAACCTGACATTATTTCACCAGCCCTACAATTATCATGCAAACCATTTATAGGAATAATTATATTAATGACACTAAATAAAAATTATGCAATCGCAAAAAACTCTATATATTCTTTTAATTCTTGCTCTAGAGAAACCATCTCTACTGGTACAAACTTGAGACTAGTGCCTGGCTTGCTCTGACTTAGCTTGGCAATATCTACACGCGCAATGCAACCAATTTGCGGATAACCTCCTACCGTTTGCTTGTCTTTCAGCAATACTATGGGATCACCATTGGGAGGTAGTTGAATTGAACCTAGGCTCACGCCTTGTGAAATAATGCCTTTTTGCGCTGCATTAATTGGTGTTTGCGCGGTTAAGCGATAACCCATGCGATCGATTTTGGAACTTACGGTGAATGACTGCTGCACAAAATCATCAATGACTTGAGATGAGCAAGCAGTACTGGATTGATTTACAACAAAGCGTAGAGTGATTTCTTTAGGGTAATCCGGCAAAAACCGATCCGGTATTACTGATTTCAACATATCGACTTGAACAGGGTTCTTAGCATAGTCCACAGAGTCGCCATTACATAATATAGCACCATTGCCATGCAAGCCGCCCAAACCTTCTCGCATAACAGTGGCAACACTGCCTAGCTTTGGCACTGCTTGAAAACCACCAAGTACTGCTAAGTAAATATATACACCATTATTTACTGAACCAATAAGAATTTCATCACCCTTGGAAACAGCATATGTTTGCCACAGTTGAATTTTTCGTCCATTAATACTGACGACGGCTAATGCGCCACAAACGACAATGTTCGTTGCTTGTTCAAATCGTGCCGAAAAACCGCCCAAACAAATTTCCAGTTGCGGAGCATTGAATTCATTTTGCAATAATTTATTTGCCCACAAAAAAGCATGTTCATCCATCGGACCACCTTGGGTTATGCCTGATTGATGCCAACCAAAGCGCCCATAATCTTGCAACAACGTCATGAAACCTGATTGAATTATTGTCAAACTCATGAAAGTGTTCCACCCAAATCAAGGTATTGTTGTTTTGAAATTGACACAAAGCGAACTTGGTCGCCAACATTTAGTAGAGCTGGCTCAATTTTGCCGAAATCAATCATCTTGCTCGGCGTTCGGCCGATAATTTGCCATCCCCCCGGGGAGTCAACAGGATAAACTGCAGTTTGTTGTTCAGCTATGCCAACACTACCTGCTGGAATTTTGGCGCGTGGAGTGCTCTTGCGCGGTGTGACAATACGTTGATCCACTAAACCTAAATATGTAAAACCTGGGGCGAAACCGACGGCATAAGCATCGTAAATTTGCTCACTATGAATGACGATTATTTCTTGCTCAGTCAAACCAGTGGACTTGCTTAACATCTTCAAATCAAACCCGACTTCACTACCATAATAAACTGGAATTTCGATCACGTTTTTTTCTATAGATTCATTTGACTCAAACTCAACTACAAGAGCTTTGCTCGCAAGAATTCGCTGAGATAATTCGATACCTGAGATTTTACGCACATCAAAAACCAAATGAATCGTGCAATAAGAAGGTACGACTTCAATTAATAATTCTTTAAATTCACGGCTTAAATAGCCAGTCCATAATTTCACTTGCTGAGCAATTTTTGGATCAATAGTTTGTTCTAGTTCCAGCAACAAACTATTTTCGGAAATCTGAACAACATTCATGATTTCAATCTTTATCAAGGTTTGCAACTAATTGACGAATGGCTTGCACAGCTGCAAATGCTTGAGGATTATCACCATGCACACATAAGCTATCCGCATTTAAAGACAAATTTTTGCCTTGCATGGTTCTGATCTGAGCTTGCTCAAATAATAGTGAGGCCTGAGCCAATATCTCAGACTCACTCTCAAGCACCGCCCCAGGGATATTTCTCGCCACCAAACTGCCATCGTCGTTGTAAGACCGATCTGCAAATGCTTCAAATAATAACGGCACACCAAAAGACTCTGCTTGTTTACTTATTTGTTCGGCTTGTTGATTCGCAAGCACCATCACTGGCAATCTCTGTTTCTGAGATTTTTGTTGGTTCCATATTTTCATCGCTTGCAAGACGGCTTCCAAGACTTCTGGGTGAGCCATCATATTATTATACAAAGCACCATGCGGCTTGACATAATCAAGCTTGGCATCTTGCGACAAACAAATGGCTTGCAAAGCTCCCAGTTGATATAACAGCAAACTAATTATTTCTTCGCTAGAAAGAAAAATATTTTGCCGCCCAAAATTAGTTTTATCATCGTATGAAGGATGCGCACCAATGCTCACATTATATGTTTTGGCTAGTTGTACCGTATGCAACATCACAGAAGGATTAGATGCATGCATACCACAGGCTATATTTGCTTGATCAATAAATGGCATGATCAAGGCATCATTTGCCACTTGCTGGATGCTTTCACCTTCACCTAAATCACAGTTTAATTTCATGATCCCTCTAAACTAACGCTATTCAATTTTACAATATTCCTGCAAGCTTAATTGGAAAATGATTTAATGCAACTGCATTATAAGCACAGGATGACAAACTTTATTTTATAACTATGAACACAAATAAGATCTCGCTATCCATTATCTCCATCGACAATGACGGTGGTGAAACATCGTTTTTCACGAACCAGGATTTCATCATGAATGGATCACCTGCACGTTTCTTATCTGAACAAATTTCTGCTGAAAACTTTCGTTTACGTAACAGCCATGCAAAATACTCTTCTGATTTTCATGTTGCTGGTGACCCAACGCTAATTGTCATATTAAATGGCATATTACGCATTGAACTTCGCTCTGGGAAATATCATGACTTTGCCACAGGCGAGATGTTCATTGCCAATGACTATTTAGCAGAAGGTGTCGAATTCGATAACACGCTGCATGGCCATCGCGCCGAAGTAATTGGTGACCAGGAGCTTAGGGCATTACATCTTAAATTAGCAAAAAGAAGCAGATAAACTTCAGACTGGAATAAAATTCACTAACAATCCAATTAACCCACCAAAAACGGCACCCCAAACAACTAGCCAGCCTAAGTGTTGACGAATCATACTTTGCATAATGTCTTTGACCATCTCAGGGGTTAATTCATCTAGCCTTTCTTGCACGATTTCTTCAATTTTTGCTAAGAATACATCGCTGCCGCCAACCGTTGATAAACTTTTGCTTAAGGTTGTTTGAAAACGTTCGGAATGTGTAGTCTCAACAATAATCTTTCGAATCTTTTCTTTAAACTTATCACGCAAGCCTTCCAGCATAGCTTCACCGCCAAACATGTTCACAGCAGAACCAAACGATGACTGCATTATCGCATCCCGCAATTGCTCATAAGCATTATCTAGATCAAAGCTATCCACTAATGGCTCAAAATCTAATGATAAACCGCTACTTGATTGATCTTTATCAAATGCTTTTTTTACATTCTCAGCCTTGAACAACTGTTTCTTAACTAGTTCCAACAAGCCTACTTTCAATTCCTCAAATCGCGCAGGAATAACACCCGACCCATACAGCAAAGGAACTTTTTCAAATAACATATACACAGCTAACCAATTAGTTATTGC
This sequence comes from uncultured Gammaproteobacteria bacterium, assembly GCA_964633815.1. GTDB lineage: Bacteria > Pseudomonadota > Gammaproteobacteria > Arenicellales > Arenicellaceae > CALKZN01. Next base: position 59,534 of record CAZWHW010000001.1, read on the forward strand.
CCCTGAGAAAGCAAACAAACCAACGTTCAACACCAATTGCTGCCATGTATCGGGCAATATAAAGCTAATCGCAATTATTAATAGCGAAATAATTGTAGGAAGAGTGTTTTTTGTTAACATGATGATTTTCTTTGCAATTGATATTTTTCAAAGTGGAGACAAATTGTAAAATATCAACCATCAAAGAAAACGACCTTTCTTTACGGACATCAAAAAATCCCATGCAACACAACAGTCTCCAGAGATCTGCCACATTGCCATTAACTTAGAAACTAAAGTATATGATTTTGAATGCCATACTGCCGATTTTCATCCTAATTCTATTTGGTTATTTACTAAAAAGATTATCAATAGTCGATGATTCCTTTTGGTTTGGCGCAGAACAGCTGACTTATTACATATTTTTTCCTGCGCTTTTAATTAGCAAGATGTCAGTCACAGAATTATCAGGATTAAACCTAAATTCAACTATTTTAGCCTGTCTAATCAGCCTATTCGTCATCATTCTCATTAATTATGTTTTGCGCAAGCTATTCAATATAAGTGACTTTTCTTTTGGAGCATTTTTCCAAGGAACAATACGCTTCAATACTTATATCGGCTTGGCACTAGTAAGCAACCTATTTGATGAAAACGGCCTTACAATATCTATCATTATTGCCGCAATTATGATTCCTTTGGTGAATATTTGCTCTGTCATCATATTGCAAATCCATCAAGAGAAAAACCCTAATGAAGCCAACAACACTCTTGCTCAAAATGTTTATAAAAATCTCTATAACCTGATTAAAAACCCGCTCATTCTCGGTTGCGCAATTGGGGTTTTAATGAACTATTTCTCTATCCAATTGCCCACGGCCATTTTAGATAGTGTAAAAATTTTAGGCTCTCTAGCACTGCCTTTGGGATTAATGACAGTTGGTGCAACGTTAGTTTTACGCAATATTAATGAGGTATTTTTACCCATAGCGCTAAGCTCATTATTAAAGCTTTTTCTACTGCCAATAATTGGCTTAAGTGTGGCAAAGCTTATAGGCCTTGAAACACTAACAACACAAATTTTAGTGATATTTTTGGCCTTACCAACAGCAACAGCCAGCTACATTCTCACAAAAAAAATGCAAAGCAACCACCAGCTCATGGCCCGTCTAATCACACTGCAAACATTATTTTCCAGCCTAACACTAATCGTTATACTCAATCTACTAAGCTCAGCTCTATAACAAGAACTTTCCACTAAAAAATTTCGTTTGCGATGACAATTGTTCGAATTATCTTTGTGTTTTTCACGCTTGGCGGTATTGCAGCATTTTTATCATTTAGCATAACTCCTATTTTATTCTGGCTTCAAAATGGTTATTGGAGCCTAGCTAGCCCTCCAAAACTCATCATTTTAGGCACTTGTTTTTTAGCTTTTCACACTGCGATTGGCTTAAGTGGTTTACTGTTTTTGCATTGGCAACAAGAAGCTAACGACAGCTCATCAATTAATCATCAAAAAAACAAGCCCTGGTTTGATAAAAGCTATTGGCTTAATGCTAAAAGAACATCAACCCCAAACTTGTCCTTACCATTAATGCATTTTGCGGTGCGCTACTTTGCGACTATCTCAGCACTTCCGTTATGGGCAATCTATGAAAGCATCCAGTTTTTAGATTATGCCGCCCTACTTGGATTGGTATTCCCAGCGTTTGCTTTATTTCTGTATTTTCAACGAGATTCTATGCTTCATCAAAAACAGCTCTATGAGAAGGCTGATCTAGAGCTGATTTCTCATCCAGTTTTCATTGGACAATGTTGTTCTGGAAAATTGAATTTCAACAGTAATACACCTGAAATTTTATATAGCCGCATTAGTTTACGCTGTTTATCACACACCAACATCAACCAACAAATTGAACAAAAATTACTATGGCAACGCAATCTAGATATCGAACCAAGCAATGAAGAACAAATAATTGAATTCCACATCCCTTTAGAAAATGGGTTAAAAGAATCACAAGCGTTAGAAAACTATCCTTTTGTTGCTTGGGAGATTAACTGCTTATTAACCTTAAAAGACGGCTCAACACTACAACGTAATTTCCAAAATATTCCCGTATTTAAAGCCAGGTGACAATCATTCAGGCATTGGAATATCAACAAATCGCGTCAGCACATCAAATGGCAATAAGGTGCTTGAATTTTTGGACGATTGCATATAACTCACCATACAAGCTAAATATGACAAGCCACAGCCATAGAAATGTGAACAACGAGATGCAACCAGCATATCTAACAAAACGTCCTCAGTCATTTTCCTCTTATTTTTACTTGTATGATGCATTCCTTGTTGTTGGTTATCACTACGTTCAATATTAAAACTGTATAAACGATTACCAAAAATATCTCGCATCATTCGAAGCTCCTCCTTGCCATCAGTCATCAAAAAGATTGGTAAATCATTAGCCAATTTTTTGACCTTTTGAATCAAATCTTTATTAATTTCCGCTATCGACTGTGATTGTTTTTCATTATGCTTATCTGTGCCCCGCAAATGAACAGCGATATAGGCTTGCCTGCCAAAATGCTTCTGTACAAAAGCATTAGCTTTATCGTGCAAGTACTGCTTTGGCCTGATATATCGACGAACTAAATCACGATAAATATCACCAACCAAAGCGCCCGCATAACGATGCTTATTGGCGAGCCAAGGCCGCAACATTCCAACACTTGCATATTCACCACTGACGACCAATTTTTCAGGCCGATTTAAAAAGTAAGCACCACCAATTTTATATTGTTGATTATTACGTGTATTCCGCCAGCGCGTTCGGCGAATATAGTCTTTCAAATCTCTATTTTGCCAATGCTCAGGAAAAACATCCGGCAAATACACAGATAAATCATCAATTGTCAGATCATTTATCGGCTCAAAATATCGAGAAAAACAATCACTGTCAGGGTTATCGTTATACAGAGAGTTCGCACCCCAATAAACCACAGGTTTGCGTTCGGCAAGCTCAGCAATCAATAGTTGTTGCATCAAATATAACAGGTCAAAACCTAAACCGCTGCCCCAAGAATTAATAAGGAAATACTTTTCTTCAGTGATGCTTTGCTTCACTTCCTCAGCAAAATAAGCACGTTCAATAGTTGCCAAATTTTCTTGCGCTTTTCGCATCCCAGGATCAAATTCTAAGGCTTTTTTGACAAAATATAAGCCATGTTCAAACAAACCTAGCCGATAAGCCAGCATGGCTTGTAAATTGTATGAAACTGGATCATTTGGATATCGGCTCTGACTCACTTGCAACGCAAAATCTGCATCATAATAGTTCTTAGATGCCATCCTTTCACGAGCATAATTTAATAAAAAGCGACGATATTCTTCAGAGGTTGTATCGTATTTTAAATTTTGATTCATAAGCATGTTCCTTTTTGATGCAAACGAGATTATTTACCAAAAACTCTAGTATTGTTTGTTTATAGAGATCTGTTAATAGTTTAGTCAAAAAAAGGCGTTATCTTCAATCAAAAGTATTATGAACTACAGGATAACATAGAACATCCTGGAGAATTTTTTGCCCAAGATGGGCGCTTTTGATATTTTTCTGCATGTGTAACCTGATGCTGATAAGGCTGCTTTAAAACATCTATCAAATCATTTAATTTAGAAAAATCGCCTTGTTCCGCTGTCGAGATCGCTTGTTGACTCAAATAATTACGCAATACAAAACAAGGATTAACTCGGTTCATTTTTGAATGACGTTCTTGTTGGCTAAAACCTTCTCGCTTCACTATTGCTTTATAAGTTTGCAACCATTTATTAAGACGCAAACTATTTTTGATTTCATCAGGACTATGACTAAAATTATCATTATGTTCTGATTGATAAGATGCAGACTTGAAATATTCAGCGGTCAACTCTTCAATTGGTTCAGCCAGCAAACGAAAAAATATCGTCATATCAAAAGGTTCTAGTTGCAAAATTGCTTCAAGCTCAACCAAACAATCTTTCTCGACCACTTTTATGCCTAATTTTTGAGCCATCATATTGCGATAGCTTTGTTGGTACTGATCTGGGAATGCATCAAGAATGACTTGCAAGGCGTCTCGATCCTCTATAATTGGTAACAAAGCTTGAGCCAATTGAAATAAATTCCAATGAACTATTTTTGGCTGATTCGCAAAACAATAACGCTTGCCGGGCAAATCAGTAGTATTTGGCGTCCACTGAGGGTCGTAATCATCTAACCATCCATAAGGGCCATAATCTATCGTCAAACCCGTGATTGACATATTGTCAGTATTCATCACACCATGAACAAAACCAACTCTCTGCCAATGCGTAACCAATGAACAGCTACGCTTTACAACTTCCTGAAACCATGCAATATAACGCATTTGTTCATCTTCAATATTTCGTAAAGAAGAATCTGAAAAATCAAATTGAATACAAAAATCAACAAACCTCTTAAGCGTGTTTAGATCATTTCTCGCCGCAAAAATTTCAAAGCTACCAAAACGGATAAACGATGGCGCTACGCGGCAAAGAACCGCACCAGGTTCAAGCTTTGGATTACCATCATAAAACATATCGCGTTCTACTTGTGTGCCCGTTAACACTAAACTTAACGCCCTTGTTGTTGGCACGCCCAAATGAAACATCGCTTCAGAACATAGGTATTCGCGAATGGAGGAACGCAACACAGCCAAACCATCAGCATGGCGTGAATAAGGTGTCATACCAGCACCCTTGAGTTGTAACGTTTGATTGCCTTGAGATGTGCTGATTTCACCTAAATTTATCGCCCGACCATCACCTAACTGACCAGCCCAATTGCCAAATTGATGCCCGCCATAACACATAGCATAGGGCTGCATGCCTTCAAGCTTTGTTTGACCAGAAAATACCTTAGCCAATTGTGAGGAATTCAAAAATTCCGATGCAAAACCCAATTCTTTAGCTAGTACTTTATTAACACAAACTGTCTTTGCAGAATTTTCAGATCGATGATTCAGTACCGACGGCTCGCAAAATGAATAGCAAGCAGAATAGACTTGCCTGACAAAATTTTTCTGCTCTTGATCTGCGGGCAATTCATTAACAAAACGGTTATCAAAAAAAATCACAGGATTAATATGTAAAATGAGTTAAATTTAGTAACTTAAAAATATAATTAAGCTTTGAATATAGTACTGTCATTTTACAATGTATTTTTAGCTCTATTGCGATACTTTTGTAATTAATGCGGTCTTCATGATATGAACAATAAAATTTCTATACCTCATACACTTTTAGACGAGACATTAACTAGTCTAAATCAACACATTCTGGGCAGCCCACAAGCTACAAAACTCGCTTTATGTTGCATTATCGCAGGCGGACATATTCTACTAGATGATGTTCCAGGTGTTGGTAAAACAACATTGGCCAAAACATTAGCACAATTATTTTCCATGCCATTTCAGCGTGTGCAATTCACCAATGACCTAATGCCTTCAGATTTGCTTGGAGTCTCAATCTATAATCAAAATTCTCAACAATTTGATTTCAAGCCTGGACCTATTTTCACCAATGCATTATTGGCTGATGAGATAAATCGCGCCAGTCCAAAAACACAAAGTGCTTTATTACAAGCGATGGAAGAACAACAAGTAACCATTGATAGCAAATCTTATGAATTACCTAAACCATTTTTTGTATTGGCGACTCAAAACCCTAATGATCAAAGTGGCACTTCTGCGTTACCTGAATCTCAATTGGATCGTTTTTTAATGCGTCTCTCTCTTGGTTTTCCCGATCAAGAGGCAGAATTTACACTCCTGAAAAATCAACGAGTTTCTTCACAAGCAAAAATAGAGCCTTGCATGAGTTTAGAGCAACTAGCAGCTACAACTGGTTTGGTAACACAAGTGTTATGTAGCGATGCCCTCATCAATTATGTGCAGCGTTTATTGCAAGCAACTCGAGAATCCACACAATTTAAGAACGGTCTATCACCTAGAGCCGCTTTACAATGGTTACAAGCGGCGCGGGCTTGGGCAGTTCTGGAAAAAAGAGAATTTGTATTACCAGAAGACATTCAAGCAGTAGCACCTTTTGTAACTCTTCATCGCTTAACCACGTCCTACTCAGATGCACATGCCCATGAATTTGAACGCATCATAACTAGCACTCCAGTAGATTAGGTCAAAACCCATGTCTAAAAATAATGGCAAATAGCTACACCACTCATCGTCGTCAACTGTATATATTACCCACAAAAGCAGGTTGGGTTTTCAGCCTACTCGTATTTGCATTATTTTTAGCTTCGATTAAATTCAGTCATCAAGCCACGTTTCTATTAACATTTTTATTATGTGGTTTTGGAATAATTAGTTCATTTCATACTCAGAAAAACATCAATAAATTAACGCTTTCTGTAAAAGATGCACCTGCCATTTTTTGTGGCGAATCCACTGAATTTATCTGCAGATTACAAAACCCTTCTGATAGCAAGCGATATAATGTTTGGCTACTTTGCGGCGAACACAGTTCATCAACAGACATTGAATCAAACAGCACCAATAAACAAGCAATTAAATTACAGTCCAAAAACCGCGGCATATTCAAACTGCCAGCAATCAATATTACCTCGCATTATCCATTAGGGATTTTATTTGGCTGGTCCCGCGCGTTTAAAAGCGATGCTACTTGTTTAGTTTATCCAGAACCAAAAGATCTGATAGCTGAGCCTAATTCAATGCTCACTGAATCTGAAGATGGGCAAACCGAATTATCATCACCTACTGGGCAGCAATATAATGGTGAGCACATTGCAAGCCTCAAGCCCTATCAAGTGGGCGACAGACTCAGAGATATTCATTGGCCATCACTAGCTAAAACCAATCAGTTAGTCAGTAAAGAATATGATAATAATACTGAATATAAACGCGTTTTTGCATGGCATCACGTTTCCAGCTTGCCCACTGAGGATAAATTAAGCCAGTTAACGCATTGGTTATTAGAAGCTACAAAAAACCGCGTTCCTTTTCAATTGGCTATTCCAGGCTTCACTTCGGAACATACTGATGGTGACGTACATTTACAGCGCTGTCTAGAACAGCTTGCCACTTGGGATAATTAAAATGTTTAAGTCACTATTAAAAACCATAAAATCTCTAGTCAATTTTCCTGGGCTTAGCATGCCTCCTGAAACGACTCCTAGTGCTAGTAGTCTATTTTCTATTCATTTAAATATTGCACTGCTCATCACAACTTATGCATTTTTTGGTGAATTATTTATCGCCTTTGCTGCAACACTCATTTTACTTTTTGATTACTCGCGCAAAAATAAAATAATAGAACCTATCAATAAAAAAGTTCTAATTGCATTTCAAATCACTTGTATCGGGCTTTTTTTATGGCGGTTTAACGGTTTCACGGGCGGGCAGTCATGGATGGGGCTTTTGATGCTTTTGATATGCTTAAAATCTCTAGAATCGAAGAATTTGCGTGATTGCTATGTAACCGCATTAATGATGTTTTTCTTGGCAGCGATTATTTTTGCCTATAACAATTCTGCATTCGCTCCTATTGCTTTGGGAATTTACAGTGTTTCAATTTTAAGCACATTAATGCTGCTGAGCCATTCAAGGGGAGTTGCAAATACATCACCAAACGCGTTAACAGCTCAAAAAAAACCAGCCTTGTTTTCAGAAATTGTCCATATGTGGAAACCTGCGGGTAAAATATTTTTACAAGCTTTGCCTATTACAATTTTATTGTTTTTACTATTCCCGCGTATTCAGGGCAGCTTTGGCTTTTTACCTAATGAAAATAATCAATTAAATCCCGACTTATCAAATTTGATGAATGAAGGATCTTTTAGTCAACGAGCCAGCAGCCAAAAATTAGCTTTTCGAGCGGAATTTCTCCCTGACCAAAACGGCAAACCAGTAAGAATAAGTTCTCTAGACTTATATTGGCGAGTTAAAACTTTTTCACACCAAAATGGCTTTAGCTGGAAACCGCAACCATTGTTTGACATTCGTGAACATAGCTCCTTGCCTTCTTTAAAAAATGAACAACAGGAAACAAACAACAGTTTAGTCAGTTATACGATTACACACCAACCAACTGCGGACAATTTCATTCCCACATTGGAAACCGTTATACATACTAAAAAAGGCCTAATCCTAGATAATAATTCCGTCAAAACCAAGTCCAAATCTGGAACTTTCCGCTATACAGCAACCTCTTCTCTTAAACCATCGGCTTCAAATAACAATCAGAAACGGTTAAGCCAACCTGAACGCACTCAATACACACAAACAACCCTAAAGCCTGGCAAGAAAACTCGAGAACTTTTAAATTCTTGGTTACAACAAGCCAATTTACCGCAACTCAGCGAACAGAAAATTATACCGAACTCGACTCAAACCCGACAATTAGCCTTAACCGCCTTAAAATATTTTAAAGAACAACCTTTTACTTATCATTTAATCCCACCTGAGGTTGATTCTACTCAGCCGATAGAAGATTTTTTATTCAACACCCGTTCAGGCTATTGCGAACATTATTCATCGACTTTTTCGACTCTAATGCGCTGGTTAAATATTCCAACCCGTATAGTTGTAGGCTTTCAAGGGGGCGACTACAACCCTAATGGTGATTTTTATGAAATTCGATATTCCAGCGCCCACGCATGGAATGAGATTTGGACGGATAATGCTGGCTGGATCCGTGCGGACCCTACTGCATTTGTTGCTCCAGAACGAATTGAATTTGGTATGGACGCCTTATTTGCTTTAATGAAACTAAATGAAAAAGATGGATTCCAAAGTGGCGACTTTAATCCAGCTAAAATACGTGATTTCTTAAGCCCTTCTGGGTCCTCATTTGCACTACAACAAGCCAAAGGTTGGTTTGATTCAATTAATCATTCTTGGGATAAATGGATAGTAAATTACAATTTTGAACAACAACGAAATTTATTGAAAAAATTAGGCTTAGAAGGCAAAAATCAATATATAACTCTCGTCATATTACTCGGGATTTGTTTAAGTATTTTCATTGGCATCGTTATCTGGTTAATTTGGCCAAAACGAGTCAAACGTTCTCCAGTTGAAGAGGCTTATTTTAGTTTTAAAGAAAAGTTAAAAAAGCTAAACATTCCTATTTACAGCAGTGAAGGACCATTAGACTTAAATAAAAAATTAATTCATTTATTGCCTCAATACGCGACTGACATACAGAAAATTAACCAGTACTATATTGAAAACCGTTACAAAAATGACAGCAAAAATATTGAAAAGTTTCTTCAAGCAGTCAAACAATTTCGACCTAAGAAGAGTGGTTGAATATAAAATTTATAACCGAATTTAGAGGCCTAAAATGCAATTGTTAGATGATAATTTTTTCATAGCTGGACAAATCTCTCCCGAAGACTTCGTAAGATTCAGTGAGAACGGCATCACACTAATCATTAACAATCGACCAGATGGCGAGGAAATAGGCATCCTAGCTGTCGATGAAGCAGAAAAACTTGCTGAACAATGTAATATCCAATACCTTTATCTACCAATGGCAAATGGACAGCCTTTACCAGAAGATTTAATACCCTCAATGCAATTAGCCTTAGCTGAACAAAAATCAACTGGGGGGAAAGTGTTAGCCCATTGCCGAACAGGTACACGATCAAGCTTTTTATGGGGATTGATTCAAATCTTAAATGGTGAAAAAACTGCAGAACAAGTCCTTGAACTCTCGGCTCAAGCAGGCATTAATTTATCAGGTTTTGCGCCAGTATTACAAAATATGGAAAATTAAACATTTAGCTAGAAATTTCCCGAAAAAAGGTATAATTGCCGACGAAAAACTGAAGTAATAAATTTCAATGCCCAATAAAGTCGGATTCATCAGCTTAGGCTGCCCCAAAGCACTTGTCGATTCTGAAAGAATCTTGACGGAACTACGTAAAGATGGCTATGACATAGTGCCAAGCTATGATGATGCCGACATGGTTGTTGTGAACACCTGCGGGTTTATCGATTCAGCTAAACAAGAATCTTTAGATGCCATTGGCGAAGCTTTAAATGAAAATGGGAAAGTAATTGTTACAGGCTGTATGGGAGCAAACAGCAACGAAATTACCGACGTACACCCCAAGGTGCTAGACGTTTCTGGACCACATGCTTATGAACAAGTCGTTAGCGCAGTCCACGAACACTTACCTCCCAAAAAAGAACATAATCCATTTATCGATTTGATGCCGCCTACTGGTGTGAAGTTAACTCCTAGACACTACGCCTATCTAAAAATATCTGAAGGCTGCAACCATCGCTGCACATTCTGCATTATTCCTTCATTTCGAGGTGATTTAGTTAGTCGCCCTGCCAATGATGTACTTACTGAAGCACAAGGCTTAGTGAGCTCAGGTGTCAAGGAATTACTAGTCATATCGCAAGATACTAGTGCTTACGGCGTTGACAAAAAATACAAAACTGAGTTCTTCAATGGTACTCCTGTTAAAACCAAGATGATCGATCTTTGTGAACAACTTGGGAAAATGGATGTATGGGTGCGTTTACATTATGTTTACCCATATCCACATGTTGACGATATTATTCCTTTAATGGCGGAAGGGAAAATTCTGCCATATTTGGATATCCCTTTTCAGCATGGTAGCCCCAAAATCCTTAAAGCCATGAAACGCCCAGGCGCAATTGACAACACATTATCTCGCATCAAAAAATGGCGTGAAATATGCCCAGAATTAACCATTCGTTCGACGTTTATCGTCGGCTTCCCGGGTGAAACTGAAGAAGATTTTGAAATGCTGTTAGACTTTATCCGCGAGGCTGAGCTTGACCGGATCGGAGCATTCGAATATTCGCCTGTTGATGGAGCTCAAGCTAATGACCTAGCTGAACAAGTACCTGACGCTATTAAAGCCGACCGAAAAGAACGTTTTATGGAAGTTCAATCTGAAATTAGCGCCAAACGTTTACAACAAAAAGTAGGTAGAGTCTTAGATGTGATCATTGATGAAGTTGATGAAGAAGGCGCTATTGGACGAAGCAAAGCAGACGCACCTGAAATAGATGGTTTAGTATATCTAAATGGTGAAATTGAGCATCAAACTGGCGACATTATTCAAGTAAGAGTCACTCATGCAGATCATCACGACTTGTGGGCAGAATCTTTGACTAATGAAGAATAAAAATAAATCATTAGTCTGACTTTCAATACTTAGTTTTGAAAACTTTACGCATTGGTTTTTTACTTGATGGACCTCAATGCCCTAAATGGCAACTAGACATCATTGCTCGTATTCAAAAAACGAATGAACTCGAAATTTGTTTATTCGCTCTAAATGGTGAGCACAAAAAAATATCGATTGATGTAACTAAGAAAAAAACAAACAAACTAATAAGTCTACTCTGGAAGTTATCAAAACCACTCAGATTAATTTGGTCTATTTTCAACCCTTCAGGTTATGGCATTCCTATAATCTATCATCGCTTTGACCAAAAATATAACGGCCATTTAAACCATTTATGGGATAAAGATAATATTCCAAAATGTTCCTCTGCAATCACAGTTATTCTTAATCCTATTCGTAAAAATTTTACTCATCGTTTTATAGATACAGACCTGAAAACCATTACAGACTGCCAACTAGATGTTCTAATACGTTTTGGCTTTAGCATCATCCGTGGTGATATCCATCATACATCACGATACGGCGTATGGTCTTTTCATCATGGTGATAACCGCTTTTATCGTGGCGGCCCTCCTGGAATTTGGGAACTTATCAAAGGCAAAAGAGAAATCTCAGTAACCCTACAACAACTAAATGACACATTAGATTGTGGAAAAACAATAGGTCGCTTCACACATCGTGCCGATTTATTTTCAGCCCTAAAGAACAAACACCTTATATACTCAAGCTGTGGCGATTTATTAATGCAAAAGTTATTGCAAGTGCAAAGAATAGGGTTTACCAGCATTCAAAGTACATCTACTTATCAAGAAAACATAGAGAAAACAAACATCCTAAAATCACCTAAAAACATTGAATGTTTAGCTTTAATAAAAACGCTCATATTGCACTATATTGAACTACGCTGGCCTCGCAACAAAAAAATTCAATGGTTTCTGGCGACGAAGCCTATAGATGATCAACTTAACTCTTTTCAAAAAGCATCATTAATTTTCGCGCCAAAGGACCGCTTTTATGCCGATCCATTTTTGATTGAGCATGAAGGCAAACATTTTGTATTTTTTGAAGAATTTATTTATAAAAGCAAGCTGGCACACATTAGTGTTGGAGAATTAAAAGACAATAAGCTAAGCAATATCCAACCTATTATCGAAGATAACTTCCATTTGTCTTATCCTTTTATTTTTAAAGACAATGATAAATGGTATTTAATTCCAGAAACTCGCCAAAACCAATGTGTAAGTTTATATCACTGCGTTAAATTCCCATATCAATGGCAACTAGACTCAATCATCATGGACCAAGTTGAATTACTCGACGCAACTATTCACAAACAAGATGACACATATTTCTTGTTTGCAAATCAATATGAACCTAAACGTAACACCAGCAATGAAAAACTAGTTGTTTATTTTTCAGAAAATTTAAGAGGTCCATGGCAGGCACATCCCATGAATCCATTAACGACCGATATCACTAATAGTCGACCGGCTGGAAAGATATTTAACCAAAAGAATAAACTTATTTTACCTACACAAAATTGTGCTTTGCGCTATGGAAATGCACTTAATTTCAATGAAATTGAAATTAGTAAAACATACTTTTCTATGGAAAAAATCTCAACTCTTTCACCTCACTGGCATCATAGCAATCTAGGCTCCCACACTTGGAACAGTAATAACCAATCTATTATCATTGACGGTCATCGATACATTGATCGCTAAATTATTTTTTCCCAAAACAATGCATTACCTTTACATGGATCTAATGTATAGGCATTAAATCCAAAACGTTGATAAACTTTTTTTGCAATTTCATTGCCTTGCAATACTTCCAAAGTTAATTTACAACAACCAATTTCTTTAGCATGCTGCTGAACTATATCTAACATTTTTTCCGCCAAACCACACCCTCGATGGCTTTCTCGCACAATAACATCGTGAATATTAACCAAGGGACGACATTTAAAGGTTGAAAGAGCTTGAAAGCAATTAACCAAACCTACGGGAGTATTATCCGAGAACGCTAACACCGAAAATGCTCCCTGATACTTTTGTAAAGTAGGAACCAAATTTTCTACTGTATATTTACTTAACCCTTCACCACCTCCCATCGGATCAAGCGCATAGTGATCTAACAAACCTAAAATTGATTGGCCATCTTGACGATTATGGTAGTCTGCTAGTCGAATAGTGCAATCCGCATGCTTTCCTGCAAGATTAGACATCATTTTTACTCCTATACTGCGATAATTATTCTTAAAATTAGATTTTTAAAGTAAAAATTATACAGTATCTATGCAAAAAGCGACCCTTTACTATGATGGCAAATGCTCTACATGCAACAAAGAAATTCGCTTACTAAAAAGTCTCAAAGACTCGGAATTAGAATTGATAGATATTTGGCAAGTAGAAACCGATATCCCACGCTATGAATTATTACGCATTCTGCATATGCGCACCCATGATGGGACTTGGTTAACTGGTCTTGATGCCAATGTCGCAGCTTGGCAACATACTCAATTCGGTTTTTTATTAAGCCCTTTACGCTGGCCTCTGATCAAACCTATTACAGATAAAATTTATCATTCTTGGATAAAAAAAAGAGTTATTCGCTATTAAGTTTATTTTTTCAAACCAGAAAAAATTCGCTCAGTAATTGCATCGTTATACGAAATATAGTCTTCATGATTACTTAAACTACCTTGAGCCAAATAATCAATATCGATAACTTTAAACTGCTTATCACCCGCTAAAGTATTAATTACTTCATTTGAGTATTTTTCTTCTTTAATAACAATATTTACATCATAAACTTTTCTGAGCTTTTGCAGTTCATTTAAATGTTTAGTGCTCATTACTTTCTGTCCAGATTGCAAAATAATACCTTTAGACCGTAAACCAAATTGTTCTTCAAAATATTGAAGACCATCATCTAAAACAAAAAATGGTGAATCCAAAACTTTCATCATTAAATTCGCTTTTTCAGAAGAATATCGAATCAAATGACGGCTAAAAATTTCATATCGTTCTTGATAAAAGTTTTGTTTATCCGGTCTTAATTTACTTAATTCGTCACGGATTTTACTAAGCATCACAATAGCATTATCCGGATTCAACCAAATATGCCAGTCAACATTGCTTTGATTTTCTCTAAGAGAATAGCGTAAATTATCATTGGCTAAAGATGGCATCTCTCCACTTTTTCGCAAACCCAATAAGCGTAGGTTTGGCGTTTCACTCATTTGAATATATTTGTATTTTGCACTGTCATTCGTTTTACTATTTTTCACAAATTGTTCAAAGCTATCGTCTATATAAAAAACCACCCCCGCTTGATCAACTTTTTGTAACTGGGCTGGCTTTAACTGAGTTATTTGATAGTTTTGTTGTTTTTCAATTAATACCTCTAATTGATCATCATCATTAATGATTTCCTGAATCAATAGCGCTAACGGCTTTATTGAAGAAACAATTTTTATGCCTTTGCTGTTTTCAGCTTTTGCATAATCAACGGCTATAAAAACATTAACTATCATCAGCATAAAAAATGCTGTAACTATTGTTTTAAGTCTCTCTTTTGTTTTACTAATCAACATATTCAAAAGCACAATTACCAGTCTGCTAATGTTTAGAACTAACAATTGTTTAATTTTCTTAATCGGTTAATCATTTAGACCTGACAATCCATAGAATTCACACAGAAATTTATCTGCTCAAAATAAACAATATTTTCACTGCTAAATAAACTTACCAGAAATTAAAAGACCTGATGGATATCGTCGATTTAAATTGCAGTGTAATCTTGTAAACACTAAATCATCTTACATGGGTTAATGACAATTATTTTATAGTTTACACTTAAGGTTTGAATTTATATAGATGAAATTTATTTTGTTTTAACTCCACGATAGACAGCCTGCTTTTTCTGTTTACCCGAAGCTTCTTCATCATCCTCATTGCTCGAAGGTTGCTGTTCTATTTTAACTCCACGATAATAAATCGCTTTTTCGACCTCTTCCATAGCTTGTACAGATTCTCTAATCTCAGTATTAGCGTTTTCAATATCTATGTCTGCAAGATAGGTTTTCCAATAGTTAATTAATTCCGGAGTTTCGAGTTCCAAAACATACTTCCTAATAATTGAATCCAGCTTAGGATTATTTTCATCCACACTAATATCGTACATAGCTTCAATATATCTAGCCGCACTTATTAAAATTTTATTCACTTATGAATACTCCCCTAACTTAAACTAGTCCCTAATTAATTATTAGGGACATCTTGCACGAGCAATATATCATTAAAAATGTAAATGCCTAAATATATGAATGAGCTTCAAAGTATTTTATTGACTAGGCAAATTATTCAATATGTCACTGTAGTGCTCAGATACTCTCGGCAAGTCAATTTGATTAAGAAAAGAAGAATAAGCCATATAACTAAATAAAAACCCCATATCAGACACCCAAGTTGGTAAATATTTAGCTGGAGAACATAAACCTTCATGATTCATCGCGCTGATTACAGACAAATCGTCTAAATCCAGTTTTCCGCAAAATAACAACGGAATACAATCTGCTCGATTAGATGCAACCGCAATACGCAAAAAATTATGAACTCGAACTAGGCCATCCAAATAAACAATATCCTTGGTAAATGGCGCACCGCCAGTCAGCACGCCGCCTCGAAACACGCGTTGGGTATTTTCAAAGCTTTGATCTTCATTCCCAGAAGTTTGCTCAAGAAAATATTGAAACACTTCAAGAAAGTCTGCCCCCTCCATACTCATCTGAATAGCAATCATCCGATCAGCTAATCGTCGCATGCGGTTAATATCCATAGTTCCAGTAATCAGCTCTGCAAAAACCGCCAACCCTTCTTGCGTCTTTGTTGTACCAGCATGACTTGAACCTAAGGTAGGCAATAACTTCTGCGCTTTACCATTTAATGCCGTAGCGACATGAATAGATGCTTCATGTTGAATCAACTGCTCAATTTCACGTTCTGTAAATTGTGCTGAAGTACGCAATCGAATCCGCTTAGAACTCGCCGCCGCATTGGAAGTTAAATCCTCAGACAAAATAACAGCTGGGCTTTTACTACCAAATAAACGCTTGGTACGATGTTTAATTTCCTGCTGCGCATATTCTGCGGGAAATTTTTCTGGTTCTGATTGGGGAACATAGCGTCCAGACAATAATTGGTGAAACTTTTCTGCTAAGGCTAATGAAGTGCTTTCATTATCAAGCAAATATTGCTCTGGCTTTCCATATATCTCTACAGAATACTCATTAAATGCTGGTGTTCCAACCGAAACAAGCATATGCACAGTAGTGCGCGCCACATGAATATGGCGCTGGATCCATTCATCAAATATCGTGTTTTGAACCTTTTTGTCTACAACATCTAATTTGGCAAGTATATCCTTACCATTAAAAGCAGCATAACTAACTTTCGGCAGTTCAAGCCCACCTTTTTTCAAGAAATCTCGCTTAATCTGCACATCCCAGCGTACATATCTCAGAATTGACACTTTACGAATAATGTCATGAAGTTCATGGCTTAGCGAAGAAATTCGTTTTTTTTCTTTTTCAGATAACATGGATTATTTTACTACTGCATACATGATAAAATTATTAATTTTCACGAGTTCATTGAATGTCTTCATCACAAACTATAATTGGCGCCCAAGAATGGTGTAAATTCCCCGAACTGGGCGTGCCATTAATTAAAGCACATATCAACTCTTGTTTGCCAATTAGTTGCCTACAAGTCTACAACTTGCAAACGGTTCTGCAAGATAACACGTTACATGTTCGTTATGATATCAAACCTTTGCAACATAATTTATCAGTACGGGTTCGTTGTAAATCCATTGTTATCAACCGAATTAACCTCAATAATACTCGCTGTTATGTAATTAATACCGAGTTGCAATTCGGCGATCGCAAAACCAAAGTAAATCTTGCCCTAGTCACTCATGAAATTAATGATTTCCGCTTGAACCTAAGTGCTGATGCTACCAACAATCACTTAGTCGATTTAAATCGAAAATGCTTATTGGGCAAAAAAAAACCGCAAGAGCTCAAAAACATTTATGGCAATTTCATTACGCAAAAGCCACGCTTAAAAATAGGTATATTAGCCACCAATAAATATTTGTATAGCCATGAACGCTTGATTGAAGCAGCTGAAGAACGCGGTCATGATATTCGTTTTTATAATATTGAAAATTGTTTCTTTAAATTAGATACTCTTCAACCTGAAATCCGTTATGGCGGTGTTTTATTAAACGAATTAGACGCGATCATTCCAAGGATTCGACCGTCACTCACCTTTTATGGCTGTGCTTTAACTCGTCAATTTGAAAGCATGGGGGTTTTTAGCTTAAATTCTGCAAATGCTATTTCACGTGCCAGAGATAAACTGCAATCATTGCAAATTATGCAAAAAAACGGCCTAGCCATTCCACGTAGTGCTTTTTCTTCTTCACCTATTCACAATCAACAGTTAATAGAAACTGTTGATGGAGCACCATTAATTATCAAGCTTATTTCGGGCACTCAAGGCCAAGGGGTGATCCTAACGGACAGTCGACGTTCAACTGAAAGCGTCATCGAAGCCTTTCAAACGTCGAAAACACCGATTTTAATTCAAAAATTTATTCGCGAATCTAATGGGAGTGATATTCGTGCTTTTGTCATTGATGACCAAGTCATTGCCGCCATGGAACGCATTGCCGCTAATGGAGAATTCCGTGCCAATGTACATAAAGGCGCCAGTGTCAGACGAGTGGTATTAACTGAAGAAGAACGTTTTTTAGCCATTCAAGCTGCAAAAAGTTTTGGCTTACATGTTGCCGGTGTTGACATTATCCACTCTGATGATGGGCCTATGATATTAGAAGTTAATTCATCGCCCGGCTTACGTGGCATAGAAGAAACAACAGATAAAGACATTGCCAAGGCCATGATTAAAGCCATTGAAAAACGGTTGAACTGGCAATAAACAATCAATAATTATCGATCAAATTCACCCGCAGAGAGAAACGTCTTGACTTGCTTGATAACATGTCGATTTCTCATCATAAACGTATGTGTAACAGGTATTACCAAATGATCTTTCATCCCTTCAAGTTTCGTACTTTCAACCGAAACTTTGCCATCATCTGGCCCTGGAATCAGTGTTGATAAGTAAAAATTAACGCTGTATCGGCCTGCGATAATTCCTAACTCTCCAGCATGGTCCGGCCATACCCCTAACGATTCAGGCAAACCATCTGCATTCAAATTAGCCGAAGTTCCTAATTGCAAACCGGCTGGTCCATTGAAAAATTTAAATAATTGCAGATTGCCAAGCTTATCAACTATCTCGCTACCTTGATTAGGCGGGCCTAGCATTATCGTTCTAACTATTTTTTGATAGGCTGTTCCTGCAAAAATTTTCGAAGCAAAATACCGCCCATTGAATGGGTGACAAAATGAATTATTTTGATATCCATTGGGCATTTTTTTATCGCCAATGGCAGTTCGCGCTCCGCAAGTTTTTCAACATTGTCTGAACGCGAAGCATATGAATGATTAATAATATGATATCCCGCTCGTTTCAAACTTTTCGCAAGAACTTGCATCGAAACGCTTGTTCGAGCCAAACCATGCAACAAAATGACTGCTTCCTTAGTCATTAACACTCTTCAATATATTTACATCCGTAGCTTAGGAATCAATTAATAAAATTTCGTGCATACCAACAAGACGCATGCATCTCTAAATTCTTTTCTTCAGCCCAAGCAATACCTGCTTCAACTAACTTAGATGCCAAGCCTCTACCACGATGCGTATTGGGTACAAACGTACTATAAAAATCAATACTCGAATCACCCATCAAACGGTATTTCAACTCCGCATCAACTCCACCTTTCAATTCCAAATAAAATCGCTTTGCTTCTTTATTGTGCTCAATATTCATAATGACTGCCAAATGGTCTTGAAATATTTATTCGGTCAAATAGCATACCGAATTATTCTTGGTAACCAAATAATTTTTTGTCAATAATTAAGTCTTTAATGTCTTTCGGCACATCTTTTTTCCATGATTTATCCTTTGAATCAATTTTTTGGAAGACCTCATTTGAAGAAATATGTAAATTATCTTCATTATATGTTCCTATCGCAGACATTTTTCCATTGCTAATCAAATGCTTCAAAAGATATTTTTGCTCGGCTGTGACACTAACATTTTCCAAAGTAATTAATTTATTCTCAATAATCGATGGATAGATATATATAAAGGTATTATCAGAAAACAACTTACCCATCGCTTCCAAAATACCACCTTCTAAGCCAGAGTAATATTTCTCGTCAAATAAGGCATTGAAGTCCAACACACTTAGTGCAATTGCCAACGCATCTTTGTTATAGCGACGCAAAAAAGAACGCAATCGGAAAAATCGAAAATAGTCTGATACTAATACGGTATAACCCAATGAATTCATCAGGTCGACCCGAGCAAGAAAATCTTCATCAGTACTAACGTCACCATTTGGTGATTCATTTAAAGACAACTCAGTCACGACATGGACACTTTCGGGGTCAACACCTTCTGCTTGGATAAATTGTAGTTTAGCTCCCTCTATCATATCTACCGTAACTTTTGTCGGCGGCTTAAATGAACCACGAATGACTAAGGTATTATTCTTACGCAAAATACTGCCAGGAACCAATGATGTTCTGTCTGGAGAAAACATTACTGCCCGACAATTCCAACTTCTGATCAAATGCAAATTAATCAAACGATTATCAATATGTTCGAAACAGGGTCCTGAAAAATTAATCATATCAATTTCAAGGCGGCCCGTTTTAAGACCATCTTGCAAACCATCAATTAGCTTTTTAGGATTAGTAAAATGATTATATGCACCATGAACCAAGTTAACTCCCAACACACCTAATGCTTCACATTGCTCCGCATTGGTTTCATCTAACATACGCACATGCAAAATTATTTCACTGGGTTGAGAGTTTGGAAACAATTGTACTAAAATGCCAATCCAGCCGTGACATTCATTTTTTTGCATATAACTACGAGCAGTAACAGTAGCCGCGTACGAGAAGAATTGATTTTCTTTTGGACGAGATTCACTAAGTCTAGAGTTTAATAAATCATTTTCGTGGTGAAGCATCTGCTCCAATCTTTCTCGGCTAACGTAACGCGAAGCTTTTCCATAAACAGCATCACTCACCTCCATATCATAAGCAGACATAGTTTTTGCAATTGTACCTGCTGCGCCGCCAGCAGTGAAAAACTGTCTAGCAACTTCTTGACCTGCACCAATTTCAACAAAGGCGCCATACTTATTGGCATCCAAATTAATGCTTAGTGCTTTTTCTTGAATCAACTGTGGATCGTTTTGACGTACTTCAGGCATAATTTATTTGATTTAAAGTTTTTTAGCGTTGGATTTCATTTCTATAATAGCGCATGAATGCGTTGTGATTATAAACAAATCCAAACAGCAAATGCATGACTATTCCCCTGAATGATTTATTCGAAAATCTGCAACCGAAATAGAATAACGATTCAATTTTTGATTAAAAGTGCGTCGTTCTAACTTCAAATCTGCTAATACGTTAGCAACCTTGCCTCCATGTTCCGTTAATTTAGCACGCAATAAATTTTCTTCAAAGGCACTGACTTGATCCTTTAAGGAAAATTGACTTCCCATGTCCTCAATAACAAGCTGGATTGAATCAACTGAAACTATATCCTCACATTGATCAATCACATATCGAGTAGCAACGTTAATTAACTCTCGAACATTTCCAGACCAATCATAAGTCATTAAAGCTGTTTTAGTGACATTCGAAGTCGCTTTATATGCAACTGAAAAGTTATCGCATTGTTGGTTAACAAAATATTCGAATAAAATAATAATATCTTCTGAGCGTTGATTAAGTGGTGGAATTCTCAAAATAGCCACTTGTAAGCGAAAGTATAAATCTTGTCTGAAATTATTATTACCACGTAGCTCATCCTTAGTAGCCGAAATCACTCGGCAATTAATCGAAATTTCTTCATTTGAGCCTAACGGAGTTATTTTCTGATCAGACAACGCCCTTAATAATTTCGCTTGCAAACTAGGGGACAAGCTTTCTACTTCATCAAGAAAGAGAGTTCCCCCATTCGCATGCTCAAATTTACCTTTACGAGCTTGATGAGCATCTGTGAAAGCGCCTTTAGCATGACCAAATAATTCAGCTTCAGCTAGATGGTCAGGGATTGCCGCACAATTTAAAGGCACAAAAGGCTGATCACAACGTTTGCTGTATTCATGTAAACTTCGTGCGACCAATTCTTTACCACAACCAGTATCGCCTTGAATCAAAACTGGAACATCCATGACTGCTAAGCGCAAAATTTGATTTTTCAATTGCTTCATCGCAGCACATTGACCAATAATTTGCCGATCAATTCCATCTCGATAAGCCAATTCTTGCTGAGTAAACTGTAAAGATAAATCTAGAAAAGCTTTTTCAGCTGCTCGTTTAAGAATTTTAATCAGAATGTCTGTGTCAAACGGCTTTTCAATAAAGTCATAAACGCCTTGCTTCATCGCTTGCACTGCAACAGACACTTCACCATAACCCGTCATTAAAATCACTGGAATATTTGGATTAATATCTTGAATTAGTTGCGCAAATTCCAAGCCGTCATGATTCGGCATACGTAAATCAGTCAACACTACATAATGTTCATCCTGAGCCAACAGTTTTAGAACTTCCATTGGTGATTCAAAAGCATGAATTTTGGTGAATTCAGTCGACAGCAAATCACTAAGATTCTCCCGCACATCAGCATCATCATCGACAATTAATATTTCAATATCTTCTTTATTTAGCATGTTCGTTTATCGCTATATTTTTATTGATATTTTCATTTTTAAAATAATCATACACAGGTAAATGGATTCTAAAACACGCACCAAGACTGGTATTTTTAACATCAATCAGCCCATCATGTTCTTGAATAACTTCTCCAGTAATTGACAGACCTAAACCCATGCCACGACCCACTTCTTTCGTTGTAAAATACGGGTTAAATAATTTGTCTAAAATTGCTTGATCCACTCCATCACCATTGTCTTGTACCGTGACTACCACAAAACCATTTTGTGGATTATCAATAGTCACTTGAATCAAAGCATCCACTCGACCCTCAACAGCATCCATCGCATTTTTCAATAAGTTAGAAATCGCCAAATCTATCTTTATCGAATTGACTCGAACGATTGCATTGGGAAAAAGGTTTTTAAATTTTATTGAAATGTTTTCATTCTGCAATCTATCTTTTAATATTTCGATAGATTGCTGTACTAATCGGTCAAAGTAGATTTCTTCGACCAACGTTTCGTCTTCATAGCTATACGATTTCAATAGACCAATCACATTAGTCATTTTTTTACTTAATGGACTCAACCTATGCATTGATTCCGCAGCACCTATCCAGTTCTTTTTATTAATTTTAGCCTGAACGGCAGCCACTGAACTATTAATCGCTGCCAACGGTTGACTCAATTCATGCACGATTGTTGCTGCCATATTCCCAAGTGCTGTGGTGCGATTTTTTTGCATTAACGCGGTCTGAGTTTCTCTCAACTCAACAGTTCGCTGCTCGACTTTCTCTTCTAATGATTCATTCATGAGCACCAATTCTTGTTCAACTTCTTTACGTTTGGTGATATTGATAATGGTCATTAAATACACAGTATCCTGTCGCAGAGAAATTTTTCCTACTGAGAACATGACTGGAATTTTCTCTAACGCACCATCGTTCATATTACGCAAGCAGGTCTGTGTTTCGTGGTATGAAGGTAAGGCGATATTGCTTTGTAGAAATTGATCAAATTCTGCTGTATGTAAATCAATTTCTATTAATTCTTGAACAAAAAATTCTTTATTACTAATAATTACATGATCACTATCAAGCAGATACTCCGCATGATCATTCATCGATAGTACTTTGCCTTGCTGATCAAAAACTAATACACCAATATGAATATTATCCAATACACGCTGCAATTCAGCTTGTCTAGCGCGTTCCGCTTCTCGAGATTCTCGTCGCAATTGCAAGCGACTACTCCGTTCCTGCCACAATAAGAAAACTATTGAAGTCAGCACTAAGCTAGAAAGAAAAAACCATAAGGTTCTAAGTAGAATATGACCTTGATCATCCAAATGATACAAAACCCAATTGACCCGCTTAATAGGGAATTTGTTCACAACATAGCTTTTGTCATCCACTGTCCAAATATTCTGCTCTAGACCACTTAAGTAATCAACCGAATACTTTTTTGAATACAGTTGATCATGATTTTCATTTGGAAACTGATTAAAGGCTGCAATGCGTTTTTTAACTGTTTCTGATAATGCACCAATCGTTCGATATCGCCATTGGTCTCTGGCACTTAAAATCACAATACCTTGATTGTCCGCAACTAAAATATCCTGATCAGACGATTGCCATTGTTGTTCCCACTCATCTAATACAATCTTAGCTACAACAACCCCCTTGAAAGCATTTTTGGCATTTTCTGTAACAATAATTGGTTCAGAAATAAAAAAACCACGCACACCTGTAGTCACACCTTTGGCAAAATAATATTGTTTTTCCAAATTTGTTTGAGCCAACGTAAAATAAGGTCGAAAAGCATAGTTTTTACCTAAAAAGCTACCTTCCTTAAGATAATTGCTCGTCGAAATAGCATCACCATTTTCATTCAAAACATAAATATCATCCACTCCAGAACTTTCAGCAATGAACTGTAATTTCTTACTTAGTGGAATATGATTTTGTTCAGGATTGAATAAAAATTGTGTGATTTCCTTATCTTTTACTAATAACGAAGGAATATAATCATACTGCGTCAATGAACCTAATAAGGACTGTTCAAATAAACTCGCTGATCGCTGATTCCTTTCACTCGCCGCATTAAGTTGCCAAAAATAAAATAAGCTACTAATCAAAAGTACTAATAAGAGAAGAACGAGTATCACACTCGTTCTTCTCATTGATACGTACTTTTTCTTTTGACTACCCAAAGGACGTAAAGATCACTGTTCTAACTTAGAAAGCCAAACTCACCCGGCAAAAACAATACAATGCCAGGTAAGGCGATTAAAACCGCAATAGTTATAGCGTCCGCAATAAAGAATGGAAAACAACCACGAAATACGTCTTGCACTGAACATTCAGGACGAACACCGGCAACGACAAAACAATTCAGACCAATCGGCGGTGTAATCAGACAAAGCTCTGCCATTTTTACCACAATGATGCCAAACCAGATAGCACAACCAATCCCAGACACACCAAATGCAGAATCAACTGCTAAAACATCAGGGCCACCATTTAAGGCAATAACCGCAGGGAACACAATCGGCAGAGTTAATAACAACATACCAATCGCATCCATAAACATGCCTAGAACTGCATACGCAAGTAAGATAAATATCAATGTGATCATTGGGCTTTGGTCTAAGCTACTTAACCAGTTTGAAAATGCATCCGGTAAGCCAGCAAACCCTAGAAAACGAACATAAATCAAAACGCCCCAAATGACTGCGAAAATCATTGCAGTCAGTTTACTTGTTTCAATCAATGTATCTCTAAGTTCAGTCCAACGCATACCTTTATACAAAGCCATTACCAAGATCACAAATGCACCTAATGCGCCACCTTCTGTTGGCGTACCAAAACCACCATAAATACACAGAATAATAATACCAATAACAAAGAATATTGGTGATGCAGCTGGTAATGATTTAAAGCGCTCTGCCCAAGTATAACCAGTCACAGGTGGACCTAGATTTTTATTCGTTATAGCTAAGAAAATAACTAAACCACCATAGATAATTGCTGAAACCACCCCTGGAAGAAAGCCAGCAACCAATAAAGCACCTACATCTTGCTCAACAATAATCGCATAAATTACCAAAATAGCAGAAGGCGGAATCAATGAAGCCAAGGTACCACCAGCGGCAACAACACCCGCGGCAAAACGCTTGTCATAGCCAAGTTTTAACATTTCAGGCACCGCGATACGTGCAAATACCGCAGAGGTCGCAACTGAAGCACCTGATACCGCGGCAAAACCCGCGGTTGAAAATACTGTTGCCACACCCATTCCACCAGGTAGCCAGCCTAACCAACGTTTAGCAGCTTCAAAAATGGCACGAGTTAAGCCTGCATGATAAGCCAAAAAGCCAATCATAATGAAAATTGGAATCAAGGATAACGCTAAGATTGACACTTTTGAATGTGGTGTCAAACCTGCGATATTAATAGAAATATCAATACCTTTATCAATCGCTTTTGAAAAAGCTTCTGGGTCATAAACACCCGCTTCAACTGGACGGTACAATCTTGCAGTTTGAATCCAGATCAAACCAATAAAGCCTGCGGTAGCCGCTGCATACGCAACCCGCAAACCGATCAAAACAAATACCATCATGATACCGGTAACCCAAATACCAACTTCTAATGGATCCATTATTAACATTGCTTGTAACATTTTCTAATTACCTTCTTCAATTTTGTCTGATTCAACGGTTGCTGCCTCACGAGCAGCAACGGTAGCTGCATCTTCAACTAGAGGCACTGCTATTGGCTCTTCTCCACCTTCAATAAGCGCTCTGAAATATCCCCATATTTGCAGGAATAAGCGCAAAAACATCACAGCAAAACCAAAAGCCACAACTAATTTAGTTGGCCATAGGAGTAGATCAATATTTTCGGTTGTATCACCAATTTGCTTGGCACGGTCATAATGCTTATAGGCACCAAAAGCTAACACAGCGGTCATTGCAAACATGATCATGACGGTAATTAATTCTATACACCACAACGCTCTGCCTTTTAAGCTACCAATGACAATATCCATACGAATATGTCCGCCTTCACGTTGGGTAAACGACAAGCCTAAAAAGACAATAAAAGGCATTGCATAGGGCACCCAATCAACATATCCAGGCACCGGAAAATTAAAGATCTTTCTTCCTAGTATGTTTGCTACTGCTAAAAATACTATCAAAAGGATAACAATTCCTCCACATGCGGTAAGCAGCTTCTCAAGTTTCAGATACAGTCTATCCAGACGACTGAGCAAGGATTTATCTTCTAAAATGGTTGCGTTTGCGGCCATAAATCTAACTCTCTAAAATTAAAAAATCCTGCGCCCCAGATGGGACGCAGGAAGCATCAAAATAACGCTTATTGGTTATAAAGTTTTTGGGTGAACTCAAACAATTCTGCTGCATCGAATTTGCCCGAATTGTCTTTAACCCAATCTTCGCGAACAGAAGCAGCCAATTCATTTAGCTGAGTTGTTTGCTCAGCAGAAAAAGTAATCATATTGATACCTTTTTCTTTAACGTTTGCTTCATATTTACCAGTTGTGTTGTTGTCATAATTATCAACATAATGAGCCATTGCTTCATCTAATGAACCCATTAACGCAGCGCGGTGACCATCACTTAAGCTTGCTAAAGCATCAGAGTTAACAACAACTGGGCAGTTTGCTGTGCCAAGGTTAAGGTTAGTTGTACCCCATTTGCCAATAGCAGTCGTTTTCGTTGCTAGGTGAGCGTGTGGAGCGAATGTTGCAGCATCGATAACACCTGAGTCCATCGCTTGACGCACTTCACCAAAAGGTACATTAGTCTTAGATGCCCCTAATTTTTTAAGCACTCCTAAAATACCACCCGGGCCACGAACACGAAGACCTTGCAAATCTTCTAATGATGCTGGAGCATCACCTTTAGCAATGATGTTGTACTGTGGAAGTGGAGTAGGCATTAATAATGTGGCGTTCCAACGCGCTAAATCTTTCTTAACAATTGGGTGTTTGTGTACTTCATTATAAATCTCAGCGATACGTGCAAGTGAAACGTCTTTTGAGAAAGGCAATTCAGTTACAGTAATTGTTGGATTTTTACCTTTATGGTAGAACGAGCAAAATTGCGCCATTTCAAAAGCACCAATTGAGATACCATCAAGGTTTTCTTTGTTTTTCGATAAGCCACCATAAGAAATATTCAGCTTGAAATCACCGTTAGTTTTTGCTGAAACCAACTCAGCCAACTTTTCAACGTGCTCTGTAAAAGCACGACGCTTACCCCAAAGTGAAACATTCCACTCAGTTGCAGCGTATAAATCAGACGCCAAGACACTTGCAGCAACCGCGGAAGCAACAAGAGTCTTTTTAAGAATTGCAGTTTTAATTGTTTTCATGTTTTTATATCCCTCCATACCAGGATTTATAATTGAATTATTTTTGATTTAAAATTACCGCCTCTTCTATTGGACACATAAACAATTTAGGCATCAAATATTCAACGACACTTCATCTTACATAAAGCAACTGATGTGCCAATCTAAAGAGCTAATAGATACAATGACTTGCTAATCAATCTACACTAAAAAAAGAAAAAAATTTCCTGTTTTTCTTTTTTATTGAATTTTTTTTCTTTTTTTAGCGATTAATTGCCTTTCTTAGATCCAAATATAACCAAGCAAAAGCCGAAAAAAACAGCCACTTGACTTACGAAATGAAAGATTTCTACCTTCTCGTTCAAGAACAAAATTCCAATAATTGCTGCAAAAACAGGAATCAGATAAGAGTTCAAAGAAGCCATTTGCGAACCCAAAACTCTGACGCCAAAATTGAAGAACAAATATCCAAAAATTGAAGGAAAAACTCCCACATAAAGCAGCGCCAAACTCACCTCTAAATTGATATGAATTTGAACCTCAGTGTTGATTAGCTCCCATACAACAAATGGCACTGCAAGTAGAAAACCAAATGCTGTAGAAAAAAACATAAATAATAGAGGATTTAATTTTGGCGGCATTTTTTTTAAAAAAACCGTATAGAGCGCCCAAAACACACAAGCAATCAACATCCAAAAGTCCCCATAACTAAAAACCAAATGCAATAGGTTTTGCAAACTGCCTTTACTTAATAGAATTAACACGCCTAGTAAGCCAAACAAAAAACCAAATAATTCTATATATCCAGGCTTTTCTCCAAGAAAACGCCATGCCAAGACGACCGTCAATATGGGAGTAACCGTACTAATGACAGCAATATTCAAACCTGATGTTGTATAGGCTGCAGTATATAAAAGTGCGTTATAGGATGTCACACCTAAAAATCCGAAAAAACTTAAACTCTGCCAAGAATCTTTTACCAGATAAAATGAACCACGAAGTTGCGGATAAACAAAAGGCAATAAGACTAAAATAGCTATTCCCCACCTAATTAAATTCAGCAAGCTTGGTGGCACAACCCCTATCAAAAATTTGGAAACAAAGATATTTCCTGACCAGAACAAGCTGGTCAACACCAAGCCTATGATTGCTTTAGTTTGTACTAAGGACATATATTGCATTTGAGACTTGTTAAAAATCCAAGTATTTTAAAAACATACCAACAAAAATAATGATAAAAATTATGTCCAACTCACAAAACAATACTCATCTAAAAGGTTGGCAGCTTTTTACAACTATAGCTCTTGCTTGTCTATATGCAGACAGCTTTGCGTCAACCAAACAAGATGACATTGTCGGCCTATGGAAAAACATTGATGATAAAACAGGTAAAGCCAAAAGCATTATTGAAATCACTGCAAATGAAGGCATTTATAGCGGAAAGATTATTAGGCTATTAAATCCATCGACTCCAGAGCCTGTTTGCATAAAATGCTCTGGAGATAATACCAATAAACCAATTCTTGGCTTAACCATTATTAACGATACACTTAAAAAAGAAAACTCTTGGGGAGGAGGCACTATTCTAGATCCCGAAAAAGGCAAAACTTATAAAGTTAAATTCACCCTGATTGAACAAGGCGAAAAGCTTAAAGTTCGTGGATTTATTGGCGTACCCTCACTGGGAAGAACTCAAACTTGGATTAGGCAATAACATTCGTCTTTAGTATTATATAACAGTCACCACCAAATCGTCAGAAACTTTTTCCATCAAAGCCTCGAGCTTAGTTACGGTGAATCGCTTTGGCAAGGTAACTTCAATCTTGGCTTTAAACAAATCATAACCTGCCATTGATGCACTTTCACATACTGAAACTAACTTTTCAACATTAACGTTTTTTAGAGTCAATGCAGTTGAAATTTCCTCAATGATACCTTCACGGTCATTGGCTTCTATATAAAGGGTGGCAGGCTTACCAACCACCGCATAATCCTCATCAAAACTATGAATTTTGACAGCAATACCCGTCGATAAAAGATCAGATAATGCCTTTTTGAAATCATTTAAATTGTCATCAGGAATACGGACAGAAATAATTCCCGCAAACTGCCCACCCAAACGTGACAAGCTGCTTTCTAACCAGCTTCCTTGACATGTCAATACTACATCCGACAAAACTTGAACGATACCAGGTTTATCTTTAGCAATAACATTCAAAACATACTGAGTATTATTCATTTTTTATTCCATCCTTATTCTTAAACGCCAATCACTTCATTAATGAGCACTATTGCCTGCGATCCAATTCCTTCACCTCTACCTTCAAAGCCTAGCTGTTCCGTTGTTGTTGCCTTAATACTAATTTGCGCAATATTCAAAGACAAATCAGCTGCAATATTTTCGCGCATTGCCAAAACATATGGTGACAATTTTGGTTTTTGCGCCACAACAGTCGCATCAATATTAACAACTTTATAATAGTTTTTATCTAACAAGCCAGCAATATTACGTAATAAAATTCGACTATCAA
The DNA here is from genome assembly GCA_964633815.1 of uncultured Gammaproteobacteria bacterium. Lineage (GTDB taxonomy): Bacteria > Pseudomonadota > Gammaproteobacteria > Arenicellales > Arenicellaceae > CALKZN01. The sequence continues at coordinate 89,525 of CAZWHW010000001.1, forward strand.
CACCTGCCAAACTCGAATCAGAGTCAGGAAAATGTTGACCAATATCACCTAACGCTGCCGCACCTAATAAAGCATCACAAATAGCATGCAATAAAACATCCGCATCAGAATGACCATCCAAGCCTTTCTCATAATCAATCGTAACACCACCTAAAATCAATGGCCTGTTTGTCACTAATCGATGTACATCATAACCCTGTCCAATTCGCATATCAGACCTTAATCATCATCTGGAACCACTACATCAACCGCAGCACCCACCACTTTAAACGGCACTTTGGCAACCTCAAGTGTTACATCAGCGACAGTACCAACCAACGTGCCAGCGCAAGCAGACAACACAGGAAATACACAAATAAAAAATAAAACTCTAGCAGTTTTAACCATAAAGCGTTTTATGAAACCCATCTTACTTAGTAGAATCAAGATTCATACCTTAGCATGAAACTTAGCTGACTATCAGCACAATTTAATTGACTCAAAACGAATTTTTATGGCCATCGATACATTACTTAAACAACTCAAAAACAACCCTAATCAAATCGCTTTTTCTGATGTGATGCAGGCAATAGACGAAAATTATAACTTTATGGAAACCGCATTCAAAAATGGCTTGCAGCACAATAAAGCTGGTGAAAATTCTGGATCATGCAAAGTATTCAGTTTTGCTATATTGCACACATTAGACCAACAGCAAACTCTTGCACTTTTTGGTGAATATTATCGTGAAGATGTTCTAAAAAACCCGCATGCAAATGACCATCAAAATATCCGTCAATTCATGCAACAAGGTTTTTCCGGCATTTCTTTTGAGCAACAAGCTTTGACTCCAAAAACATAACAGGTCATTATCAAACACAATAACAATCGATCTAGTCAAAGACATGTATCAACCTACTCTTAAACAAATGAAATACATCTGTGCTGTGGCAGATTTAAAACATTTTAGCAAAGCTGCTGATTCGTGCTTCGTCTCGCAATCTGCATTAAGCACAGGCATTAATGAACTTGAGCAAAACCTTGGAGTACAAATTTTCGAACGTCATAACAAACAAGTCTTAATCACACCTTTAGGAGAAGAGTTGGTCGCTCGTGCACGCGTGATCCTAACGCAAACCAATGATCTAATGGCAATTGCTCAGCAATCTGCCGAAGGTTTTATCCGTCAATTACACATAGGTGTCATCCCCACTATAGCACCATTTATGCTGCCGCCTTTACTGTCAGTATTGAACAAACATCACCCTCAAACTGACATCCTGATTCGTGAAGACTTAAGTCATAACTTAATGGAAATGCTCAATAAAGGCGAAATTGATGTCGCTTTAATGGCGCTCCCTTTTGCAACTCATGATTTTATCACCCACGAATTGTTTGATGACCCTTTACTATTAGCGATACCTAAATCACACGCTTTGGCAAAAAAAGCTAAGATCTCTTTAAACGACCTTAAAGATCTGCCTATGTTGATTCTGGAAGACGGTCATTGTTTGCGTAATCACTCATTAAATGCTTGCTCATTCTCAATTAATGATCTCGACGTACCTTATCAAGCGTCAAGCCTACACACGCTGATGAAAATGGTTAGTAATGGTATTGGCGGTACACTATTGCCTAAAATGGCTATTGAGAGCGACCTAGTGAAAGAAAATGAAATTGCAATTTGCCAAATTGATAAAACCAATATGAGTCGAACAATCGCGTTAGTATGGCGCCGAAACTATCCGAACAGTGAAGCATTAATCTCACTAGCAAAACTGATGGACAATTAAACTTTATTTGCTAAAAAATACTCTACCCACGCCAAATCTTCAGGATAAGTCACTTTAATATTTGAACGCTCGCTAAGCACAATTTTTGGCTTGAAGCCCGCCGCTTCTATACAAGATGCCTCATCCGTGACAACTACATCAGAAGCAAAAGCTTTATGCAAACAATCTCGCAAAAATCCTAAACGAAACATTTGCGGAGTTTGGGCTGCCCATAAAGTTGATCTGTCCACCGTGCTTTCTATGCACGCGTTGGACACATTTTTCAATGTATCTGCAACAGGGACACCCAGAACCCCACCTACTGAATCGTCAACTAAACTAGCAATTAATGTGTTTAATAAATCCTCAGATAAACAAGGTCTAGCTGCATCATGCACCAATACCCAATCGTCGACACTAGCAACTTTTTCAAGTGATTTTAAACCCGACAAAACACTATCCGCGCGCTGCTCTCCTCCATCACAAGTTGGTAATAACTTGTCATGCGAAAAAGCTATCTCCTGCCAATAGCCATCATCAGGAGATAAGCACAACTGCACTCCGGCAATCTTTTCTACCTCAAGAAACAATGACAACGTATGCTCTAAAATAGTTTTATTCCTGACCGTTAAATATTGCTTAGGACGATCAGCAGCCATTCTAGCGCCAACACCTGCTGCGGGAATAAGCGCCCAAAGGCGTGATTTTGAAGATTTACTTTTCGTCATAATGCGCAGCATAGTCAAGTCATCTCAATTTGCCAACGTAAATGAGAAAAACTAAGGAAACAATTTCTAAATATTACCTTTTTATAAACAGCTTTCGCTACAATCACAACCTTGAAAATAATTCAATCGATACGGTTGGTCTTTAAACTCGCAATCAATGACTACGTTATATTCCCCTCTTGCACCTCCTTCTCTTTTATCAGCAGGAAAAACTAACTTTTGGCAACACCTATCCGGTAGTGCTGCAAGTCTTGCTATCCAGTGCCTAAATGAACAGGAAAAAGCTCCAATCATTATTGTCTGTGCTGAAGCACAACACATGCACAAGCTAGAACGCGAGCTAGATTTTTTTAGCCAAAAAAATAAAAAAGATATACTGCGACTCCCAGACTGGGAATGTCTTCCTTATGATCGTTTTTCACCCCATCAAGATATCATTTCTGAACGGTTACTATCATTATTCTCACTGCCTAAAATGCAATCAGGCATTGTCATCACTACTGCATCTGCAATCTCTCATCGTTTTGCCCCTATTGAGTATGTATTAAATAACGCTATCAACTTCTCAGTAGGCGATGAATTAGACACTAATGCATTCACTCAGCAGCTAGTCAACGCTGGTTATTATGCCGTTTCACAAGTCATGTCGCCGGGCGAATATGCTGTGCGTGGCGGCATTATTGATGTCTTCCCTTCAGGCACTAAACAACCATTTCGTTTAGATCTATTCGATACTGAAATTGAAGACATCAAACTCTTCGACCCTGAAACTCAGCGTTCAATCTCATCAGTTAAAAATATTCGCTTACTTCCTGCCAAAGAGTTTCCTTTGGATGAAACAGGCATTGAAACATTTCGCAGAAATTTTCGTGAAACTTTTCTGGGTGATCCACAAAACACCATAATCTATCCCGAAATCAGCAAAGGCATCGCACCTGCTGGAAGTGAATATTATTTGCCTCTATTTTTTGATGAAACAGCAACTTTTTTTGACTATCTGCCTGACAATAGTATTTTAATATTTGCCGATGGTGCTCAATCTCAATTGGACCAATTTCAAAATGAAAGCCAGCAACGCTATGACAGTTTAAGCAGCGATCTTGAATGGCCTTTATTAGAAACCGACGCCGTCTTTGTAAAAGCGGATGAAACCAGACGGGTTTTAAAATCTTTTCAATTGATTGAGTTGCTGGGTTTAAATCTTAAAAACCAAAGCCAAGTGCAAAATTTTGATTGCGCCAAGCCATCACAATTTCAAATCCAACCTAAGACAGATGCACCCTATCAACCATTCATTGATTATTTAAATGGCACGAATGTCACCGAAAGCCAAAATAAGCCAGCACACACTTTGTTGGCAGTCGAGTCAGCCGGTCGCCGTGAAGCAATGCTTGAGTTGTTGAAAAAATATGATATTACTCCCACCGTTTTTACTGATTGGCAAAGTTTTATTAATACACCCCAACGTTTCAGTATTATTGTTGCTGAAATTGATAATGGCATCAAACTACCGAGTGTAGACATTGAAATCATCACCGAATCACAACTTTACGGTGATCGCGTTTTCCAAAGGCGCCGACGTTCTGCTAAAAATCGCGACCCTGATGCCATCATTCGTTCACTCGCGGAACTCAATATTGGTGACGCGATTGTTCATGAAGATCACGGTGTTGGCCGATACTCTGGGCTGGAAAACCATCAAATTGATGGCATTGACAATGAACTATTAGTCATTGAATACCAAGGTGGCGACAAACTCTTTATTCCAGTACTGTCTCTAGAAGCAATTAGCCGTTATATTGGCAGTGGACCAGAATCTGCACCCTTACACAAACTCGGCACCGATACATGGAGCAAAGCACGGCAAAAAGCCCAAGAAAAAGCCTATGATGTGGCTGCAGAATTACTTGAAGTACAAGCCATGCGCATGGCTAGACAAGGCTTTGCCTTCAATGAGCCCGATGATAGCTATTCCGCATTTACTGCTGGCTTTAAATTCGAAGAGACGCCTGACCAACAAAAAGTGATTGATGATGTTATTGACGACATGATTCAATCTAAACCAATGGATCGTCTTGTCTGCGGTGATGTAGGTTTTGGTAAAACTGAAATCGCAATGCGCGCTAGCTACATGGCAATTGCTTCAAGCAAACAAGTCGCTTTATTAGTCCCAACAACATTGCTTGCTCAGCAACATTATCAAAACTTGTGTGACCGCTTTGCTGATTGGCCAGTTCGAGTTGAACTTGTTTCACGTTTCAAAACAACTAAAGAAACTACAGAAGTTCTCAAAGGCCTCGATTCTGGGACTGTTGACATCGTCATTGGTACACATCGACTAATTCAAAAAGACATTGAATTTAAACGTCTTGGTTTAGTGATCATCGATGAAGAGCATCGCTTTGGAGTACGCCAAAAAGAGCAGCTCAAACAGCTGCGCAGCCAAGTCGACATCCTCACACTAACAGCAACACCAATTCCTCGCACATTGAATATTGCATTGTCAGGAATGCGTGATATCTCTGTGATTGCTACGCCACCAAAAGCAAGATTAGCAGTAAAAACCTTTGTGCGCGAATGGAATGATGCGGTCATCAAAGAAGCATGTTTGCGTGAAATTCGCCGTGGTGGCCAGGTTTATTTCTTACACAATGAAGTGCGCACCATCCAAAAAATGCGCGAACAGTTGCAGCAATTAATCCCTGAAGCGCGCATTGAAATTGGTCATGGTCAAATGAGTGAACGTGAGCTGGAAAGCACCATGAGAGATTTTTATCATCAGCGCTTTAACGTTCTACTGTGCACTACTATCATTGAAAGTGGTATCGATGTGCCAAGTGCTAACACCATCATCATCAACAAGGCTGACCGTTTTGGCTTGGCACAACTACACCAAATGCGGGGACGCGTTGGTCGCTCTCATCATCAAGCCTATGCTTATATGATCACTCCAGAAAGAGCAGCGATGACCAATGACGCCTACAAACGCCTAACAGCGATTGAATCACTTGACGAACTCGGCGCTGGCTTTGCCTTGGCATCCCAAGATTTAGAAATTCGTGGTGCCGGTGAGTTACTCGGGGAATCCCAAAGTGGCGGCATGGATCAAGTCGGCTATTCGCTCTTCAATGAATTCCTTGAACAAGCCGTTGCTCGCATCAAACGAGAAAAATCACAACCCATCGATCAACAATCTGCCAATGTTACGGCCAATATCAATACCGATATTAATTTGCATATGGCTGCTCGTTTCCCAGACGATTACATTCCAGATGTAAATCTGCGCCTTACAATGTATAAACGAATCAGTAGTGCCGCCAGTGAAGATGATTTGTATGAAATGCAGGTTGAAGTCGTTGACCGTTTTGGCTTGTTACCAGACGCTGTGAAAAACCTGTTCGAGATTGCTATATTGAAGCTCAAGCTCAGCGCTATGAACATCAAAAAAGTGGAAGTTGGCCCAGCAGGTGGTAAATTTGAACTAGATGAAAATCCAAACATTAATATTGCTAGACTTATGGAATTAATGAATACAGCGCCGCAAGATTACCTAATGAAAGGGCCAAGCACATTTGTGGTAAAACGGCCAATGCTGGAAAATGAACAACGTTTTGAATTATTACGTCATATTATCAGTGAATTAAGCCTTAATTAAGCAAAATCAATAACAAAATAATGCGATCTATTTTCACTAAACGCTCATCATCAGAGCAGATGCAATTGGCAGAATTGGATATTGAAATTGTGCGCAGCAAGCGCAAATCAATTAGTTTGCATATCAAAAATGAAGAGATCATTTTACGAGCGCCGTTGTACACACCTAGGGTCATGCTAAAAGCCTTTGCCTTGAGCAAGATCGATTGGCTCAGAAAGCACTTAGCACGCATGCAAGCGGCGCCTAAAGTTGAACCCAAAATCTATCAAGATGGAGAACAATGGTTATTTTTTGGTGAAAAAATCCACCTCAAAATAAACACTGGCGTTCAATCCAAAACTGACTTTGATCAAGAAAAGTCTGAACTTCATATTTGTATTGGCAACCGTGTTAAAAACACCGACGCCTTTCTAAAAAAACAAGTTTCGTTATGGTACAAGCAACTAGGCAATGATTACCTAACTAAAAAACTACCTTCTTTAGCAAATCAAATGCAATTGCAGCCCAAAGGCTTTGCAGTGCGTGACTATAAAGCGCGCTGGGGAAGTTGCTCATCTAAAGGATATTTATCCTTTAATTGGCGCATTTTCATGGCTCCCAGCGATGTGATAGACAGTGTGATCGTGCACGAGCTCGCCCATCTAAAGCACTTTAATCATTCCAAACAATTTTGGGATTTAGTACATTCCATTTGCCCAAATTATCAAGAACAGCACGAATGGCTAAAAACAAACCAACAAGAATTACAAAGCTGCTAATATAATTTATTTGATTATTATTTGTCTTTGATCAGCACAACATTCAAACTGATTAATTCACCTGCAAATTGATAATTGCTATGATCAGGAAATATATTAAAACATTTGACTCTTTGTTTGATTTTTAAACCAGCCTGATTACAAAGCTTTTGCAAAATCTCATAATTCAAACCTGCATAATGAAAATCATAGCGATTTGATTGCCCCCCAAACATCATACGCATCACATGATAACGCTCATCCACTGTTAGCTTCTCTTTCTCTAAAAATAAACGACATAATATATCCATATCAGGCACACTGATCAGCATTTTGCCATTATCAGTCATCACCCTCGCCCACTCCATCAAAGTCGGCACTAACTGACGCAAATAAGGAAAATGCTCCAACACATGAGATGCATAAATCGTTTGAAATTCACCATCTGCAAAACGTGACAAATCCGCAGCATTTCCTACATGATCAACATGATCACGTTCTAAGGCATCAAAAATTTCCCATTCGGGATCTGCTTTTTTGCCACCGATATGTAACCGACGAATACTATTTTTTTCCATAACTTAAATTGTAACGCATCTATATTTTTGACCAAAGAAAACATTTTACAACTTGCAAGCAACAACTGAACGCAGTACATTCAGCAACCCGTACCATTTGGTACAAAATTTTTAATTTTTAGAGGAAAGGCTAATGAAACTTGTTAAGAAAACTGCCGAGTACAGTGTATTAGAGCGTCGTGATGGACGATATGCTGTGCAATCAAAAAAAGGCAAAATGATCAATGGCGACGACAAAGTAGCAATTTTAGTTGCTGAAAACTTGGTGAAAGCTCCAGAGCCAAAAGCACAGGAAACAAATTCAGAAGAAGAGTAAACACTCAAACTGAAAGAATATAAAAACGTGGTGTATATCACCGCGTTTTTTATTACCTATAAAATCCTTTGTAATCATCAAACTAAAACGCTATTTTTTTACTGACACCAAAAGTAAAATCCGCAGCCCTGTTGACACTGATATCTTCTGAAAAATAAATTTCAAATTGGTTACCTCGTTTAGTTTGAAATGACAAACCTACAGTGATCTCATGAGCTGTTCTTGCTAGTTCGTCAATATCACTGTCAAAAAAAGCTCCATGCGAATCCAACTGGCTTTGTAAAACTACTCTGGGAAAAATCGCCCAATAGACACCAAGCGAGGAAAACCATGCCCCACTTTCTGTTGGAATACCCAATGATTGCTCGTCACCAATGAGCAAATAACCCAAATTGGCATGCCAAGCCACATTCTGCCAGCGCCGTTGACCGCGCCCATTAAAATACAATCCAACATCGGCATCCACATCATCAGAGCCCGTCAAATTATCAGCGTCTCCTGATGGCAAACTAACTCCTGCATGAACAAGAAAGCTAAATGGTTCAGTCTGCTTAATTGCATAGCCGATACCAAGGCGCAAATCACTGATACCATCACCTTCTGTGACAAATTCATTGGTGCTGCCATTCGCGTAAGAAAATTCAAATTGATCTCGTCCTAATATAGGACGATCACCTTCATTCAGACCAAAAAATTCGTGCCAGCCGTCAATCAAACTATCAAAATTACCTGCTGTATGCCGCAAATAACTGATTTGCGCATTTAGCTGCCAACGCTCACTCAAACCATAAGCCAAACCAACATCCAAACTATAAGTTTCACCATCTAATCGCAAACTTTCACCAGTCGCACTGCCTGCATCATTAGCATTAGATTTAACCCCTAAGTTAAAAACAAGCTGCTTTTCTCCTTGATTCAAACTGTTAGCTGACAATGTTTTTGGCAAACCCAAACCAATAGATACTGGTAACAAGCTATTAACAAAAAATGGGGAAAATTCTTTTTTCTCAACCGCGTGTGTTGGCACTTGTTCAAAAAATAACAGACTTAAAATACCTAAAACTATTGAATTTTTATTCAATTGCTGAATCATTGTTTATTTTATCAATCCCAAATAAAAAAAGAGGCTTGATTACAAACACTATTCATTTGCAACCAAGCCTCTTTTCATATTATTTTATTTCAGCTTAGAAATCGATTTATTTATTCTTTTGATACGCTTTTCATTACTAGGATGGGTACTCATAATGCCGCCACCATTGCCAAACTTATCTTTTAGAATTTGAATAGCATCAGCCATAGCTTCAGGGTTTATGCCAGATTCATTCAATGTTTTCACTGCATATGTATCTGCTTTATATTCATCAGATTTACTGTATGAAGCGCTTGCAAATTTTTCAGCCATTTCACCTGCACCAGCATTGTAAGTTTCAGTTCCAATTGAACTTTGACCAGCTGCGCCTCGGATTGCAGCACTAGTTAATAAAGCTTTGCGCATTTGGTTAAAAGAATGCTTTCCCGCCACATGGCCGATTTCATGACCCAACACAGCCAAAACTTGCTCATCGTTCATTGATTTCATTAAAGCAGAATGAAAGCGAATAGTGCCATCTGGCATTGCAAACGCATTAATATCATCAGGATCAGTTTGATAAACCTTAAAATTAAATTTCACCCCTTCCATTTTAGGCAAAGTAAGTTTTTTTGCTAAATTATTTAGTCGCGCTGTTTCTTTTTTATTAATTTTATTTTTTGAATCTAAATACTTCGCTGATGCTTTGGCTTGGTTGATAACATCTTTTGGACTGACCGTAGCCGCTTTTAATAAATCTCCACCAGCATTTTTGATCGTTTTACTTATATCAAAAGCCATGATATTTGCTGAGAAAAGTGCGCAAGCTATTAATGCGATTGCTTTTTTAAACATATTAATATCTCCTTTAAATGTTTTATATAAATTGATTGAATTTTACCATTAAGAATGCACTTTAAAAAACTACTAACCAGAGTACTTCAAACTAAATACAATTGAAAATTAATCATAATGAAGTTAAACATTAAATGCATTAGGATTTTTAATAAACTAAGTTTATTACATCAAAAATTTATATACTTTTCCATACAATAAATAACTACGGATCAACTTTATTTTCACCCTTTGTTTGTGACGATAATGACTTCGCGATTTCTTCTTCAAAGCCAAACATGCGTGGATCTGATAATTTCATCGGATACAAAATACCATCCAAGTGATCACATTCATGTTGTAACACAATGGCATGAAAGCCACTGACTTCTCGATCAATCACATTACCTTGTAAATCAAACCCTCGATAATGAATATGATCAGGGCGTTCAACATAACCGCGCATTCCTGGCACACTCAAACAGCCTTCCCACATGCCTTGCGTCGAATCAGATAAAACAGTTATTTGTGGGTTAATTAAAACGGTATACGGCACATGCTCTGCATCCGGGTAACGCGGATTATCTACAGATTGCTTATTTCCAAAAATAACAACACGTTTCAATATTCCAATCTGAGGTGCTGCCAATCCCGCGCCATTGTGGGCCTGCATTGTGTCTTCCAAATCTTTCACCAAAGAAATCAATAACTCACTAGAAAAGTCGATGACTTCTTCCGAACGCTTTAATAATACTGGATCTCCATAACGAAGAATTTTTTTGACGGTCATTTGCGTATTATTAATCAATACTTGTTAAAGCTTAAGCTTTATTTAGACAGCAGGTCGAATGACACTAGTCCTGACAAGATTTAACAACATTTCTATTTGATAGAATGATACCATTAACGCCACACAATCAAAGCTGACATTTTTTGGATTTCACATGTTGACTTATATGCAATACATTCATGCACACAAGCCTGGTCTTGTGAAAAAACTGGCAACATTGTTAATTGCTACGGTATGCATACTCATTTCTTGGCAGTCCCAAGCTTCCGGGAATTATCATGTTGAAGTGATCGTGTTCAAACAAGTGGACAGCAGGCCTGGCAACAGACCAGACACATTCAATACCATCCCTAATTTTTCCAGCACTTGGCCAAGTAAAACGATTTATTTAAACAAATATGTCAACAGCATGCGTTTTTATCAAAAATATCAAATTTTGACTCATAGCGCATGGGGGCAAAAGTCAGCATCTTATAATAATAGTGCTGCAAAACAATTAGCCATTGCAGGCATGAGTGGCTATATTAAAGTGTTTGCTAAACAGTTATTGTTTGCCGATGTAAAGCTAAATTTCGAGGGGCACTCCATTTCAGAGCGTCGTCGTCTGAAGCTAAATGAAGTGCATTATTTTGATAATCAAGGCTTCGGTGTATTAATGCGGGTTAGCCGTATCTAACTACATACGAATCAAATCAGGCACATCGACTGTTACCTTTTCTAGGTCAGCTAAGCACTCCTTGAGAATTTTATAGAGCTTTCTCGAAGCAGTTGAATATGCCGCTTGAATATCATCATGTTCAATCAATCCGGTTTGAATGCCTGCAGCCCAATTCACTGAAAAACAAATCCCCACATAAGCTATACCGATTTCACGCGCAAGGATAGCTTCTGGCATCGCTGTCATACCAACAATAGTTGCTCCATCTCTTTGTAAGCGTTGGATTTCAGCTGCCGTTTCCAATCTAGGTCCCTGAGTCACTGCATAAACACCACGATTGACTATCTTTACACTTAACCGCTTAGCTGCTTCTACAAAAACATTACGCAAATCAGCTGAATAAGGTTCGGTGAATTCGGCATGTGCAACTTCCTCAGGCTGGTCAAAAAACGTTGCCTCACGTCCATAAGTGTAATCCAATATCTGATTAGGAATAATCAAACAGCCGGGCTCACAAGAGGTATCAATCCCGCCAACCGCGCCTAAGGCAATAACTTTTTTCACCCCTAATTCTTTTAAAGCATATAGGTTTGCCCGAAAATTGATTTTATGTGGCTGAATAGAATGTTTTTCACCATGTCGAGCCATGAATAAAATATTTTGTTCAAAATCAAATAGCTTGCCTTTTAAAATATCAGCTGAAGGGGTTCCATAAGGTGTATCAATAGTCAATTTCTGGCTGATTTCAAATGAATCTAAAGCGCTGAAACCTGAACCACCAATGATAGCAATTGTCAAAATAGCACCTTTTTTAAGAATTAACTTTAAAACGTGATGATAGTCTTAAGCAATCATTCCTTTATGCTTCTCACGCGCAGCGGCAACGCAGTCGCCAGTATACTCAGGCACCAATCCATGCAAACCACAATCAATTTTTACAACTTCATTTGTATTGACACCATCCACTAATAGTTCAATTGAAGAATTAACCAATGGTCCTTCAACTTCTCGAGTATGGGCTAATAACAATTTCTCATGTTTGGTATCGGTAATATTCTCATCTGTGTGAAATAACTCTTCCTCAAGCTTTTCACCTAACCTGAGACCAGTAAATTCAATCTTAATATCCCTATTTACTTGTTTACCGGATAGTGAAATCATTTGCTCAGCAAGGTCTACAATTTTAATAGGTTCTCCCATGTCTAGTACATAAATATGTCCATCATGCCCGACAACACTAGCTTCTAATATAAGCTGGCTCGCTTCAGTGATAGTCATAAAATAACGCGTCATATCAGGATGAGTCACAGTTAAAGGTCCACCATTTAGAATCTGCTTTTGAAACAATGGTACAACACTACCCGCTGAACCTAACACATTACCGAAACGTACTGTGATGAATTGACTATCTGATGTTTTTGCCAACATCTGACAATAAATTTCGGCAGAACGTTTACAAGCCCCCATCAAACTGGAAGGGTTCACTGCTTTATCCGTAGAAATCAAAACAAACTTATCACATGAAAATTCTAGCGCTAGATCCGCTAAAGTTTTTGTCCCTATCACGTTATTTCTAACAGCCTCCCGAACCTGACCTTCTAGAAGAGGCACATGTTTATACGCTGCCGCATGAAACACTTGTTGTGGCTGATACATTTCAAAAACCTGTCGCAATGCCACTTCGTCAACAATATCACCCAATATCGGCCGAATATCCAATTCTGGAAAACGTTCTTTCAATTCCCTGTCAATCGAATATAAGTTGTATTCTGATTGATCAAACAATATAAGTTGCTTGGGAACTAGTGCACCTAGTTGGCGTGACAACTCTGAGCCTATTGAACCACCAGCGCCTGTAATCAGGATAACGGAATCTGACAATGTTGACTTAATTCGATGCCAATCTAAATTAACAGGTTCACGGCCTAGCAAATCTTCAATCTTCACCTTACGAAGATCAGTGAGGCTAACTTTGCCACTGAGCAACTCATGCACACCAGGCAATGTTTTGTATTCTATTTCTGCATCACGACAGATGCTCACCAATCGTTGCATCTGTTCATCAGACGCACTTGGCATTGCAATCAAGGCTAAATCAACACCCCATTTACTCACCGTTTCAGCAACCACATCACATGATGCTGAAACAGGAATACCATGAATATGTCGACCTATTTTTTTCTCATCATCATCAAGGAAAGCAACAATATTGTATTGTTTAGAATAGTGCCTTCTTAAATCTCTCACCAACTGCTCGCCAGCTGCACCCGCACCTAAAATAATAACTTTGCGTCCAGCCTTTTTGGAAAAATGTCGGTCTTTATAATAACGATAAACAAAACGAGAACCAGCCATGCCCATCAATAATACAAACGCATACAGAATAAATACGGAGCGAGGTACAAAATTCAAGCGAGTAACAACAAAGGCTACAAAAACAATTGAGGCAGTGCCCACCATGACTGTTTTGATGATTTGTACCAAATCGGGCATAGAAGCAAATCGCCATTCACCCTTATGAATTCCAACCGAAAAATTAACTGTAACTTGCACAGCTAAAACAAATGGCAATAAGGTTAGACTTCCATGTAAAAAAGGTTCTGGGACGGAATCCAAATTGAAACGCAGCCAATAAGCAGCCATCCAAGCAATAGGAATCCACAGCATGTCGTGCAATAAAACACGCCAACGCAACAGTGCGGTAAATAATTGATTTTTAAAACCGTTGGACAATGCTAAACACCTTTGTGCAAAACAATTTGTGGCAATAATATAACAAGGAAAATTTTAAAAACAAAACTCATACGTGCAGTAAGCGATTTCAAAATTAAGTCGTTTGCACTAACCGTTCTAACCACAGCACCCATAATAGACCGAATATTACACTGATAAGTGCGACTAAGCCAGCCACAAAACCATTTATCAAATCAAGCTCCCACAAGACCGCAGCGGTAGTAGATAACAACATTTTCAGAGCATAAACCATCACTATACGTGAATGTGAAATTCCGATACCTGCCAAACGTTGATAAATATGTGAGCGATGTGCTTCAGTAATTTTTTCACCGCGGAATATTCTAGCAATCAAGGTATAACTCGCATCAAAAATAAATACACCTAAAATAGAGATGCAACTCAATATCGAAACGTTAAGCTCTCGAACAGCGATAATACTACAAATAGCAAAAAAACCGCCAATAGGCAGACTCCCAACATCACCTAAGAAAATCTTTGCTGGTGACCAATTCCAAACCAAAAAACCAAAGGTAGCCGCCAATAGAACACTGCATAAAAGAGCCAGAGAAGCACTATAAGTCAATTCATCAAAGAAGCTATTGCTAAAAAAAGCAATATTAATGAATATAACCATGAAACCTGCACTGGCAATAATAGTTTGCATGGCAGCCAAGCCGTCCATGCCATCCATAAAATTATATAAATTTAACAACCAAATAAAACCTAACAAGGTCAATACAGCTGCAATTGGATATGGTAAAGATAGGGAACCTAAGTTACCTACAGAAAACTGATCAACTACGCCGATAAACAAAATCACTAGCAATGACAGCACGACAAACGTTGTCATTCTTGATGCAACAGACAAATAGTTTTTATCGTCCCGCCAACCAATAAAAGCTAAAAAAGCTAAAATAACAGAAATTGCCAAAAACTGAATACTAACTAAATTAATAAAGACATAAATTGTCCCCATCAGTAAAAACAACACCATTACAATGCCTGCCCCAGTAGGAGTAGCAACTGTGTGCATACTACGTTGGTTTGGCACATCCATGCGACCAGCTTGAGCGTAAAATCGAACCAGCACCCATACTGCTAAGCAACTTACGACAGATATCACTATTAAGCCAGCAAAGACTCCTGTTGAAGCCAGCACACTCGAACTATTACTAAAATCTATAAAAAGAATACTGCTAATTTGATTCATAATGCTCCCTATTTGCTTAATTTAGGCAGAATATCCACTCGCCCATTAGGCAAAAATTCACCAGGAGAATAACCAAAATCCTGCTCAGCTTGTTCGAAACTAAAATCCAAATTTTCACGCATTCGCTCAACCATAGTCGAAGTCATAGGTAATTTAGAAAACTTGGTAACTAAATAAATCGCCGCTTTATATAGCGGTAAAGGCAAAGGGAGGATACGCACAGGCTTGTCTAATGCATGAAAAATTTTCATCACCATATCTTGATAACTCATCACTTCAGAACCCGATAAAACATATGTTTTACCATGCGTCGTTGGGGCTGACAAAGCTAGTTGTACGGCTTGAGCCAAATCATCTGCGTGAACTGGTCTACGCAAACCAGACGCAGCTGTGACTATAGGAAAGAAACTTGTCTTTTGAATAAATTTTGCGATAAATGCCAAATTCATGCCCTGACCATGCCCATAGATCATGGTCGGCCTAAACAAAGTTAGATCGATATCTAAGGATTTAGCGGTCGTTTTTATATGTTGCTCAGATGCCGACAAAAGCTGTACAACTTTCTGTTCATGCGAATTAGAAGATAATGCTTTACCGTCTATACTTGTGGAACTAAATGCAATCACTCGCTGCACTCCAGCATCCGCCAAAGCAGTAATATGCTGTGGCAATAACCATAAGGGCGCGCAATGAACCAAGGTGTCCACACTCGCCTTTTGAATTGACGAAATGAACGCTTGTGGCAAAACTGGTGAGCTTAAATCACAAATATGAAAACCAGCAATATGAGCATTTTTAACGACATCTAGATGACGTGAAATCACATAGAGTTGATGTGCTCGCTTCGATAATAAAGGCAACAATGATTTGCCAATCACACTGGTCGCACCTGTTACTAAAATTTGCTCTTTCATACTATTTACCAAAACAGCGTTTCACCATTGTGACAGCAGCGCGGCCAACAAAGCTGACATAAATTCCAGCTTTAACTATACTTCGAAAAGCAATGGAATAGTCTTGACGATAAAATTTATCGAAAAAACGTAACATACCTTGATGCAAATTCCATAAAACACCAATGCGTCTAGATTGACTACTAACACCTTTTTCATGCAATACTGACACACTAGGAACAAATCCAACTTGCCAAGCAGCAGCCTCAAAACGTTTGCACAAATCAAGGTCTTCGCAATGCATAAAATAAGCCTCGTCGAATACTCCTACCTCATTGATAGCCTCTAATCTAACTAACATAAATGCACCAGAAATCGCTTCAACTTGAGTAAACTCACCCGAAAGTTCTATATTGCCTAAATCAAAATCTGTTTGCTTGGCAATACCAAGTCGTTGTAGCTGTGTCATTCGCAAAAAAGCTGTCCATGGTGTTGGAAATTTGCGGCGACAGGTCACTTGAACTGATCCATCACTATTTTTAATTACACAACCCGCCATGCCCAGCTTTGGCTGTTGCTCGAAAAAAGGCAACATTGTTGGCAAAACTTCTGTGTTTAATTCGCAATCAGGATTTAATAACAATGCAAACTTAATGACTGGATCCGACATTACTTTTTCTAAAGCAATATTATTAGCCTTGCCAAAACCTAAATTTTGCGTATTTTTGATCAACTCAAGCTTATGTTGTTTTTCAGCTAAAAAACTATTGGAATCTTCTAACGATTCAAGGCTGTTATCATTAGAGGCATTATCAACCACATAGACTTTCGAGATTGCTTCATCTTGCAAGGCACTACACACACTGCGCAACAACCATTCGCCAGCATTGTAATTAACAATAATTGCGGCTACAGACATTGTTAATCTGGTAATTTTCCCATTTTGTTTCGCAAACCATCTAGCATACCTCGAAACATCATTGTTAAGTTTTTCAATCTTGGGCCATAGCAAACACCATAAAATAAAAATATTTGCATCAAACGTTGCATATCATTCCACTTCCATTTTCGCGACAAATTATTTCGACGATACAAAGCAAAACTATTCCGAAACATATAATAATATCGAAATGGCTTATGTTGAGGCACGTGTCTTTCTCTCCCAACCCCGAAAAAACGAACGCGATGCATTTGCTCGCCAAGTCCATGTTGCATTTTTGCCTGACATATTCCATAGGCTTGCAAACCAGCTGCCTTAGCCCTTAAGAACCATTCCGTATCAACATGATCAATAAATAAAGAATCATCCATGCCTCCAATATGATCAATTACTTTCATTGGTATTAAAGAACCTGATGAAATTAAAAAGTCTGCTGGAATAACTCCATGTTCAGTGCCTAAACAATATTGGCGTTGAAATTTGAGCCAACCAAAACGAACAAAAAATGAATCATTGCTGTTATCTCCTGTATAACAAGCACCAACTGCTGCCAATGTTGAAGCTTCACCTGAAGTGACTAATTGCAAAACAGCATCATACAAGACATCAACCATATCGGAATTAACCAAACTGTCTTGATCCAACAACAAAACGTAATCATGCTGGCTTTCTTTGGCAATAGCGATGCCATGATTATGCGCCGCACCAATACCTTGATTAACATTCAAACATCGCAGCACAACTTTTTCCAAAACCAATGTTTCTAGCAAGTCGCGCAAAGATGCTTGGTTTTCAGAACCATTATCAATTATGACCACTTGATCAACCTGGTCAAAAACTGCCAAAATATTTTGTCGAAGATTTTGTAACTGCGGATTAAAAGTCACAATCACCGCGGCAATAGTCCCAGACTCAGTGTTCTCGGCTTGATTAGGTAACTTTTCTATTAAATCTGATGATCGCAAAATGACTAATCCTGTTAGCCAAACAGTCAAAAGCGTTTAAACACTTATATTGAAACAAATGCAATTCACGCTGTTTAATCAACGCCTTTATCGTCCGGCCAACCAATGGTTTCACGCACATAATATACGGGTTTATCTTGGCTTTCATGATAAATCCTTGTTTGCATCTCACCTATCAAACCGAACAATACAAATTGCACACCCAGAATCAACAACAAAATCGACAGCATCAACAATGGCCGATCTCCGATAGACATGCCAAAAAGTAATTTTCCAAATACCAAATATGACAAGCCTAGACCTCCTATAGTCGTCAAAGCAAGGCCTGGCATTCCAAAGAAATGAATTGGGCGAGAAGAGTATTTCAATAAAAACTTCACTGTCACCAAATCAAGAATCACTCGAAAGGTGCGTGAAATGCCATATTTTGATTCACCAGCAACACGCGCACGATGATTCACTTTCACTTCAGCAATTTTGACACCAACTGCACTGGCAACTGCCGGAATAAAACGGTGCATTTCACCATAGAGCGTAATTTTTTTAGCAATAGTCTTAGTCATGGCCTTCAGTGTGCAACCATAATCGTTCAACACTACACCAGTAGTTTTTGCAATCAATCGGTTAGCAATTTTAGAAGGTAATTTGCGCATAATCGCCGCATCTTTACGCTTATGTCGCCAGCCACAAACCAAGTCATAACCTTCTTCTAATTTAGCAATCATCGCCGGAATATCCGCTGGATCATTTTGACGATCCGCATCGATCGTGACCACTACTTCTCCAGTAGAAAAATCTAGCCCAGCAGCCATGGCTGCTGTTTGACCAAAGTTTCGGCGCAACGACACAACTCGAATTTGCGGAATATTAGCGCGCAAACCTTCAAGCACTTCAACGCCTTTATCAATACTGCCATCATCGATAAAAACCAACTCATACTCTTTGCCAGTAGGGTCTAAAGCAGCACTCAACTCTTCACATAAAGGTTGCAAATTAGGTTCTTCGTTTAAAAAAGGAATAACTACTGAAATATCCATTAGATTTTTATCAACAAAAAGTGGTTCAAGACATAAAAATTATTGTTGCGCATTATAACCTCAAAACTATACAGAGATGACTGAAAACAAGCTGAAAAAGACATTCATTTACAGCAAGGCTTGTTATAATGTCATCCATTTTAAAATTGGCCACTATCACCTTGGGCTTTCCTTATCTAACATGATTTTTAAACTTTTTTCAAAAAAAGACCCGCAAACTAGCTACAAGAACGAAATACTGTCAGGTCTTACTGTGGCACTTGCGTTAGTGCCTGAAGCCGTTGCTTTTGCCTTTGTTGCTGGCGTAGAGCCATTAGTTGGACTATATGCTGCCTTTTTAGTTGGTCTAATTGCCTCGATTGCAGGTGGCAGACCAGGCATGATTTCAGGCGCTACCGGCGCATTAGCCGTGGTCATGGTAAGCCTAGTCAAAGAACATGGTGTTGAATATTTATTTGCCACAGTAGTTTTAATGGGCATCCTCCAAATAGCAGCAGGAATATTCAGACTTGGAAAATTTATCCGCATGGTGCCTAGATCTGTGATGTTAGGTTTCGTAAATGGTTTAGCTATCGTTATTTTTCTGGCTCAGTTAGGACAATTTGGTGAAGCTGGGAAAGAAGGCTGGCTAACCGGCACAAGTTTCGAGGGCTCCGTAATTGATATCGGTTGGATGACGGGTATTGATCTATATATGATGCTTGGTTTAGTAGCACTAACCATGGCAATTATTTATTTTTTGCCGCGTCTAACTAAAGCTATCCCCTCATCACTAGCCGCTATCATTATCGTCTCAGCTATCGTCATCGCTTTAAATTTAGACACTAAAGTTGTCGGTGATGTCGCTTCTATCGAAGGTGGCTTCCCAAGCTTTCACCTCCCAGGAGTTGAACTCAGCTGGCAAACATTCTGGATTATATTGCCTTATTCAATCATTCTGGCAGCTATCGGCTTAATAGAGAGCTTGCTGACATTACAATTAATTGATGAAATGACTGAAACTCGCGGAAAAGGTAACCGCGAATGTATTGGCCAAGGTATGGCTAATACTGTGACAGGTTTTTTCGGCGGCATGGGTGGCTGCGCCATGATTGGACAAAGCATGATAAATATCAACTCAGGTGGCCGTGGCCGCATGTCTGGCATCATTGCAGCTCTTGCCTTACTGTGTTTTATTTTATTCGCTTCTAGCCTAATAGAAAGCATTCCATTAGCAGCACTAGTGGGCGTGATGTTTATCGTTGTGTTAGGCACATTTGAGTGGAGTAGTTTCCGCATCATGAAACGTATTCCCAAAGAAGAGGCGGTAGTACTTATCACCGTGTCTGCTGTCACCGTTTTCACCGACTTAGCCATTGCTGTGATTGTCGGAGTGATTATGACAGCTTTAATTTTTGCATGGAAACACGCCAAAGAAATTCATGTAACCAAAGAGAATGATAAGCATAATTCGGATTACTATACTGTCCATGGACCTCTTTTCTTTGGTTCAGTACAGAAATTTTTGGATCATTTCACACCACAAACAGACAATAACGATGTGATCATTGATTTCAAAAATTCTCGCGTGTGTGACCACTCCGCATTAAAAGCGATTGATTCTCTTGCCAAACGTTATAATCGTAACGGCAAAAAACTTCATTTGTTACATCTCAGTCAAGATTGTCAGCGTTTATTACAACCCGCCTCTGACATGATTGAAGTTAACATTGTGGAAGATCCGGATTATTTTGTAGCAATCGACAACCCTAGGCGCCATGGATTATAAAATTTAATTTCCATGCTTTTACAAGACAATAAATTACTATTTCTCTGCACTGCCATCGCCAGTTTTGGGTTAACCTTTTGGGCAATTAGCGTTGACCCAGTGATCAACCCAGATGCCTTATTGTATTTATCTGCTGCTGATGAGCTAAAACAAGGCAATATAGGTAATGCCTTTGAGCTCTACAAATGGCCTTTTTATTCGTTTGTTATAGCCGCAGTACAAACCATAACTGGCACGACTGCACAAACTAGTGCCTATCTTTTCAATGGCGCAATGCATGCCATGGCAATGCTCGGCTTTCTGGCTTGTGTGCATGCGCTGGGAGGCAACAAAAAAACCTTATTCATAGCAGCATTATTAATTTTATTTTTCCCTAGTTTCAACAAATATCGTTCATTCATTATTCGTGATGCTGGTTTCATCGCGTTTTATTTATGGTCGCTTTATCATCTGTTTATTGCTATCAAAACAGAACAAATTTGTCGCTACATCTTCGCTTTTATATTGATTTTTATCGCGACCTTATTTCGAATTGAAGCTATTGCACTGCTTGCCATTGTTCCATTGTATCTTTTCTATGCGAATAGCAGCTCAAAATCTGCAAGTCGTTTCTGGCTATTTCTCAGCGTACTCGGCAGTTTAGTTTTATTCTTTGGAATCAGTATCTGGATCTTTGGCGAACAATCCAAAGCGACTCAACCTGGTTTATTAGGCTTATTACAAGGTTCTATGGAACAGTTGGCTAACAGTCTAGATTTCAAATTATCAATGATTCGCCAACATCTACTGAATGAGTTTTCCTACAAATTTGCCCCAACCGTTTTAATCATCACGGTCTTATGCATTTCTGTCTACGAACCTTTACGTCGATTATCGTATATTTTTGCATATTTTAGTTGGCACGCTCTCAAAGAACGATTAGTGCTGCAAGAACAAAACTTGCGGCATATTTTCTATGTGATTTGCTTATTGCAACTAGCACTTTTAATGGTATTCACTTTAATTAATATGTTCTTAGTGAGCCGCCATACAGTTGCACTGGTCTTGACGATCTTGCTACTTGCGCCATTTAGCTTGGAATACTTCTGGAATAAATGGCAACAGCGCAACACCAGCAACATAGGTTCTAGCAAATGGCAACTACCCTTACTGGCTCTACTGCTTGGTGCCACAGCAATCGATGGGTTAGACGTTAAAACCAATAAACCTGAAATCAAAGCTGCCGGACGATGGGTAGCCCAACAGGTTGCTGACGACACTCATGTGTACAGCAACCTACCACTTGTATTGCACTATGCCGGACGTAGACCAGCAAACTATAACTTGCAATTTAACTGGCGTGAATTCGATGATTTATTAGCTACTTACCGAATTTATAACTTTGACTATACTGCAATATCACTAACTAAAAACGTAGATGAAACCCGTGAATATATTTCCAGACAATTAAACATGAAGCCAACGGCGGAAAAATTATTTGGAAAAAAACGTACCATATTAATTTATGATTTACGCGCAATAAAAGACAAACCGACTTTTGATAATCGATATTTAAAAATCTTACCTAAATAACTGCTCGCAATTGTCATGAAACGTAGAATATTTCTCAAAAGTTTTGGATTAGCATGCTTAATCGGTTTGCCATATAGCTTATGGCGCGGTGTGCGTTATCCTCGCTTAAGCTGGGAAAGTCGTCCAGTTGCTGACACCTTCAAAAATGATCGCATTGAACTCAAGCTCACCGATTGTATCGTCAGCAAAAACCAAGTCACGCACAACCCACTTGCGAATGAAACGCAAGCTGCATGCTTGCGAGCTTATGCGCCTGAACCAATTATTGAGATCCAAAAAGCGAATCAACAAACCATTCTAATCAACAATATTTCGCCAGATGCAAAGTTGGTTAGTCGGGAAAAAGTCAACGAATCGATTCAGGGCATTACCCGTATAATAGAATTACCAAAATCTGGCAAATCAATCGTCATTCAATGGCAATTGCCTGATATTGGCCAATATGAATTCGCCACCATTGGCGATAGTGGCGGCTTGGATGAATTAGGTTGGTGCATCACACGTGCTGAACAACTCGGTGCAAAATTTTTCATTCATTTAGGTGATTTCAATTATGGGCCTAGCGATTATGAATCAGCCATTAAGCAATTCACTAATGCACCCATGCCATGCTACATAACCGTCGGCAATCATGATTTTCATGACGATGGCTTGATTGTTGGCAAATTTATTGATGATATTGGGCCATTAAATCATGTCTTCACCATTAACAACCTGCGCTATGTCAACATCGACACCGCAGCAAGCTTCTTACCTGTTTCTGGCGGCAAACGTGCCAAACTTGTCAAAGCAATAGTTGAAGATAAACATGAATACGACGATACAGTGCTTTTTACGCACCGCTCATTTTATGACCCACGACCAAATGAAGATCATGACTTTGGTAATGAATCAGAAAAAAACTGGTTTGTGAAATCACTCAAACTCGCCAAAATTCATACTATTTTAGCGGGGCATATCCATAGTTATTTTGACACCTCCTCTGAAGGTCTTCGTATAATTATTGCTGGTCAAGGCATTGGTCATGAAGACTTACTTCATCATCGCCTAGTTTCTAAAATAGTGGTCGGAAAAGTCACGCCAGGCCAAGCAGTGGAATATCGAGCTGAAGAACTTGCCATGCCATTCGAACTGCATTGCCACGCTTATGTTAGCAAATGGCGAGAAAAAAATGACTCGGCTTTTGCAAAGAAAATCAACACGCTCTGTGAACCAATAGACTCCAAAGCTAAAATTTAGCTAGTCCAACTTTTCGAAAAAGAATCTACACTGGCTTAATAAAGCATAACCTTTAGCTCTAGTTTCTACATAGCTGGAATTTCCATAGTATCTTTTATTTCCTCCATCACAACATAACTGTTGGACTCTACAACGCCTGGCAAGGTCAACAATGTATTTCCATAAAATTTCCGATAAGCTGGCATATCTCGCACCCTTGTCTTAAGCAAATAATCAAAACCTCCTGAAACTAAGTAGCACTCTTGAATTTCAGGCAAATTCTCAGCTGCTTCTTTAAAGCGCTCAAAAATATCCTGAGATTGTCGTGCCAAACGAATATTGATGAAAACCACCAAACTAGCTTTCAAATAGTCTGGATCAACTAAAGCGGTATAGCCTTTAATAACTCCCTCTTTTTCAAGCTTTTTGACACGCTCCAAACAAGGCGTTGTACTCAAACCAACTTGTCTAGCCAATTCAGCATAAGTCATGCGCCCATCCTTTTGTAACAACATAATAATATGCTTATCAATTCTATCGAGTTCCAACATGCAACATACCTATCGTTATTTTCAAAACAGCAAGAAAAACTATTTAAACCAAATAATTGGCACAAAAAAAGAACTATAAACTAAAAATATCATAAATACAGAAAATTCAACCTAATAAAAACCTATAAAATAGTTGATGTGACTTACATAAATAACTTTATAGGTGAATCATGCTAATTGGCGTACCCAAAGAAATAAAAAATCATGAATATCGTGTTGGCTTAACCCCTGCCAGCGTACGTGAGCTCACATCTTCTGGACATCATATTCTTGTTGAAACGCTTGCAGGCGACTCCATCGGCTTCACTGATGAACTTTATGAAGATGCTGGCGCTGAAATACTTGCCACTACTGATGAAATTTTTGCCCAAGCTGAAATGATAGTCAAAGTCAAAGAACCTCAACCTGTCGAATGCAAAAAGTTGCGCAAAGGGCAAATTCTTTACACTTATCTTCATCTTGCACCTGATGCGGAACAAACAAAATTGCTCGTCGAATCAGGAGCAAGCTGCATTGCTTATGAAACCGTGACTGATAGCAAAGGCGGCTTGCCATTATTAGCGCCAATGTCAGAAGTTGCTGGACGCATGTCTATTCAAGCAGGCGCACACCATCTGGAAAAAGCACAAGGTGGTTTGGGTACACTGCTTGGCGGTGTACCAGGGGTTGCGCCAGCAAACGTAATCATTATTGGTGGCGGTGTTGTCGGCACTCACGCGGCGCAAATGGCGGTCGGGATGGGCGCTAATGTCACGATATTAGATCGATCGTTACCTCGTCTTCGTGAATTGGATAGTGAGTTTAATGGCAGACTCAATACCGTTTACTCAACCCTCGATGCTATTAACAGTTTATCCAAAGAATCTGACCTTGTTATCGGTGCAGTTTTAATTCCAGGCGCAGAGGCTCCCAAGCTATTAACACGTGCAATGGTCAGCAACATGAAAAAAGGCGCAGTTGTCGTTGATGTCGCTATCGATCAAGGCGGCTGTTTTGAAACATCAAAAGCCACAACCCACGAAGAACCAACGTATATCGTTGATGACGTAGTGCACTACTGCGTTGCTAACATGCCTGGCGGCGTTGCTCGAACATCAACAATGGCATTAAACAATGCCACTTTACCTTTTGCAGTGCAATTAGCCAATAAAGGTTTAGATGCATTAAAAGACGATGTTCACTTAATGAATGGTCTGAATGTGCATGCAGGCCAAGTCACCTACCAAGCGGTGGCAGAAACGCTTGGCTATGGCTATGTAGACCCAAACACATTGCTATAGATCAAACCTTAAACCCTGAAAGAACTCAATCTTGATTAAGGTTGAGTTCTTTTTGCAATTTTTTCGTTAATCCCAAAGAAACTAATCGATGCGATTCAGTGATATAAAAACGCAAATCGTCTAACCTTTCACCCGAGCAATCATATTGCTGAATCCAAAGCATTCCTCTTGAAGCAAGATAAGGAGCAGGCCTGAAACCTTGTTCATCTTTCAAACAATTAAAATCCAGCTCTGTGACCTTAAACGTAAATGCAGGATTGTTTTTATTAGCCTTGTCCCAGCCACCAATCGCAAACACCTTGCCACCCACCTTCCATACATGTGCGCCACCCCATTGCTGCACATAAGTCGTTACGGGCAAAGAATCACAAAACTGATTAAACTCTTCATAAGACATCTGACCAATATAACACTCTAAAATCAAATGAGATCAATCATCGTCTGGCATCGGTACAGCATCTTTGCCAGATTTAAGATTAACTAATTTTACTGCAATGCAGATTTCTTCTTCATTTGACAAGACAATCGAATCATTATTGAGCTTAAAAATATACCCATCTTTAGAATTATCAAACTTGATTCTGCCTAATGTTTTACCATTGATGCTGATGCAATCAATTTCGTGCTGAATGGGGAAAAACATAACCATCAGAAACCTCTTACAACAATTCTCTCACTATCCGTTTTCATTGCCAGGAAACTCAGTTCAAATAATGTTCCGCCAACTGCTGAATATGCTCATCTTGAGCAAAAATCTTGTCTTCACTTAGGCCTATCTTAGGTGAAGAACCTTTATATTGCTGCCAGTTTTTATCCAAATCTTCCAATATTAATGTACAGGCTTTTTGGTCATTCATCGGGAAGACAAAGCCTGTTTCTCCTTCGATAATATCTTCGGCTAAGCCTCCCGCATCAGCGGCAATGACCCATTTATTTCTTAGCGCAGCTTCGCGAGTGACTAGACCAAAACTTTCTGGCCAAATAGAAGGAGCAATCAAAACATCGATATCTGTATAAAAATCTTCGATATCCGCACCTACTTGCTTACCCCATGTGACCACTTTGGAATCGCCCCACTGATTGGTTTGTTTAAAGTCTGTTGGTTTGAATAGGTCAATCATTTCGAATTGCAAATTATCTAAAGAGCTATTTGAAACAATGTCTTTGAGGAAGTAATAGCCTTTGTGAGCTGAGATTCCGCCAAGATAACCAATAACAAGCCTTTCTACAGCTTCTGATTCCTGTTGCTCTTGTATTATTTCGGACTCAAAAGACACACCATTTTTCAACACAGCGACATGCCCAAAACCATTGCTTTTATAGAGTTTCGCTTGAAATTCCGAGACTGCAAATAGCTGTTTAGCACCCTGTAATTGTTCTGACAAATAACGCGTTCTTGCAACCATTTTTGCTACATCACTCGTATTTGCCGCAATCAAAGGATTGCTTTGCTGCAAGTCCACCAATTGATCCTGATCATCCAATAAGAACTGATGTGCAGAAATCCACCATGCGTCATGCACGGTCACCACGTATGGCAATTCTAGTTCTGTCGCCGCTTGCATAGGAGCAGCTGTGAGACGCTGCATACTGTGAAAATGAATCAAATCAGGGCGATTTTGCGGCAACCATTGCAAACATAATTGATAAACCTGTTCATCAAAGGCGCGACTTTCCAGCTCAACATGCGATGGGACTCGAACCGCTGTAACGTTGACACCTTCATGCTCATATTGATGCAAGGTGTAAGGCGCTTCATCAGACATTTCAGTGGTCAACACTTCAATCTCAAACTCTTTGGAATTAGCTTGCAACAAACCTTGCACCGATTGCACAGCAACCGTGGTTGCTCCACCTATGGCCTGTGGTGGATAGAGCACATTGACAATTAAAATGCGCCTTTTAGGTTTTGATCCCGTATCTTGCAACAAATGATCTGCCATAGCTTGTTGCTGAATATCTGTGCACAAGCTAGCCATGGTTTTAGCCATTGCTTCGCTACCATATTCTTTATTAACATGTTGTTGTGCTGCTTTTCCAACCTGCTCACGCAAGTCTTTGCTTCGTGCTAATTCAGACAAATAGTGCAGCCAGTCATCTGATGTTTCAGCAAGATAGGCTGTTCGTTCATGTTCAACCGTCTGCGCATATCTTGCGGTACGCGAGAGCACCGACGGCACACCCAAACACGCTGCTTCCAACCATTTGATCTCGCTTTTGCAGTCTGCAAACACACCCGATTTCAAGGGCGCTATAGCTATATCACTGTGCAGCAAGCAGTGCAGATAAGAAGAAAATTCCATAGACGGTAAGCGCTGAATTCGATCAGAAAAACTCTGCAATGAATCTGGAATACTCAGTTGGCCTGCAATCACCAGACATACCTGTGTGTTTTCTTCGAGGAGTTTCGCTAAAGGCTCAGCAACTAAGGCAAAGTCTTCGTCATGGGTTTTGGTGCCACTACCATAAAAAATTCGCACCTTGTCATCTTGAGCTGGAATTTTGGATGATTTTGCACACGATTCTATAAATGAATCCAAGCCATTTGGCAATAAAAAGCATTTTTTCATTGTCACTAGTTCTGCCAGCTCTTGTTGTAAAACAGGAGTAGATGCAATGCCATAATGTGCAATTTCAATAGCTTGCTTATACAAACTCGCACCCGTCAGAATACCCTGCAAGTCTTTATCATTTAACTGTTCGGTCGTTTGCCCAAAGGCTTGTTGAATTTTCTCTCGATCAAAAATTAGATCATCAATGTCATAAACTACCAATTTTCTCAGCTTTTTAGCATGTTGCATCAAATCTAAGATTACTGGATATCCGGGCACACGATAAAACCAGATCATATCGAATTGATAAATTACCTGTTCCAACTGACCAATTTCCGACCAGTCATGCCATTCGACATAAAAACCATTCACTTCCAACTGTTCCAGTTTTTGTTTAACACGATAGTGTAAACATTGTGGAATGCTAGCTTCAGCAATCAACAATATACGTGGTGAAGTTTGTAGCTTGGGTAACAAACTCAGCTGTTCTTGCAGACTTTTGAATTCGGGGATGGAACTATCGCTTTTCACATAAAATTTGATGATTTTAAGCACTTTGACCACTGCCAAAATTTCCAATGACACAATATTGAGAAACACCACACCCAACTTACTTCTCCGCACCCAAGTGACCGCTGCATCAAATTTAGATTGATTAAATTCCGTCAAACGCAGTTCTGTAAATCGACGTTTGATGCGAGAAAGTTTTGCTCTGACAAATCTTGGAATCATACTTATTGTCTTTCAACCTTAATAAACATTGAAATAATATGGGTCGCCTTGCTTAACATAGCCTGCATGCCGTTCAATAAATGCCTTTTGCTCCGTAGCAAAACGTCGCATTTTATTTACTGTAGTTTCATAACCACGGGATGCAGATTCATGATGTTCACCCAAAACTAAAGGATGCAAGACATTATGATAGCCTTTCTCAATCGCACGCAAGCAAAAATCAACATCATTAAATGCCACACCAAAAGTCGCTTCATCAAAACCATTTAGCTCATTCCAAACCTGACGTGAACACATAAACATTGCACCAGTCACTGCACTAACATAACGAGGTTTACGTAAATATTTACCCATACCAAATTCATAAGCTCGTTTATGTTTAAACGTATGCTCAGG
Organism: uncultured Gammaproteobacteria bacterium; assembly: GCA_964633815.1. Lineage (GTDB taxonomy): Bacteria > Pseudomonadota > Gammaproteobacteria > Arenicellales > Arenicellaceae > CALKZN01. The sequence continues at coordinate 118,494 of CAZWHW010000001.1, forward strand.
TAACTTCTCGGCTATATGTAAGCCCAAATGCTGAATGCGGCCATCTGCAAAATTCAAACGCCCGCCAACCGTCGCCACATTATCTAGTAATGCTTTGCTCAGCATTAGCTCAAGCCAATCATCTGACTGCAATTCAACATCATTATTCAACAATACAATAAA
>CAZWHW010000001.1:118755-138632 GCA_964633815.1 uncultured Gammaproteobacteria bacterium
GCTCAAGCCAATCATCTGACTGCAATTCAACATCATTATTCAACAATACAATAAAGTCTCCGTTGGATTCAGAAACACCCTTATTGACTAGTGCAGAGAAGTTAAAGTCAATATTATGATCCACAAACTGACATTGTGGGAATTCCTTAGTGATTTGGCTGCGTAATGATTGCGTTGAAGCCAAAACGCTATCATTAGAAATCGCAATGATTTCATAATTTTCATAATGCGTTTTAGCGACTATTGACCGAATGCAGTTGTCTAACAATGTAGGTTTATCACGAAATGGAATGATAATACTAACCTTAGGCACAGGCGTTGTAATTACTGCATTGGCAGAGCACCATTGCTTACTTGAACCATTTTGAAAAAATGCCCTAGGGTTATTTTTCAGTGCTTTTTTTTTACTCAACACCGCACTTTTAATAGAACGCAAACGCCCGACTAAAGCTGAAATTTTGAGCGCCAAGGCATAAGATTGGGAATTCTTGATTTGATCAAGTTCTGTCAACTTAAACTCTAGTGATAACACTTGCTTGCTACGCTCTAAAAAGGTTTGATCGACATTTGTGCTTGGAAAACGTGCCTCTATCACTACTTGCAACACCTCATCAGTTTGCAAGTTTTGCTCTATATCAGCCAATGACCACTGCAAACTCGGATAATATTTTTGTGAATAATAGCACTCACCTAAATCGCCTTTTTCAAAGATAATGTCCTTAAGCGTGGCTAATTCAGCTATTTGCCTCTCATCACCCATCTCCCACAAGATTCGAGCCTCAGAGGCTCCACTTTGCATATCGCTTTGTTTGGCCGGCACTGCTAATAGGCTAACTTTATAAATACGGAAAAAAGAAAAGTCATGAACCATACCCAAGCCACAAGGGAAAAATCGGATGCTATCTAGCGAGCGCTCATGACTTGGCAAAGTAAAACTCACACTTTCTCGTGCATATCGACCTTGCCTTGGATCAGACACACAATTTACAGTTGAAAACTTTTCATCTGCTGAAGCCTTCCATTGCAACGACATCACAGCCGTGCTTTTATCTAACAAGGTATCAAAATTGATCGCAAATGGCGCACTTGAAATAGTGTTCTGGAAATGCTCATTCGCATTGGCAAATTGCAATAAATCTTCGGCAGACAATGGCTTACCAATCACCTGAAATCCATATCTCAACCAGTCTTCCAATGTGAAAGTTTGGCGATAACGTTCAGGTATGGCTTTTTCTTCCACAAAATCTGGATAAGCCGTATAGAAAAACAAAATAGCTCGAAAAAACACATAGGTAGCTTGCAATGGTTCTGACACCTGCCATTCTTCATCAACCACATGATATTTCTGATCGGAATTTGAGAGAATAATATTATTAGGCAACAAATCAATCGTCAGCGTTCCGGCTGATTCACGCTCACTTAAAAATGCATAGTACTCGCGCAAGAAATTCTCAAAAACAACGAGGTCTGGATAAGATATCAAACTACGTGACCATTCCACCGACAGCATTGGCCCACTAATAAAAGCCTCGTTTTCAATACGTTGATGTTCAATTGCTGGCGCAATGGTTTTACGCTGGTATTGTCGATCAACAATATAGTCACGCACAATTTTATCTTCACCTTTTGGCTTAGCAATCGACATGCAATATTCTAATTTGCGTTGATAGCTTGGCAGATGCACAAAATCATTCGGACTCATTTGCGCAATGGATGCTTGCGATGCACTCATCAACAGCATGAAAGAGTTCGCGTAATCACCCATGGTTTTTGAGGCAGCGGTAGACTCCCAAAAAAGCACTTCTCGTGAAGCATAATGAAAATCTTTGATATAGTCGCGCGATCGACAACCTTCTAAATGGTTGTAGCAAAATGGATTCTCATCAACATATTGTTCGCCGAGAAAAATCGTTGGCACTTTATAGTCTGGAAATGGGTATATGAATTCTGTAGCTGAAAATCCTGCGATGTCCAACTGCTCTTGCCATTCTTTCTTGGTATACGTTCGAATACCTGCAGGCTGGGCATAGTTATGCACGCCGATATAAGGCTTGGCATAATGATCTTCATTTGCACCTTCAACATATTTAAAGCCCGTGCGATTCTCAATCGCAACCATGACAACACCATCTGCAGTACTGGATTTTTTTGCTAACGCTAGTAGATCTTGTAATGCTTCTTCATCATTGTCGCGATTCGAAAATCTACCAGCATATTCAGTGACGCCAACATATAAAACCAAATCGTAATAGTTTTCAGGAAAAACAATATCATTAAAATTGGCAGTAGAAACCGTGACATTTTCCAAATCCCGACAACGTAAAGCAGCCAATTCGGCTCGAACTGGACTACCTTCAACAGAATCAACTTCGAACTTCGAACCATCAGCATGTTGAAAATCACCCAGATACCGTGTGATAGAACCACAACCACAACCAAGCTCTAACACTCGCTTGACTCCGCTTAAATTCAAAGCCCGAATCAAGTTTGAGCGCACTGGACTTAGATGATATTCGGTTGGCCAATCAACAATGTGATATTTCAACTCATAAGATAAGTGACTTAAATCTTCAGCTGCAGACAAGATTTCTCGTAGACGTTGTTCGATCTCTTGGCCGTCGGAATAAGCAAAATCAATATTGCCTTGCTTGGCATCAAACCAGACACGATTTTTGCCTTGCGTAAATTGATTGAGCTGAATGAATTTTTCTGACACGTAAATTACCTAAATTTTTGTCGATTTATTTATGTTATGAAGATTCTAGCAATTCAATTTGAGCATTCAATTCTGCTAGCCCATAAGCCTTTGCTTGCCCTACATTGTCTATTTGCAGATGCACCATATCGTAGCGTCTATCGATGGCGATATTGTCTTTATCTAAATGATCTTGAGCAACACCTAGTGAAATAAAATAATCATTAGGTAGTAAATTTGCTTCAAATTCAAAGCTCACTTGCACTTGCTCATTTTTTTCATAGCTACGTACTTCGTTTTCTTGCAAACGCGTATTCGTGCCATAAATAGTTTCTCCGCCTGGCAATTTTATAGCCAAACCAAAAATCAATCCTTCAAGCTGTTCAAAAAAAGCGACCCGGAAATTAACGCGAATACGTTGGCCAGATCTAGCTTTGAAATTTGGTTGATCGTCAACCAATAATTCATAATGAAAAATTTTCGCGCGTCCATCCCCCCAACGTTCTTCATTAGCGTTATAGGCTAATTGCTTTAGACAATAATCAATATTTGGATCTAATTCATGCTCTTGTTGATGAGTCTTCGTCATTGCTCGATCGATGCGAGTGACTTCCGAGTCAAACATCATTTCCATATAGCGTTGTACAATCGCTTTCGGTTCCCCTATCTGCACGAGTTTACCAGCATCAATCAATACTGCACGATCACAATATTTAATAATACTTTCAGTAGAATGTGTAACAAATAAAATAGACACACCATTAGCCTTGAGCATATCTAAACGGCGAAAACATTTTGCTTGAAAACGAATATCACCCACTGCCAATGCTTCATCAATAATCAAGACATCAGGCCGCATATTAATTGCTACCGCAAAAGCAAGACGCACAAACATGCCGCTAGAATAAGTCTTGACGGGTCGTTCCAAGAAATCTCCTAAACCACTGAATTCAATAATATCTGGCAATGCTTGTTCAAATTCAGCGGGAGTCAACCCCATCAAACTGGCATTCAAGCGCGCATTTTCTAACCCCGTGAACTCTGGATTAAATCCCGCACCAAGTTCCAATAAAGCAGACACTCGCCCAGAGGTGGTATAACTCCCTTTGGTCGGTTGCAAGATGCCCGTAATCAATTGTAATAAGGTCGACTTACCTGCGCCATTTTTTCCAACTAAACCCACTGTTTCGCCAGGCAACACTGAAAAACTGACATCAGAAAGCGCCCAGAATGGAGTGCCCGATTGTTTCTCAGGAAACAATGCTGCCCACAGGCGCTTTAATGGACTTTTATGCGCCCAATAGCATTTGCTTAAACCATCAAGCTCAACTACTGTTTGTTCTTGCTCTACACTGGCATTAAACGACATCTGCAAATGCTCCTTTGGTGCGTTTAAAAAAACTATAGCCCACAACCAAGGCGCAGATTGCCACTAGGTAATATCCCCCTAACAGCAACCAATCGGGCTGCTCAGCAAATAAAACCACTGCACGAAACTGTTCAATAATAATTGTCAGTGGATTGAGATACATCCACGGTCGATACGCTTCAGGAACTAGATGTAATGGATAAAATATTGGCGCTAAAAATAACAATACTGTCACTAACACACCCATAATTTGAGCAATATCTCGAATAAAAACACATAGCGACGACAAGAGCCATGAGACCCCCAGCATCAAGATAATAAAAGGCAATAAAACAATCGGGGTATATAAAATTGTCCAACTTGGCAAAACGCCAAACACCAACATGAACAATAACAAAATAAAAAAGCCTGCCAGCAAATGAAAGAGCGCCGCCCCCACACTGACTACAGACAGAATTGGTAACGGAAAGACGACTTTTTTCACATACTGTTGATTGTTAGTAATCAAGGCGCAAGAGCGCACCAAACACTCGCCCAAAAAGGCATGCAAGACCAAACCGCTAAACATAATAATGCCAAAGGGAACAGGATTTTCTTGTCCTGCTCCAGGTGCGACACCCCATTTGAGCTTAAATACAATGCCAAACACAAACAGATAAACCAACAACATAAAAACTGGATAAGCGAATGACCACATTATGCCTAAACTTGATCCACGATAACGCTCCAAAACTTCACGCTTCATTAATTGTAGGATCAAGCTTTTACTATTCAGCAGTTCATTCATTGTTCGTTGCTTTTGAAAATCACTGTTTTGAGTCGATGCTAATAAAGCAATATTTAACTATAAAGTGCTATGAACTGCTCTTTATTATCGAGCACTTGTTGCAGATATTTACCATATCCACTTTTACTATAGCGATTCGCCGCATCTGCCAACACTTCTTCATCGATATAACCATTGAGGAAAGCTATTTCTTCCAAACAAGCAACTTTGAGTCCTTGTCGATTTTCAATGGTTTCGATAAACATAGACGCTTGCAATAAGGATTCATGTGTTCCCATATCAAGCCAAGCCACACCGCGATCAAACACCTCAACTGAAAGAGAGTCCCATTCTAAATATTGCTTATTCACATCAGTGATTTCTAATTCACCACGCTCTGAAGGCTGCACATTGCGCGCTACATCAACAACACGGTTGTCATAAAAATATAAACCTGTCACCGCAAAATTCGATTTTGGTTCTGTGGGTTTTTCTTCCAAGCTTAATGCGTTCCAATTGTCGTCGAATTCAACTACGCCATAACGTTCTGGGTCATGTACAGGATAGGCAAAAACAGTTGCGCCTTTTTCTTTTGATCCTGCATTTTTCAATGATTTACGCAAGTTTTGTCCATGAAAAACATTATCACCAAGGACAAGTGCACAGTTCTCATTACCTATAAATTCAGAACCAATAATGAATGCTTGAGCAAGACCATCAGGAGATTCTTGTATTGCATAAGAAAGATTAATTCCCCATTGCGAACCATCGCCTAAAAGCTGTTGAAAACGTGGCGTGTCTTGTGGTGTTGAAATGATCAATACATCTTGAATGCCTGCTTGCATCAATGATGCCAATGGATAATAAACCATAGGTTTGTCATACACAGGCAACAATTGTTTTGAAACCGCTTGTGTGACTGGGTGTAAACGAGTACCTGAACCACCTGCTAAAATAATTCCACGCATAATTTTCTCTCTATCGTTGTTTTCAGTTGCCTATAGTTTTTAGTTTTTTTCGCCCAAACGCTGACCTTGATAGCCAGCACTCACTTGCGTGACCCATTCAGCATTATCCAAATACCATTCAATTGTTCGTCTAAAGCCTGTGTCAAAAGTTTCATCTGGTGTCCATCCTAATAGCTGATCAATTTTGCTAGCATCAATAGCATAGCGGCGATCATGACCTGGTCGATCCGCAACAAAAGTAATTTGATCTGCATAGGATTTACCATCTTCGCGCGGACGTAATTCATCTAGAATGCTGCACATGGTTTCGACCACTTCAATGTTAGTTTTTTCGTTATGCCCACCAACGTTGTAACTTTGACCAATTTCGCCTTCAGTAACAATTTTCCATAAAGCTTTGACATGATCATCAACATAGAGCCAATCGCGGACATTATCGCCTTTGCCATAAATTGGTAAAGGTTCACTCGCTAACGCTTTTTGTACAATCAATGGTACTAATTTTTCAGGAAATTGATACGGTCCATAATTGTTTGAGCAGTTAGACGTAACTACTGGCAAATGAAAAGTTTTATTCCAAGCGCGTACCAAGTGATCTGAGCCAGCTTTACTTGCTGAATAAGGCGAATTTGGTTTATAGCGCGTTGTCTCAACGAACAAGCCAGTCTCCCCTAATGAACCGTAAACTTCATCAGTTGAAATATGATGAAAACGAAAAGCGGTTTTGCGTTCTTCTGGTAAATTTTGCCAATACTCCAATGCTGCTTGCAGCATATGATATGTGCCAACCAAATTAGTTTGAATGAACTCACCTGGACCATCAATCGAACGATCAACGTGTGACTCCGCGGCAAGATGCATAATGTAATCTGGTTGATATTCTTGAATCAAAGCACGAACCGCACTGAAGTCGCAAATATCTGCTTGATGAAAGTGGTGACGAGGGTCGCTATCAGCCTCACCAATTGATAAACGACTACCCGCATAGGTTAGCTTGTCTAAATTCACAACGGTGACATCCGTTGAGCTAATCAAATAGCGCACCAATGCAGATCCAATAAAACCTGCGCCGCCTGTGACTAAAACCGTTTTTGACATAGTAAATACTCTATAGCTTTGTTGGATTAACTCACTGTTTCCAATTATTGCTCGGTTGGAACTAGCGATAAAAATTCAGGGATAAATAGTTCAAATTCTGGATATGATTCACGCATATAAGCAGCCGTTTCATAGCCATGCTCTAAACTGGTAAAAACAAATACGGCAGAATGCCAATCATCAAGCAACTCAGATCTAACTGGCATATCAAACCAAGATGCTGGCAAATCATTTGACACAAATTCACCCGCTATTTTGATATTTGGTGAAAAGACACCTATGGCTTGAAATCCCATGCGCAAGGCTCTGAGATAAGCCATTTCAGTCAAATCTGACAAACCAACAAAAACAATTGGCTGCTGCTTGTTATCAATACTATCGAAAAAGTCAGTATACGCCTGACCTGATTGTCTAACTAAGGCTAAAGAGGTCGTTAAAAATTCGCCTGTTAATCTGGCCTTTTCAGCAAAACCTATGGGCGTTAGATAATATAAATAACGATTCGCTGGGGCTGTAGTCACTTTAATCCAACCTTTTTTGACACAGCGCTTTAAATAAGAATTTGCCATGCCCAAGGCCACACCCATATGCTCAGCCAGGTGGCGTTGGCTGAGATTATCTTTTTGCTCAATTGCACCTAATAAATTAAGCGTTAAGCGGTCTTCTTTATTGGGATCAGCAGACAAAACAAATATTTATTATATAGCGTTCAAATTTTGAACACAGTGTATGAATGATTGATAAAGATGTCAAATATAATGCGCTCACTGCACAGACAGCCGCTTATTGAGAAAAATTATCAACACAATCACAGGCACACCTAAGCATGCCGTCATTAGAAAAAACGTATCATACCCATGCGCTTCAACGATTGTGCCTGAATAACCACCAATCAGCTTAGGGAATAAGGTCATCACGGATGAAAAAATAGCATATTGCGTGGCTGTGAATGACACGGAAGTTAAACTAGATAACCAAGCAACAAATGCGGCAACTGCCAAACCTGCACTTAAATTATCCGCGGCAATCACCATAATTAAAGCTGTTTTCGTTGCCTCCGCATTGGCAAGCCACATAAATAATAGATTCGTCGCTGCAGCTAAAATTGCACCTATGAGCAAGACGCGCATTACACCCCAGCGCAATGACAAAAAGCCGCCAATAAAACTGCCCAAGATTGTCATGATGACACCGAAAACCTTGGTGATATTGGCCATTTCAATTTTGGTGTAGCCCAAGTCTTGATAAAAAACATTAGCAATCACGCCCATCACAATATCGGAAACACGATAAAAACCAACCAAGAGCAACACCCAAATGGCTAACTTCCCATAGCGGAAAAAGAAATCTTTAATTGGCGAAATATAACTCTCGACAATCATTGCTTTATTAGCAATTCCTAAATTAGAGCCTAATAAACCAACGCTCACAGCCAAGGCAAGCGCGATAAACATTTTCAAACTACCCCATGCAAATGCGGCTATTTTACTGACTGGCTCATTTAGCAATGTTTTTAAATCAGGCAAGTAAACAAATGCAGCGATCAATGCGGCAACGCTCACTAAAAACAATATAAAAAAGCGAATATATTGAATTGCAGAATAAGGATATGCCTCCTCACTTTGCTCATCGGGTTCAGAAATAAATAATGTCGTTAGCACGCCGATTAACATTGCTGCTGCCATTAGACTGTATGTCACTTGCCAAGCAGAATATGAATACGATTCTTTGGAACTGCCAAAATACGTTGCCAAATAAAACGCGCCTGCTACCGCTAAAATAGTACCAATTCGATAACCTGCGATATAACACGATGACAATAACGCTTGTTGTTCGACACCTGCGGTTTCAATTCGATAGGCATCAACCACAATGTCTTGTGTGGCTGAAGAAAAACCTAACGCTACCGCGCCATAGGCCATCGCTTGCAAACTGTTAGCCGGGTCAACATTTGCCATCCATAAAATTGCGCCCATCACTGCAAACTGAGATAGCAACAACCAGCTGCGCCGTCTACCGAGCATATGACTCAACACTGGCAATGGCAATTTATCAACAATCGGCGCCCAAACAAACTTAAAAGAATATCCTAAGGCAGCCCAACTAAAATAAGTGACTGCCGACTTTTGTACACCTGCTTCACCCAGCCAAACTGACAAAGTCGAAAAAATCAAAAAAATTGGCAAGCCAGAGGAAAATCCTAACAGTAGCAATTTGACTATGTTTTTATATGGCCAAGAACGCCAATCTTGAAGGGCAATTTCGTTATTCATTTTTGACAGTTACAAATCGTATTCAACAATCAAAGGCGCATGGTCTGAAAAACGCTCGTCCTTATAAATGAGCTCAGATCCTGCAATTATTTTGTCTCGCAAACCGGGAGTGACGACATGATAATCAATGCGCCAACCAGTGTTGTTTGCCCATGCTTGACCACGATTAGACCACCATGTGTAATGATCAAGTTCTTGATTGACGTGCCTGTAAGCATCAACAAATCCAAGTTGATCGGCACGCATTTCTGCCTCTATTTCACTTTCTTTTTCCGAGAACAGCCAATCAAACCATTGACGCTCTTCAGGCAAAAAACCTGAATTTTTCTGATTGCCACGCCAATTTTTAATATCCACTTTTTTGTGTGCGATATTCCAATCACCACAAATTACATATTCTCTGTCTGCCGCCAGCATCTTTTGCAACACAGGCTCAAATCGCTCCATCATTCGAAATTTATATTCTTGGCGCTCTTCTTTGGCAGAACCCGATGGCATATACAAAGAAGCAACACTTAGATTTGTAAAATCAACTTGAATAAAACGCCCTTCTATATCCACATCTGACCAATCACCCTCATCAATTGCGCCAAGACCGACATGCACAGCATCTGGCTTTTGTTTGCAGTAAATGCCAACTCCGCTATAGCCTTTTTTCTCCGCTGAATGAAAATACGTGTGATAGCCCTCAGGATGATAAGGCTCGCCTTCAATTTGATCAGGCTGGGCTTTTAATTCCTGCAAGCAGATCACATCAGCATCGACTTTTTTTAACCAATCAAACATGCCTTTGCGCGCCGCAGCGCGGATTCCATTGACATTAATCGAAATAATTTTCATGGTTCTTTTTTTAGTCTTTATTAGCACTCATAACCTAAGCAACGTATCATAGCGATATTTGCAACAATAAACAGCCATCAGATAAAAACGATGCAACAATATCAACGCGAATTCATTCAATTTTGTTTAGACACAGAGGTTCTACGGTTCGGCGAGTTCACTTTAAAGTCTGGTCGAGTCAGCCCGTATTTTTTTAACGCGGGTTTATTCAACACCGGCGCTGCCATGCTCAAACTGAGTCAGTTTTTTGCCCAAAGTATCAAAAGCTCTGGTTTATCTTTCGAAGTACTTTTTGGCCCTGCTTATAAAGGTATTACTCTGTCTTGCGCAACTGCTATGGCGCTCAGCGAACTATCAGGCAATAATGTGCCTTATGCATATAACCGTAAAGAGAAAAAGAATCACGGTGAAGGTGGCGTAACAGTTGGTGCGCCATTAAATGGTAACATCGCTATCATTGATGACGTGATTACAGCGGGCACAGCAATTCGAGAATCATTTGATATTATTAATGCATTAAATGCAAACAACCCTGAACAAGATCATGCCTGCATATCCAGCGTGTTTCTCGCACTTGATCGACAAGAACGTGGCCAGCAAGGCGATAAAATTTTGCCTCATTCTGCCATTCAACAAGTGGAAAAAGAGTTTGGCATTCCCGTGATTGCTATTGCGAAAATGGAGCATCTGATTGAATATCTAGAAGAACAATCAGCGCACAAACCTGAATATCAGCAACACTTATCTGCCATGCGTGACTACCGTGAAAATTTCGGCATTTAAACAAGTAAAATGGAAACTTTTTTAGTTGGCGGCGCTGTTAGAGATGACCTACTTGGTCTAGAGATCTTCGACCGCGACTGGGTCGTTGTGGGATCCACGCCAGAACAAATGACTGAAATGGGTTATAAGCCAGTAGGCAAAGATTTCCCTGTCTTTATCAAGCCTAGCTCTGGCGAGGAATACGCTCTAGCGCGAACAGAACGCAAAACCGCCAAAGGTTATCAAGGCTTTGCTTTTAATACATCACCCGACATCACTCTTGAAGATGATCTAGCACGCCGCGATTTAACGATTAATGCAATGGCACAAACTAAAGATGGCAGCATAATTGATCCATTCAATGGCCAAGCCGATCTAAAATCCAAAACGCTTCGGCACGTTTCCAATGCTTTTGTAGAAGACCCGGTTCGCATTTTACGTGTCGCGCGCTTTGCTGCACGCTTTGATTTCACGGTTGCTGAAGACACCATGCAACTCATGAAAACCATGGTCAAAAGTGGCGAAGTGGACGCATTAATTGCGGAACGTGTTTGGGCAGAATTTCATAAGGCTTTGCATAGCGAAAAGCCAAGAAAATTTATCGAAATATTATATGACTGTGGTGCCTTAGAAAAAATCCTTCCAGAAATTCATGCATTATTTGGCATTCCTCAACCTGAGCAACATCACCCTGAAATTGACACAGGCATACACACCTTGATGGTCTTAGAACAAGCTAGCAAGCTCAGCTCAGAACCAGTGGTTCGATTTGCGGCTTTACTGCATGACCTCGGCAAAGCTAAAACGCCCAAAACGCAATGGCCTAAGCATATTGGCCATGAGAAACTGGGCGTGCCTGAGATTCAAAAATTGTGCAAACGTCTACACGTACCAACAAAGTTTCGCGAGCTTGCATGTATTGTAAGTGAAAATCACTTAAAAATGCATCGACTAAACGAACTAAAAAGTTCGACTGTTCTAAAGTTATTAGAATCTACTGGCAGCTTGCGCAATGAACAGCGAGCCAAACATTTTGTATCAGTTTGTGAAGCCGATGCGAAAGGCAGGACAAGTTTTGAAAATCGAGACTACCCGCAAAGAGAATTGTTTTTTAACTACCTCAAGGCAGCTAATTCAGTTGATAGTCAGGCCATTGCTAAACAGCATGACAATGGCACTGCTATCAAAGAAGCAATTCAGAAAAAAAGGATTGCTCTAATTAATGCGATTAAAAAAGACTTACACGCATAAATAACCAAAAAACGAAAACAAATTTTTAGCGTAACTCCGCTTTCTCTATCACTACTGTATCAACTGGCACGTTCTGATGCCCACCTTTGAATTTGGTTTTTTGACGACTAATCCCCATCACTATATCCATACCTTTAGTGACTTTGCCAAACACTGCATAGCCCCAACCTCGCGATGAAGTGTTACGATGATCCAAAGCACGATTATCGTTAACATTAATAAAAAATTGGCTGGTGGCTGAGTGTGGGTCTCCTGTTCTTGCCATAGAAATTGTGCCTACAGCATTTTTCAAACCATTTTCTGCTTCATTTTGAATTGGTGCTTGCGTTGTCTTGCGTTTCAAGCTGGCATCAAAACCGCCACCTTGAATCATAAAGTTGGGAATAGTTCGATGAAAAATCGAACCATCATAAAAACCAGCGGCAACATATTGCTTAAAGTTTTCCACTGAAATAGGCGCTGCTTGGGGATTGAGCAATATAACGATTTCACCTTTATTGGTGCTGAACACAACTTCGTTTTTCTCTTGAGCAGCAAACACATTTAATGCACTACTTAACAAGAAAATAGAAATTACTTTTATTACTAATTGACGAATTACTGGCATACTTAAGTTCTCATAAAAAATTTATTGACATGAAGTATACAAATCTTCGGTCAAATAAATTAGAACTTATTACTTAAAAATGGTTAACTTTATGCAAAACAGTTTTTTTCGATCTATCCTCGTTTTTAGCTTATCATTCATTGCATGCTTTAGCTTAAACAGCTCAATATATGCTCAAACAACTGCACCTGTAGTAATCAAAAAATCTGAACGCGTTAGCCAAGCTGTTGTAAAAATTTCCACAACCAGCAGTGCTGCCGATTATTTCACTCCTTGGGCAATGCTGGGCAGTTCACAAAGCAGCGGTTCCGGTTCCATCATTGCCAATCAACGCGTCCTTACCAATGCCCACGTGATTGCTAACGCTAGTTTCATTCAAGTTCAGCGCCAAGGCGGTTCAAAAAAATATCGCGCCTTTGTTGAATTTGTGTCCAATGAAACGGATTTAGCTATTTTAAAAATTGAAGATAAGGCATTCTTTGAAAATTCCAAACCTTTATCTATTGGTAAACTTCCTGCCACACAAACAACTGTCGCCGCCTATGGTTATCCGCGTGGTGGCAAAACTCTGAGCATCACATCTGGCGTTTTATCGCGTGTTGAACACCAGTCTTATGCACATGGCAATGGCTTTTTTCTAGCTGGACAAATCGATGCGGCTATCAACCCAGGCAATAGTGGCGGTCCTGTGATTGTCGATGGCAAAATAGTTGGCGTGGTAATGCAAGGTAATTTCGGCCAATCCACGGAAAACCAAGGATATTTTATTCCGCCATCTATCATCAACCATGTCTTAAACGATATCAAAGATGGCAACTATGATGGCTTTTTAGAATTACAAGTATCCGTCCAAGCAATGGAAAATCCAGCGTTGAAAACTTTTCATCGCATGCAAGCTGACCAAACGGGCGTTCTTATCACAAGAGTATCTGAAGGTGGCTCTGCGGACGGTATTTTACAAGCAGGCGATGTTTTATTAAAAATTGATGATTACACCATTGCGGATGACAGAACCATTTCTTTTGGTGACAAGCAACGCACCCATTTTAAATATGCTTTAGATCAACATGCGTTTGACAGTCCAGCTAGTCTTACCTTTTTGCGTGAAGGCAAAGAGTTAACCGTGAAGGTCTCTGGTAAAAATAAACTCGACAACTCCTTTCTCGCTAGACGTGAAACGTTTAGTGAATTACCTGACTATTATATTTATGGTGGCGTCATTTTCGTTCCATTAAATATGAACCTAATTAAACGTTGGGGTAGAGAGTGGCGCAAAAATGCACCACTAGACTTTTTATCGTTTAGAAATGAACCCGCAACCAATCAGCGTCAGGAAGTGGTGATTGCATTACAAGTCTTACCCGCTGAAGTAAACCTAGGTTATCACTCCTGGACATCGTGGTTAATTGATAGCATTAATGACCAGCCTGTTAAAAATTTCAAACAATTTACCAAATTGCTCCATAACAACCAAGAAGAGTTTGTCGTGATTAAAGATAAAAAGGGGTACAGCATGGTGTTAGATCACAAATTGGCAATTGAAAGCCGCGATTCAATTTTACAAACCTATCGCGTACCCAATTACCATTCAAAAGGTCTTTTTATCGAACCAAAGATAGATATTCCAACCAAAACAACACAACTTCAATAAAGCTAGTCAATTAACTCCTCTAATGCTTGATGATCAAACTCGTAGCGCTGAAAACAAAAATTACAGTCAATTGTGACCAATTCTTGTTCTGATATCAGCGCTCGAATTTCCTCTGCACCAAGACTCTTAATAGCAGCTGCACTGCGCTCACGCGAACAGTCGCATGAAAATTTGACAGTTTTAGCTTTATGCAAACGACACTCTTCTTCATGAAATAAACGTGTTAATAGCGTTTGAGAATCTAGGCTCAGCAATTCTTCTTCTGTCAACGTATCAACCAAAAAATTTAACCGCTGCCAATCGTCTTTGAGTGTCGCAACAATTTCTGAATCCTGTTCCGGCATCGCATGAATTGACATACCAACCGTATGATTTTCATTCGTTGTTATTTCAAAACGACTAGGCAATTGCTCTGAACGCAAAAAATAATCTTGCAAACATTCTGTTATCGATGCGAACTCAATTGCCACTATGCCTTGATAGCGCTTGCCCTCATCTGGAGAAATAGTGATTGTTAACGTCGCATCTTCACCAAGCGATTGAAGATCAATCTTATCAATATTAGCTGGCAATCTTTCTGCATCAAATTCACAAATTGCTCTAACACCATATTGCGATGAACAATCCGCAATAATCATACTCACTGGGGAGTTTGACTGATTTCCCGCTCGGTATTGAATAGACAAACTACCACTAAGCTTAACTGAATCGCGCAATAACACTGAACTCACGGCAAATTCATTTAAGAGTTTGGCTAAAGGTTTGGGGTAATGGTGAGTTGCTTGTATATCAGCAATAGAATTTCGCAAACTCACATAGCAACCACGCGCGTCTAGCTCATCAAACGAAAACCGCTGAGCAATATCATCTTGAATCATAAAAAGTTCTCTAATTTATAGAGTGCAGGATTGAATCAAAGATAAAACATCAACACAATCAAAATAGCTAATAAAATTCGATAATACACGAATGGTCGCATGCCAACTGTTTGTAATAACCGCATAAACCACTGCATACAAACTAATGCAAACACGGCTGATACAACCGTAGCGATGATCAAAGGAAGCCATTGATCATGTAACCCTTGCGATACCACATCTTTAGCAGCGAGCAAACCGCTAAATAGGATCGTTGGCACAGCCAGCAAAAAGGAAAACTTAGCCGCGGCATCACGCTTATAGCCTAGAAAAAGTGCCATCGTCATAGTCACGCCAGAACGTGAAGTGCCTGGAATTAAGGCAAAAGCTTGCGCAATTCCAATAAATAATAATGCATGAATTAACGTCATCTTGGTTAAATCACGTTGATTCTGAGAAGCATTTCTATCTGAATAAAAAAGTAATACTGCAAAGAAAGCAGTTGCGCCAGCAATAACCCAAGGTTCACGCAGTTGCTGTTCGATAAAACCCTTTCCCAACAATCCCGCCACTGCGACTGGCATAGTTGCGAGAATAACCCACCAACCTAACTTGCCCCATTCACTCCAAACAAAACCTTTAAAGCCAACCAGCCAAGCAGGAATAATTGCTGCTATCTCACGCCGTAGAAATATGATCACTGCCAATAAAGTACCTACATGCACCGCTACATCAAAAGCTAAGCCTTGATCTTCCCAACCTAAAAGCTTAGGCGCTAAAATCAAATGAGCTGAACTCGAGACAGGCAAAAATTCAGTGATGCCTTGAATAATGGCAAGCAGAATTGCGCGAAATATTTCCATGGAATTGCTTATAAATGACTAGTGACCGTTATACTACCCGTGTTTAATTAGCTTGCAAACAGTTAAACTGTTGAACTCATGAATAAAACTAAGACTACATTCAACCATGACCCAAACTAACAAAGTCGCCATTATTACTGGCGGAGCCAGACGAATCGGCGCCGAGATTGCCCACACGCTCCATACTGCTGACTTTGATATTTTAATACACTATCGTAACTCTAACGAAGCCGCTCAGTACTTATGCGATGAATTAAACTCTGTTCGTAAAAATAGCTGCATATCGGTCCAAGGTGAATTGGATGAATTCTGCACTTATCCAAAAATAATTGAAACTGCCATGGCCAAATTTGGTCGTATTGACGCACTAATCAATAATGCCTCTAGCTTTTATCCAACACCCATTAACGAAGCCACACAGGAACAATGGCAAGAATTAATGGCAAGCAATCTCAAAGCTCCACTATTTCTAAGCCAACAAGCTATTCCAGAACTCAAAAAAAATCATGGCAACATCATTAATATAATTGATATTTATGCAAATAGACCCCTTGCAGACCACCCCATTTATTGTTCTGCAAAAGCAGGCTTGCAAATGCTCACCAAATCATTGGCCCGAGATTTAAATGGGGAAATTCGTGTCAATGGCGTAGCTCCTGGCGCAATCCTTTGGCCTGAAAATGACGCAGGTGTTGACCCGCAAGATGAACTATTAAAACGAGTCCCTATGAACTCCCTAGGTGAACCTGCCGATATCGCAAAAACGATTCTCTTTTTATTGTTAGATGCGCCCTATATCAACGGCCAAATTATTGCCGTTGATGGCGGACGCTCAGTTATGCCTTAGAAAATAGCTTATATAAAATCTTGGACACTACAACTCTTAATCTTTCTATCTGCCTTTAAAATCGCATTAGATAAGGTCGTATCAGCAATATTGAGGTCGCAAGAATGCATGATACAGTCATGCATCATTTCAATAATATTTTTCATCACTTCCATATCTAATGAAATAGGTGGTCTACGCCTAAAGTTATTGATCGCATTTTGCATCATTACTTTCTCACGTTGAGATAAACCTATCTCTTCATGGCCAATTCTCTTGGTAAACTCTTCGCGAACGTGAACCGCACATTCATATCGCAACATTGATAACTCTTTTAAACATCCTTTGTAAATTGTAAAATACACATCATGGTGCAACGAGCTATCGACAATTTCATCGACCTCCATTTGATGGCCTAAAAAAGTATTTGGTCTGATTCTTCCTGAATCAATTTTTGCAAAGTTATTAGAAATTTTTTCTTCTAATTTTTTGAATTCGATTTTGTATTTTAAATTTGACATCACTTTCTCAACCAAAAGACTAAGATTCTGGGGTTGAACATTAATTAACGGACGAATAGCCCGTAACAAAGGTTCTGCCAAATCATTTTTATACAAATTCTGAGCTGAATAATACACACTCAGCATTCTTAAATTTCCAGTGTTAACCATACTCTAACCTCATTTGATTAGATTGGTTTAGCTGTTCTCCCAAACAAACTATCCTGACATTAAAAAACCTACGACTTATAACTAATGTCCAGTAAAGTCATCCACCATTTAAAACTATTGTTCTTAATCAGCGAAACTCAACCACATTAATATTTTGCTTAATTTTTATATATTAACTATACAATCAAGCACGAATTTACATCTAAATATAAAAATATACCTCAAAGTTTGAATTGTCAAATTTTATATATAAATTTTGAGCCTATCTGAGGACTGAGGACTAAGAACTGAGGACTATAGAAAATTATTAGCACTAAAATATGGAACTTTAACAGTTGCTTCACTAACCGCTTGTGAGAGTAATTTATCTGTTACAACTGGCCCATTAAATTTGCATGAGGTTTCATACATTAAATCAACAATATCACGGAGCATATCGATTTCAAGGGTAATGGGTGAACGCTGTTCTTTCTTTGTAAACATCTCTCTAAACATCCACATTTCATTTTTATCCAAACCTATCTTTCTAATTTCTGATAGAGTTCCTTCCTTTATAGCTGACACTTCATCTGCGTTACTATGCTGATCAAAAAAAGCGTCGTACAAAGCCATAAAACTATCATGTATCTGCATTTGCTCAATTGTCTGTTCAACTGAAAATTGATGTCCTAAATACTGTTCAGGCTTCACCTCACCTAAATCAATTTTCATAAACAATTGGCGAAAAAAATCCTGCAACTTCTCTTCAGAAGACTGAGCCTTTATATGCTGTAAAACTTTCGCGGTTAATAAAGTAAAATCATCTTTGACAATACCAATTATTGGCTTAATATCACGAACCATTGGAGTGGCCAGATTATTATTCAGTACCTTTTGCACTGAATAATAAACACCTAATATTTTTATATTTACATAATCCATAATACTACCTCCAAAAATATTTGCGACCATAACTATTATCGAACCACCCCGGTTTTAGCGGTCTTTTCATGGTGCGTGACTACACTCACAAACTCTGGATACGCAACTTCATAGTGCTCAGAATAATCTAAGCCTCGTCGTTCAGCCCGACGCTCAACTCGCAAACCAAACAAAATATTAATCGTTAAATAAACGGCCAAAGCAGCTAGCACCGCCCATAGCATGATTGATACTGCACCAATAAGTTGAGTAACTATTCGACTAAATGAAAATAAATCCCCAGAATAAAATATGCCTGCCGCAATAGTTCCCCAAAAACCTGCAAAAGCATGCACTGGCACCGCGCCAACTACATCATCAATTTTTAAGGAAAGTAATGCCCTTTCACCCAGATAGACAATAATGCCGCCAATAACTCCCGCTAAAAACCCAAACCATGGGTCCATGGTGGCCGCGCCAGCAGTGATCGACACTAGGCCGCCCAAAGCGCCATTAATTGACGTCACAAGCAAGAGCGGTTGTTTCATCAATTTCTGAATAATCATGCTGCCAATAATTCCACCTGCAGCACCCATTTGTGTAATTAAAACGACTTTACCAATGGTTATATCCGCTGATGCAATACTACCACTATTAAAACCAAACCAGCCGACCCATAAAATCATGCCACCAAAAGCAACATAAGAAATGTTATGTCCCAAAATCAATATTGGCTTACCTTTCTCATCAAATCGGCCAGTTCGAGCTCCAACAACCAAAACACCAACCAAAGCAACCCAACCGCCAACACTATGAACAGCTGTTGAACCCGCAAAATCAATAAACCCAAGTTTGGCTAGCCAACCCTGACCACCGTGAACTCCACCCCAAATCCAGCTTGCTGCAATTGGATAAATAATCGCAGTAATCATTACCGCACTGAGCAAATAGGCAAAAAACTGTGTTCGTTCCGCCATAGCACCACTGGTGATTGTCACAGCAGTCGCTGCAAACATCATTTGATAAACGACAAATGCGTAATCAATATCACCCAAACCATTCAAGAAAAAATGCGAAGTTCCGATAAGACCTGTTAAATTTTCGCCAAACAAAAATGCATAACCAATCATGACAAAAACAGTCGAACAAATAGCCAAGTCGACAAAGTTTTTCATCATAATATTGACAACATTCTTGGAGCGACAAACACCCGCTTCAAGATAAGCAAAACCTAACTGCATCAATAAGACCAATGCAGCGGCTATAACTAATAAAACTGAATTTAAATTTTGCTGGACTACTTCTGATTCCGGACTTGCAAATGCAAACGAACTAACCATCAATAGCGCTACAACAATGCAAGAACGCCTCCAAAAACTACACATATTTTTCTCCTCTATATGTTCTTATATAAAAAAATTTCTTATATAAAAAAATTTACAAATTCAGCATACCGTTTTTCTAACAGTCTTCCAAACTT
>CAZWHW010000001.1:138732-142396 GCA_964633815.1 uncultured Gammaproteobacteria bacterium
AAACTTTAAAACTTTAAAACCACTTAATTCATCCTATAAGCAATTTTAGGACACCGCAATTCACCTTAGTAAATTTATGTAAAACATTGAAAAATACCATCATAAGTTAAATATTCATATGAATCAAAAATTTACGCCAATATTCAATAATTTAAATTAAAACTTAAGCTTAAAATCAACTATCCAAATCTTTTGTCGAGAAAATTCTGTCTTTCGGCGCAACTCGGAATACGTTTTTTCGCTTGGACCATGCACCTTTGTCCCTGCTATTTCTTCTAAAGGCCACAACACATGAGCATGTTTTACAACTTCATCTCTTGGCAACTCAACCCCATGAACAACGCCTTCCATATCACCAAATAAAATAATATCCAAATCCAATGTCCTTGAATCCCAAGCCTTGCCATTTAAACGTTCACGACCCTCTATACCTTCTAAAGTATGCAAATATTGATTTAGATCTGGCAGCGATAGATGCGAAGCAAAGCTCACAACCAAATTTAAAAAGTTCGGTCCCTCAAAACCAACCGATTCACTCTCATAAATAGACGAAACCTTTAAAACTGAAAAATCATTCTCCAAGGCAGCCAATGCATTTTTAATATGTAAGCGTGGATTTATATTGCTGCCAATGCTGACAAAAGCAATAGGTAAATTTGTGCTTTTATACATGAATAACTACACCTCTATCAGAGACCTCTTTCGATTTGCACGCCAACATTGCGCACATGCTTAACCGCCCCACCTTTATTAATACGCACCTTAATCCAAGACACAGAAAAATCATTCATAACTAATGTTGCTACTTCTTCAGCCATAGTCTCAATCAGTTGAAACCGTGATGCCTCAAGCATTTCAATCACAGCTTCAGCGACGGCTTTGTAGTTCAATGTATCGGACAATTCGTCACTCGCTGCTGAAATCGCTATATCAGCAGACACGTCCAAATCAACAATAATCTTTTGTGTAATCTGTTTCTCCCACTCCCACACCCCAACAACACAATTCGCCTTAATACCATGCAAAAAAATGATATCCACTTCATACCTCTCGATTTCTATCCAATGCTTTGCAAGCCCTCTAAAAAGAAAGGCTAAGAATAAAGCTACCTATTACTGAAACTTTACTATACCATTTTGGTTCAACTAATTTTGTGAGACTCCCAATGATTGCACTCATTTTTGGATTGACTGCCTACTTAATCGGTTCAATTTCATGCGCTATTATTTTATCAAAATTGTTTGGCTTGAATGACCCACGCCAAGTCGGTAGTGGCAATCCAGGCGCCACGAATGTCTTGCGCTCAGGCAACAAAACCGCTGCGGCTTTGACGCTCATTGGCGACATGTTAAAAGGCTTAATCCCAATCTTAATTGCCCTCTATATCACCGACGACACAATTATTTTAGCCAGCACAGCGCTGGGCGCATTCCTTGGGCACTTATATCCAATTTATTATCGATTCAAAGGCGGCAAAGGTGTCGCAACTTTGTTTGGGATTTTTCTAGGCTTAAACCCTGTTATTTTTCTAGTTATAGCCACTGTTTGGCTATGTATAGCCAAGGTTTTTAAAATGTCCTCATTAGCATCATTATGTGCTGGTGGTTCAGCGCTGTTAATGAATCTCTTTCAACCTAGCATTCCAATTTTGGGGGCAACCTTTGCAATCACGGCATTATTGTTCTGGAAACATCGCGACAATATCGAGCGCATACGCGCAGGCACTGAAAGCAAAATTGGCAGCAAGGCCTAAATCAAACAGCGGACAATTCCTCAATTGACCATCGAGGCTTTACTGAAAACCCAAAGTCCTGATCAACTTCAGCAATACGTTGAGCGCCGGCATAGGCAATCATCGCGCCGTTATCTGTGCAAAATTCTAACCGTGGATAAAACACTTGGCCTGCTCGTGCGGACATCAAAGCATCAAGCTCTTGGCGCAAACACTCATTGGCGCTTACACCACCCGCAATCACTAAACGTTGATTCCCTGTCTGCTGCAAAGCTCGTTCGCATTTAATTTTGAGCGTATCTACAGCCGCTAATTGAAACGCACAAGCCACATCCGCAATTGTTTGATCATCTAACTCGTTGGTAGCAGCTAGTTTTTGCGTGCAGGTCAAGGCAAACGTCTTTAATCCACTAAAACTAAAATCTAAACCCGGCCTATCAGTCATTGGCCGTGGAAATTTGAAACGACTCGGGTCACCTTGCTTGGCGATGTTTTGAATGATTGGTCCCCCTGGATAGCCTAAACCCAGCATTTTCGCTGTTTTATCAAAAGCTTCTCCAACAGCGTCATCAATTGACTGACCTAAAATTGCATATTGCCCAATACTTTGCACATCAGCTAACAGAGTATGCCCACCAGAAACCAATAAAGCGACAAAAGGAAATTCTGGTTGTTCGTCTTCTAACATAGGCGCTAACAAATGCCCTTCCATATGATGCACGCCAATCGCAGGAATACCTAAGCCATAAGATAAACCTTTAGCAACACTTGCACCCGCTAATAAAGCTCCTGCCAAACCAGGCCCTTTGGTATATGCAATCGCATCAAGCTGTTTGCGATCAACATCCGCTTGAATTAATGCCGCATCAATCAATGGCAAAGTTTTACGCAAATGATCTCTAGCTGCCAGCTCTGGCACAACCCCACCATATTCTTGGTGGGTCTTAATTTGAGAATACAATAAATTGGCTAACAAACCCTGCTCAGAGTCGTAAATCGCGACACCCGTGTCATCACATGAGGTTTCGATACCTAGAATTTTCATAAAAAATGAAATTATATATTAATGTTCAGGAAGCTCTTTATCAGCTTCTTCAACCTCTTTTTTTGACGTAATACGTCGAGCAAAAAACAAACCCAACTCAAATAACAACCATACCGGAATAGCGAGTAACGTTTGAGAAAAAATATCTGGCGGGGTCATTAACATTCCCATCACAAAAGCACCGATGATAATATAAGGTCGCTTTTCAGCCATTTTTTCAGGCGTAACAATTCCTACTTTGGCAAAAATAATCGTCGCAATTGGCACTTCAAATGCCACACCAAATGCGAAAAACAATTTCATCGCAAAGCTCATATAAGAACTGATATCAGTCATCACACTCACACCATCAGGTGCTGAATTTGCAAAGAAACTGAAGATCAATGGGAAGACGACATAATAAGCAAAGATGATTCCGCAATAAAACAACACTGTGCTAGATGCAACCAATGGGAAAACGAGTTTTTTCTCCTTCGCATATAAACCGGGCGCAATGAAAGCCCAAAGCTGATAAAATAAAAAAGGTAAGGTAACAATAATTGCCGCAAAAAAAGCCAACTTGAAAGGAACGAAAAATGGACCATGTGGGTCAGTTGAAATCATCGTGCTGCCATCAGGCAGAGCTCTTATTAGTGGGTCAGCAAAAAAAGTGTAAATATCGTTCGCAAAAAACGAGAAACAAATAAACACAACTAGCAGAACTAGCACCGACTTTAAAATACGATTACGCAGTTCAATTAGATGGGATATCCAACTCTGGTTAGTATCATCTAACACTTTCTCAGCGTCTTTTACTTTAAGGGGTTGATCAGTCATAACAAACTATTATTCCACTATTCAGCTGTCTTTCTTTTTAGCGTTAGGCTTGCCCTTCTTAGCAGTCGTAC
>CAZWHW010000001.1:142496-256368 GCA_964633815.1 uncultured Gammaproteobacteria bacterium
ACTATTCAGCTGTCTTTCTTTTTAGCGTTAGGCTTGCCCTTCTTAGCAGTCGTACCCTTCTTAGCAGTCGTACCCTTCTTAGCAGTCGTACCTTTCTTAGCAGTCGTACCTTTCTTAGCAGTCGTACTTTTCTTAGCAGTCGTACCTTTCGCTGCTTTAGCTGATGAAGATTTTTTCTTAACTACCTTTGTAGGACTAGATGTTGTCGATTTCTTTTGTTTAGGCGTCGCCTCAGGTTTGCCAGCCGTCTCATCATCTAACAATTCTGGCTCAGAATCTTCATTAATCAATGCTTCAAAATAACTCTGATTATCAAGTGCCAACAATTCCTCATCCATATCTGCAACAGAACTTTGAACATCATCACCAACACTTTCCATTTCTGTCATGACATCATTGCCCATTTGCGAAATACTCGCCTTCAGCTCGGCAATTTCTTTTGTAGCTTGCTTTAATGAAGCCATTCCTTCAGGATCTTGGGCATCCATCTCTGACTTCATATTATTGATAAATGTTCGCACTTTGCGCAACATGGAAGCCCCTTGGCGAGCAACTTCAGGCAATTTTTCAGGCCCCATAACCACCAATAAGACTAGCCCAATCAGAGCCAGCTCAAAAAAACCAATATCAAACATAGATAAGGCTTATTTGCTATCTGCTGTTTCTTTATCCGCAGCTACTTTCGCATTAACGACTTCTTCGTCATCGCCACCATCAGCATTTTCGTCTTTGCTAGCTTTACCATCTTCTTTAATAGCTTTTTTAAAGTCTTTTACTGCGCCGCCTAAATCACCACTCAAACCACGTAACTTTTTAGTACCAAAAATAAGCACAACAATTACTAAAATAATCAATAACTGCCATATAGAAATTCCGCCCAACATCATTCACCTCTGAAATTATTTTCAATTGTCATATATATAGTGTTCATTGTCGCCAATTCAATGGACTTGTTCAATGAATAAGAACGACATTCAGCAAAAAAAACATCGATAAATGCTATACAAATTGCAATCCAAGTTATAAAATCGCGCACCCGAACGAAGATATCAGACCATTTCAAGATTTGTTCAGGGAAAAATTTTACAAGTTAATTACTATATTCAACCACTTAAAAAGGTTTAAATATGCCACAAGTTAAAGTCCGTCAAGACGAGCCATTTGAAGTTGTTCTTCGTCGTTTCCGTCGTTCGTGTGAAAAAGCAGGTCTTTTCACTGAAATGCGTCGTCGTGAGCACTACGAAAAGCCAACGGCTGCACGCAAGCGTAAAGCGGCTTCTGCTGAAAAACGTGAAGCAAAAAGAGCATCACGTCAACGTGTCCAAACACGTCGCATGTATTAATTTTTGCTCCGAACTGCAAAAAAACACAAAACAACTAAAGCATGTCATTGAAAGAGCAAATTCTTGCTGATATGAAGACTTGCATGCGTGAGAAAAACGCTGCACGTTTGGAGTCAGTGCGCATGCTTCGAGCTGCAATTCAGCGCCAAGAAGTTGATAGTCAGTCAGAACTTAATGAAGAACAAGTATTGGCTGTTATCCAAAAAATGCTCAAACAATCGCAAGATGCGGTCAAGCAATTCAATGATGGTGACCGTCCTGACCTCGCTGAAAAAGAACAGGTGCTGATTGAACATCTTTCTGTTTACATGCCTGAACAAATGGATGAATCAGAACTAGATGACCTTATTGCTGATTGCATTAAAGCAACTGGTGCTAACAGCATGAAAGACATGGGAAAAGTCATGGGTATGGTCAAAGGAAAAGTTGCTGGACGAGCCGACATGGGTGCAGTCAGCGGCAAAATTAAAACCTTATTAACTTAAGCACCTAAATTAAATAGCACGTTAATTAACACTGCATTTGATTGTTAACACTCAACTAGAGTGTTACACCTATTCATTATCAATCTAACAAGGAATATTTTCAGCTTACGCTCAATGCCTAGATCGGCTAAACTTCGCTGATGGCTGGCAGAATCCCTCAATATTTTATTGATCAACTCTTGGAAAGAATCGACATTGTTGATTTGATCGATGGCTTTGTACCGCTTAAAAAAGCCGGAACAAATTACAAAGCTTGCTGCCCGTTTCATAATGAAAAAACTCCGTCATTCACCGTCAGTCCTGACAAACAGTTTTACCACTGTTTTGGTTGTGGCGCGAATGGCACTGCCATAACTTTTCTAATGGAACACAACCATCTAGAGTTCAGGGATGCAATTGATACACTGGCACATCAAGCAGGCATGCAAATTCCTGAAGAGGCTCAAACAACAAGTCACAACAACAACAGTAAAACTGAAAGCGGCATTGACCTCTATCAATTAACCAAAACCGTCAGTAATTTCTATGAGCTGCAATTAAAGCAGCATCCACAAGCTGAAAGTGCAAAAATCTATTTAAAAAATCGTGGACTCACTGGAGAGATCGCCAAGCGTTTTCGAATTGGTTTCACACCTGATGCATGGGACACAGTATTAAAACAGTTTGGTTCCGGTGAAAAACAGCAAGCCGCACTATTACAAGCAGGCTTACTAACTAAAAATGAAGAAAAAAATCGCATTTATGACAAGTTCCGCAATCGGATCATGTTCCCCATCGAAGATTATCGTGGTCGTTTAGTTGGCTTTGGTGGCAGAGTGATGGACTCTGGAGAACCAAAATATCTCAACTCTCCCGAAACACCTATTTTTCACAAAGGTTCTGAACTATATGGATTTTATGCAGCTCGCGGTGAAATCAGAAACGATAATCTAGCCATTGCCGTTGAAGGATATATGGATGTCATCGCATTAGCTCAATTTAACATCAACACAGCAGTTGCCGCACTTGGTACCGCGTTGACAAACACCCATTTACAGCGCTTGTTTCGAATTACCTCAAATATCGCCATTTGTTTTGATGGCGATCGCGCTGGTAGGCAAGCCGCTTGGCGAGCAATGGAAAATGCCCTCCCCCTCATGCAGGATGGTCGCAGTGTGAAATTTCTCTTTCTTCCGCAAGGAGAAGATCCTGACTCCATGGTCAGGCAACATGGCAAAGCTGAATTTATGCGCTTAATTGAGAATGCCACGCCATTAACGGATTTCCTGATCGACTCTTTAAAAGCTGATTGTGCGCTTGAAACCCTTGAAGGGCGTGCCAAACTCGCCAATGAATGCAAACCTTATCTCAGCAAACTCCCGAATGGTGTTTTAAAAACATTGATTATGGAACGTTTGAGTAAAATCACTGAAATTCAAACCGAAACATTAAATCAAAAAATTGCCAACAGCCAGACTGAGCCATCAAGAGCGCAACGACAAACAATTCAACGCGGCAGTAATGCACAACAATTAACTCTCATTAGTCGCGCAATTTCACTAGTCCTACAAAACCCAAAAATTGCTCGCACCTCAGGCGATATTCAGCCCTTCCTTACATCCGGATTGCCAGGCTACGATTTATTTGCAGAAATAGTGCATCTAATCACTCATAATTCTGGCTTGAACACTGCCAGCTTAGTTGAGCGTTTTCGAGAAAATAAACACATCAATACTATTGAAAAACTAGCAATTCATCCGCATAAATTAGATGAACAACAACAGAACAATGAGTTTAAAGCGACAGTTGAAAAACTGCGTAATAACTTGAATGAAAACGCAATTACCCAGCTTGAAAATAAAGCAAACACCTCTGGATTAAACGAGGATGAGAAAGAAGCACTAAAAAAGCTGCTTGAAACCACAAAAAAGCGCTAAAAACCCGAGTTTTATTGCTCTTTTAGTAGGTTTTCAATTACAATTCGCCGTTAGCTTTTCATAACCTTAATTAGCATTTAGCCATTTCTTTTTTGAGCAAACTCACGATGGATTCAAACACTAAACAATCTGAATTAAAACGTCTGATTATCAAAGGCCGCGAACAAGGCTTTTTGACCTACCGTGAAATCAACGATCATCTGCCTGATGACATGAATGATACCGATCAAATTGAAGCGGTGGTCAACATGATCAATGAAATGGGCATCGAAGTATATGATGCAGTGCCTGATGCAGATTCGTTATTATTAAAAACAGCTGATAACGCTCCAGCTGATGAGGTTGATGAAGAGACTGATGCTGCACTGAAAACAGCGGTAGAAAATGAATTTGGCCGAACGACTGACCCTGTACGCATGTATATGCGCGAAATGGGCACTGTCGATCTTTTGACTCGCCAAGATGAAATTCGTCTCGCGCAACGCATTGAAGATGGCATCAAACAAACCACTGAAGCGGTTGCAACCTGCCCTGCAGCGATTGACATCATCCTTGATCATGCTGACATGGTGAAAGATGAAGAAATGCGTCTAACCGACTTGCTTGCTGCATTCATTGATCCAAATGAAGAAATCAATGAAAACCCACCACAAGCTGGCAACGCCAAAGAAGAAGGCGATGAAGATGAAGATGAAGATGAAACACCTGTAGACACTGGGCCTGATTTTGATGAAGCCATGGAACGCCTTGATGCAATCCGTAATATTCATGAAAAATATCTCAAAACTGTTGATAGTTTTTCATATAGCGACCCTAAAGCTCGTGCTTTACAAGAAGAGATGATCCCACAAATTATGGAGATTAAATTCACTCCAAAAATTGTTGAAAAACTTTGGGACTCTATTCGCACCCGTGTTGAAACGATTCGTATGTATGAAAAGCAAATCATGGATTTCTCCATTAAAGAAGCAGGTATTGCGCGCAAAGATTTTATTGGCATTTTCTTAAACAAAGAAACTGATTCAAACTTATATGACTGTTTGGTTGAAACTGCCAACGACAAAGGCAAGGCGCTTTTTGAAGAAAACAAAAAAGCGATTATTTCCACACAGCGTAAGCTACAAATGATTGAAACGTTGTTAGGCGTTCCCATTGAAGAAATTAAAGATATCAATCGCCGCATGTCGATCGGAGAAGCTAAAGCACGCCGCGCTAAAAAAGAAATGGTCGAAGCTAACCTACGTTTAGTTATCTCAATTGCAAAAAAATATACCAATCGTGGTTTACAATTCTTAGACTTGATTCAAGAAGGCAACATCGGCTTAATGAAAGCAGTCGACAAGTTTGAATATCGCCGTGGTTATAAGTTTTCCACTTATGCTACCTGGTGGATCCGTCAGGCTATCACTCGTTCAATTGCAGACCAAGCAAGAACAATCCGTATTCCTGTGCATATGATTGAAACGATTAACAAGCTAAATCGAATCTCTCGTCAAATTCTTCAAGAAAAAGGCCGTGATGCTCTGCCTGAAGAACTAGCTGAAAAAATGGAAATGCCAGAAGATAAAATTCGTAAGGTACTCAAAATTGCCAAAGAACCTATCTCAATGGAAACTCCAATCGGCGATGACGAAGATTCAAACTTGGGGGATTTCATTGAAGACAAAAATATGGAAGCACCGCTAGATGCTGCAACAACAGCAGATCTAACATATGCAACTCAAGACATTCTTGACAGCCTAACACCGCGCGAAGCAAAAGTGCTACGCATGCGTTTTGGCATTGGCATGAACACTGATCACACCTTGGAAGAAGTGGGCAAACAATTTGACGTCACGCGTGAACGAATTCGTCAGATTGAAGCGAAAGCATTAAGAAAATTACGTCATCCATCGCGATCAGATCACTTAAAAAGCTTCCTAGAACAAAACTAATTCGGTATCATCTGTCTCGCGCTAAAGAGGATCTTTAGCGCGACTATCCGTCAAAAACTTAATTAAAAGTTCAGTTATCGTAAAGATAATTAAACATTAGTTTAAAGTCGGGCCTATAGCGGGGTCGCATCAGCGACAAGGTTCGAGCAAAGTAACGCTAAGCGTTACAATTATCCGCAGCGACAATTTGGTTAAAGTTTTTAAAGTTGGGCCTATAGCTCAGTTGGTTAGAGCAGTGGACTCATAATCCATTGGTCCTTGGTTCAAGTCCAAGTAGGCCCACCACTTTAAAATAATAGATATCAAGAAATTGGATTTCACAACAATCTCTAGACTTGCAAAAAAGTACATTATTCGTGCGCAGAAGTACAAATATGCAACAAGAAATTGATGCAGTTCAACGTTGATGACATATTCCTAAATTTAGAAAATGCCTTAGTATTTCAGTTACTAGTTTAAAATTGTCTCTCTGATGGGAAGCCTGGCAGATTAGGCATAATGAAGCTAGCATTGATTGTGAAATACAATCAATGCTAGTCTAGTTACTACTTACTAGAGTTTTAAGTTCTCTAAAGCGTTAGTTCTGGCTTTAACTTCTGTATAAGTGGCTGCATCCATTGTAATTAAGCCATTTTTCTCTAAATATCCTCCTTTACCCACTTCAATCCTTGATAAAAACCCCTTAGCAAATTCTTTAATTCCAGGCACTATGGATATATGTGCTTTTTTAATATAAAAATACAAACCCCTCGACAATGGATAATTACCTTCAGAAATATTTTTTGATGTAGGTTCAAATTCATTTACAAATGAGCCGTGAATTTTTCTTGAATTTTCTAGAAGAAAACCATAACCAATGATGCCTATTGCATTTGGATTAGTCACTAACTCTCGAACAATAAGATCATCATTTTCGCCCGTTTCAACAAAAACACCATCATCACGCAAATCATAAACTAATGCTTTAAAAAGATCACCGCCTTTGGCTTTTTCCGCCTTCTTTTGTTTAACACCATTCCAATACTCATCTGGAATACCTTGTCTATTTACTATAGCATTAATTTTCGCCTCTTCATTTGCTGCAATTTTATTCAAAGTATTCAAAAAATCATAGCGTTTTGCTCCCTTACCAAGAGCAAGTTCTGAAAACGCATCTCGAGTACCTGAACTTGGAGGTGGACCAAAAACCTTGATTTGCACATCAGGGAAGGTTGGATTTATTTGCTTCCACGATGTATAAGGATTTTTTTCAAATTTACCCTCCGAGTTTGGCACATATTTAGCTAATGCCAAATATAAATCTTTATCAGTGAATTTGAATTTTTCAACCAAAGCTGACGTCGCAACACTCACACCATCATAGCCAATGAGCACTTCTGTTATTTCGCCTGCTCCATTGCTAGCACACGTTTTCAGTTCTTCAGCTTTCATTCGTCGTGAAGCATTTGTAATATCAGGAAAAGACGTTCCTACCCCTTCACAAAACAACCTAAATCCACCACCAGATCCTGTGGACTCAAGTTTAGGTTTATTAAAACCGGTGATTTGGCTAAACCTTTTGCCAAAAGATTTGGAAAATGGGTATACCGTTGACGAACCCACTATATTAATAGTATCCCGTGCGAAAACTGGACCTTGAATTACAGTGAACGACAGCAATATCGCCACCATACTTGTTATTTTCATCTTATCTAGCTTCATTTTTCTCTCTCTTTAATTAACTAAACAAATACCCAAAGTAGCTTTAGTGCCTTTCCATTCAATTGGAATTGCATATATTTTTGCACCTTTAGGCAAATATGATCCATCTGGTGGACCTTTAAAAACAATTGGTACCGAAATATTAAAGTTTGAACCCAAATATTTTCTGGCATTTCCTGATAGCGTATTCGCAATTTCTCCAGCAGTATCAATCAACATATTTTGTGAAACATCAGACACACCAACAGATGAAATAACATCCTTTAGAAGAGCTTTTGGAGTCGAAAAGCAACACACACCTTGATATTCTCCAGTAATCGCAATCAAAGCTGTGTATTCAGCCTCTATTACATCCATAGAATCCACGAGATAAGGGCTGCCGATATCAACCGGTTCTTTGCAAGTGTGATCAAAATAGTAAAATATACTATTAATAAATATCTTTAATTTGTCTTCCATAGTTACATCTCTTTTATGGTGAAATTATTAGTGAGAATGATTAATCTTCAACAATCAGATTTAACGCATCTCGTAATTCTTCAGGAGTGAAAGGTTTATTTATAAAACCCAACGCACCTTTCTCAATTGCTTCCATCCCCGTATTTTTGTCATTTAAAGCAGAAACAACTAAAATTTTCACTTCATCATCTATCTCTATTATTTTTTCTATGGTTTGAATGCCATCAATATTTGGCATCGTTAAATCCATAGTCACTACTTCAGGTCGATGCTTTAAAAAAGCATCTATTGCTTTTTGTCCATCACTGGCTTCGGCAACAATCTGGAAAGAATCTTGATCATATTCATTTTGAATACGTGCTCTAATCAAACTCGAATCATCCACAATCATCATTTTAAACATTCGCTATTATCTCCGATTTTTTATTTTTTATTTTTTTACGCTGCTTGATCTTCAACAATATTAGAAGGAAAACGTATAACAAATTTGGCGTATTCGCCTGCTTTAGTAGAAACCCATATTCTTCCCTTCAATTCTTCAATCAAAGTAGAAATTGCCGACATGCCCATACCTCGCCCGCTATCTTCATCAACTTCATCATTCGTAGTAAATCCCGCTTTAAAAATGAGGCCGATAATTTTCTGTTTGGAAAACTGACTTAACTCTTCTTCGCTGACTAAACCTAGCTTCAATGCTCTTGCTGCCACTTCTTTTTCATCAATGCCTTTACCATCATCAAAAACCTCAAGTTCATAACCTTCAGACGTATTAATTAAGCTGACATTTAATCTACCTATTTCAGGCTTACCTTTAGCCGCTCGTTCTTCTGCACTTTCTATCCCATGCGCTATAGAGTTTCGAATAAACTGTGACGTAAATGCTGGCAATGCATCTATTAATGATCTAGGCAAATTAGGTGAATCTAAACCTGATTTTTTAAGTTTCACTTTTTTATCTAAGCGTTTAGCTACTTTCTGAGCATATTCAAACAAATATGATGAATCATAATTAGTGGACTTGCGGCGGTCAGGACCAGTATATTCCCCTGATTCTGATGCCTTGTCTACAATCGTTCTCTTAGAGAATATTCGTTCATTTAAATCAGCAATCAACTCATTATTACTAATCAAATTTTTCAAAATAACAACTAACGGTAAAAAGCTATTACCATCGGCTTGATCTGATTTGTATATTTCATCTAAATTATCCTCAAACTCTTCACATAATTCAGTCACTACATGAATAGACAATGCTGAACTTTCACCTTTGACTTTGTGAATTAAAGCACCTAATTTATTCGCTTTTTCTTTATATTCAGCGAATGATTTTGAATCTTCTCGCAACACATCATTCATTTGATCATATGTAGACTCAGAGTTTCTTAAAAAGAGAGGAATCAAATTTGTGTCAGCATTCATCAGTGTTGTCAACAATGCCACTTGCTGATCATTTCTTTTTGCTTCTTTCTCGAGCTGTTTCTCTAAAAGAGCTTCTCGAGTAATATCTGATACTGAAGTCAGAATACTCTCAATATTTTTACTTTCGTCGAATACTCGACTGAAACCAAAACGTAAGAATTTATCACTCACTCTTCCATGTTCATGAACTTGCACAGCAATTTTCTGAATTGGATTTAAATCTTTAATCAATCTTTCCTTTTTCTTTGGATTGAACAGTAGTTTAATGTATCGAGTTAACTTACTGATGTCTTCTTCAGAAACTGTATCTTTTAAAAATTGTAATAAGTTTTTGTTCGCAACATCTTCTGTACCAAATATTGATTCCAGCTCCTTTGAGTATTGACCACCAATTTTAGTTTCGTCATTCAACAAGAAAAGACCTTGATCAACGGTATCAAAAATTTGTGTTGATTCGCGTTGTGCTACCGCAACCTCTTCATCAGAGCGACGCAAATTACCAAAAAAGTTACTCAAAATGAATAAGAATATTAATGCCGATGCTATTGCGCCGAAGACTTGAATATTCGTATTCGTACCCGTAAGGTCTTCGACTCGTGTAACCGCTTTATCGCTTAAGGACTGCATATTATCTGATAATGTATTCGTATTTTCTTGCGTATAACTCAAAACGTCTACGAATAAAGAAGGAATTGTGGCTCGCGTTCCATTTTCAGTCACACTCTTCTCCAAGAGTGTCACATCTGCTTTTAATGGCTTGAATATTTCTTCTAATTCACCAATAAGCACATCGTTTCTTTCAGAACTTAGCGCAGGAAAAGCAATTTTTTCACCCCTTAATGTTAATAATTCCCCGCCTTGTTTAAACACCGAGATTGCATTATCAAAACCATTTAAGGCATTTTTGAGATCTTCAAGATCACTTTCAAATGTTAAACCTCGCGAATATTTATCAGCAATAATATAAATTTTCTCCTCAACCTTTCTTGCATTCACCTCTTGTAGTTCCAAGACCAAACCCAAATCGAATCTTGATTGTTCGCTATTAATTCCTTTAGACAACTCAGTTAAAATTTGTTCTATGAACGAAACTGTTACCGGAACTGATGCCGACAAACCAAGAATTACTGTTTGAAAAGTTTCCGCATCATCCCCTGCAGTTATAACCTCATCCAAACGAAATTCAATTTCTTTAATACGATTGACTAATGGAGTCCATAACACGGAAGTAGTTTCAATATTGTCTTTACCGATCTCCAACGCAAGCTGATCGTTATTCAACTCTTCCAATCCTTTGGTAAACTCTAAAGATGTTGTAGTTATTTCTTCAAGAGAGCCTTCATAGTCATCCCCAAGAGTATAGGCGTTATAAGCAGTTAATAGTGATTTGGACAATCTTTGTTGCAAACCTGCTTGTGCAGCTGCACTCTCCGAGATATTAACGTCATCTTGTAAATTTAATGTATTGACATAACTGATACCTAATACACCTAATACAATGATCAAGAACAATGTAATGCCAAATATAATTCGGCTATATTTTCCTAAAAAACCACCCATACCATACACCTACCTATTTGTATTTCACAATAACTTATAGCACTATTTTCTAGCACAAATAAACACCGAAACGGTGCAAGAAATATTAATCACACCTTTAATTACAATTCATGCTAGTACATTAACTAAATTTAATCAAGCGCTGGCCTGCACTTGTAACATTCGTTAACAAACTAATCATATTTAGCACTATTCTTACTTTATGATAGGTGTACCTCAAATCTAAAGTTTTGTCTTGCACTTCATAAAGGGCTAAAAATACTCTCATCGCAATTGATTTAATTGAACTTTCTAGCTCTATTATTTATGTAAAAGTTTGAAAGGATTTTTTAGCTGTTGTCATGATTATGATATATGACAAAGAAATATAGTGCTTTGACATTTCAAAAAACAAGGCATTTAGAAGCACATATAATTGTCGAGTTTTCAAGTCATTCCATGTCAATCAATATTGATTCAATTACATAACAACTATTAGCCTTTCTCTGAACTTTATACCAACAAATGTGCAACACTTTATCTACCTATCAGTAGATATACACATGTGGCTTTTTATGTTTTAATACTATCTAAACATAACTACTTTTTTAAAGATCATGATAAATACAAAGCTTAATTTTGTGATTCCAAATAACAACAAAACACCTCGAGTGACATACTCCGGCACGAGCGAAGGTCAGTCGTATAATGATTCTTATCAAATGAGCGACGTAAAAATCACTAATGCCCGTTCATCAAGTGAAAATTTTAAACTTCATGAAAATGGTTTTGAGAAAATATCGCATTCATTAACTAATCCAAACTTTGATGATGTCTCTTGGATTGAAAACGTACTTTACAAAGAAGTTGAACATTTGGTCAAACAAGCAAGTGGTGCTTCTAATATTTTTATATTTGATCACACCATTCGACGCGGCACACATAATAGTTTGCGTAAGCCAGCTCAACATGTGCATGTAGATTACACTCACAATACTGGCCCAGCACGAGCTAAACAAATGATCGAGGCTGACGAATTCAAAAAACTTCTAGGGAAACGTTTCATTCAAGTCAATTTTTGGCGTTCTATCAATGGCCCCGTTGAACAAATGCCCTTAGCATTTTTAGATTCACAAACTTTAGATGAAAACGACTTAGAAGTTGCTGAAATTGAATTTCCTGATACTGACCATTTAGGTGAGATTTATGCGGTCAAACAAAATGAACAACAACGTTGGTATTATTACCCGGACATGCAAGACACCGAAGCCTTATTAATTAAAGGCTATGATACTGACAAGAACGCTGTATCGCGTTTCACTCCTCATTCCGCCTTCATAGACCCAACATCAAAAGCTGATGCTGCGCCTAGGCATAGCATTGAGATACGAACGTTCGCTTACTTTGATTAAATATCAATTAGATGCCTAATGATTATGGAGAATGCAATATGAAAAACTATCTATGCTTATGGCTTGGTTAATTCCAACAATTTCGTATCTTTCTTGTGAGAACTGTCGACTTGATACTTGATGTAATTAATTCATGTAAATTTAACCTTACTTCGCTTTCTATACTTACTTGGAGTCATTTGTTTAATTTCAACAAAACGTCGGTTGAAATTAGCAACGTTGTTATAACCAACTTCATAACAAATTGTGCTGATATATTTTTCAGTCTCCGTAAGTAATTGGCATGATCGATTGATCCTTAATCTATTTATGAATTCAGTAAATGTGTTACCAGAAATCTTTTTAAAGCATCGTGAGAATTGGCTACTATCCATTCCAATTTTTTCTGCAAGTTGAGCCATTGATAAATTAGCATTATAGTTTTCAATAATATAATCAATGATTTCTTGAAACTTTTGCATCGAAGGATCATCATTGTAATTGCATACTTGGACAGTAGATAACAATTTATAGTCTTCGTGCTTTGATAATTCCAAAATCAATTTCAAAAATTCATTAATTGACTCTATCCCAACACTTGCTTTTATTTTTTTTAATTGTTGATGAGCAAAGTTACTGATACCTATAAATTCAATACCATTTTTAGCACGATCTAATAGAGGTAATGCTTGTTTCAACTCAGGTAATAGCTCTGCAGCTTTTCGAAAAGGTTCATCTGCAAATTGCAAACAAAAATCACGAAACCTAACTCCACCTTCAGGTATATTGGTGGATATCCAATTATGTGGCAGATGCGGACCTGTCAACACTAAATTACCAGGTTTAAATTCTCCTATATAATCACCTACGAAAAACTTTCCGCTAGTTTTAGTAATTAAGTGTAATTCATATTCTTCATGATGATGCCATCGAATCAGAGAACTTGGCGCTCCATGCTCTAAACATCTTAAAAAACCATATGAACCTTCCGGTTCATAACCGGAAGCAGAATTTCTTTGATAGTCATGCTCTATCTCTGGAACATACTTTAAAATAGACTTACCCATTTAAATCCACCTCATGCTGACACCTATTGCCACTTTATACTAGCATACAGTATAAAATCCTCCAAAGCTTCGCATTAACAACACTTTAATTACAATCATTTAATGAACTGTAGTGTACGACCGTATGCTTTTCTAAGTGCTTGTACAAATATTGTATCTCCTGCTAACTCTTTAAAAATCAATCGCTCATTAGCAAAAGCCAAAACAGGGTCATCCGCATCAACTATTAATTTAACATCCGCACCATCCATGATTTGATCTTCATATTTAAAAGGGATCTCACCACGTTGTTGGCGGATTATGAAAGCTAAAAACAATGCTGGCAGCATAGCTACGTCTTCAATGCTTCTCTCTTCTTTTAAAGCTTGCTTGATCGTGGGTAATATGAAATTAGGTATTTTTGAATAACCGTCCATCGCTACACGTTGATTAGTGTCGCGAATATTTGGATTACTAAAACGATCAAGTACAATATCTCTATATTCGAATAGATCTATAGGACTATGATGACATGAATTATTTAGGCATGGAATCACGTCATTTGTAACATAATCATATGCAAGCTTCCGTATTTCAGGATCTTGCATACATTCATGAATATACTCATATCCACGTAAAGACCCAGCCCAAGCAACACCGCTATGTGTGGCGTTTAGCAGCCTAATTTTTGCTTCTTCATAAGGGACTACATTTTCAACCATTTCCACATTGGCAAGTTCCCATGGTGGACGACCTGCAATAAAATTATCTTCTATAATCCACTGACAGAAACTCTCAGCAAGTACAGAAGCACCATCAACCTCTCCTGTGGCTTTTAATACACGATCACGAACATCACTGGTTGGTCTTGGAGTAATTCTATCGACCATTGAGTTGGGTGAACTAGTGTATTCTTTCACCCAATTTAGCAATTCAGTATCGCCAACACGTTGAATAAAATCCAACAGTGCCTTTTTAGCTTTCATCCCATTACAACGTAAATTATCACAGGTAAGCAATGTAACAGGTTCACCGTTTAACTCCATTCTAGCTCGCAAAAAATGACTTAATGCTCCATATATTGTAGTTTTAGTTGTGCCTTCTAAATCGCTTCTTATATCTTCGTGACTATCATCCAAATTAAAATCTTCATCAAGATAATAACCCGCTTCTGTAACAGTAAAGGATATAATTTTTGTGTTTCTATCAACAGCTATAGCAGTAAGGCCTTCTAATTCAACATCCCAATCAATGATCGATTTTATCGACTTAATCTTTTGGTAATTATGTTGTCCAGCGGCGTTAACAGTCTCAAGTATATATTCATTATTTTGAGACTTTAAAGTCTCAATGTTTGACTGCATATCATTTCTTAGGTTGCCAGCGACGATATTCCACTGTACTTTCCCAAGGTCATGTAAATTTTGCATATACATAGCCTGATGAGCTCTATGAAAAGAACCCAACCCCAAATGCAATTGCACTAAGCTGTCGAGCTTAAATGATGCTTCCATTTTCAACTCTTCTTATACTATTTAGAGCTTGAGCTCAGTACTTTACCATCATCATTGAAATAATGAACAATTTCATCATCCCAATTAACGCCAACTTTATCTCCTAGTTGCAATTTTGTTCTCTGATAAGAACGAATCACTAATGGCTCCTCGCTTTGTTCACCTAAATTAAGATGAATCAATGTTTCATTTCCTAATGATTCAACCAAAATAACCTCACCAGATAAACGTGATGTCTCAGAAATACTGATGTGTTCTGGACGAATACCTGCAAAAGAACTACCTTGCGGAGCATCATTTAGAAGGTTCGCAGGAATAATATTCATCTGCGGCATACCAATAAATTGCGCAACAAAACGATTTTGTGGCTTGTCATATAATTCTAAAGGCGTCCCTACTTGCTCAATAATACCATCTCGCAACACCACAACCCTATCTGCCAAAGTCATTGCTTCAACTTGATCATGCGTCACATAAATAGTTGTTGCGCCTAAATCTCTATGAAGTTGCGCTATTTCCACACGTGTTTGACCTCGCAAAGCAGCATCTAAATTTGATAAAGGCTCATCGAATAAGAATATTTTCGGATGACGAACTATTGCTCGACCAATAGCTACACGTTGGCGTTGACCACCAGACAATGCGCCCGGTTTGCGATTTAAATAAGGTAATAAATCAAGCTTTTCAGCAGCATCTTTAACTAACTTATCAATTTCAGCTGGATCCTGTTTTGCTAAACGTAAAGCAAAAGACATATTATCTTCAACTGTCATATGCGGATATAACGCATATGATTGGAATACCATTGCCAAATCACGTTTTGATGAAGCCAAATCAGTGATGTCATTCCCACCTAAAAACAATTTTCCAGCATTGATGAGCTCTAAGCCAGCGATCATTCGCAACAAGGTTGACTTACCACAACCTGAAGGACCAACAAATACAATGAACTCACCTGCTTCGATTTCTAAATCAATGCCTTTAATAGCATGGTGTTTTCCGTAATATTTATCTACTTTTTGAAGTTCTAAAAATGACATATTTCTAATTTCCTATATTCATAAATAATGAGTAGCCAATTGAATACTCTTTGTTATAGAAGCTGTTATTTGACTGCACCAAATGTGAGGCCTTGTACAAGTTGTTTCTGACTATACCAACCGAAAACGATAATTGGACCAATCGCCAGTAACGATGCTGCGGAGAGTTTTGCCCAAAATAGTCCTTCTGGGCTTGAATAGGACGCAACTAATACTGCCAAAGTCCCAGCTTTAGCAGAACTAAGATTTAATGCCCAAAAAGCTTCATTCCAAGAAAGCACTAAACATAGCAATCCAGTAGACGCGATTCCGCCAAGTGCTAAGGGTAATAACACATAACGAAACTCCTGCCACAATGAAACACCATCCATTCTTGAAGCTTCAAGAATTTCATGAGGAATGTCTTTAAAATTTGAATACAACATCCAAATCATGATAGGCAGATTAGACATTGTAAAAACAATAATGAGAGCAACACGAGTATCAAGCAAATTCATCCATTGAAAAACCAAATAAACAGGCACCAATGCACCAACTGCTGGCATGAATTTTGTAGACAACATCCATACCATAATGTTTTTAGTTTGCAGTGTTGGAGAAAACGCAAAGCTATACGCCGAAGGCACCGCAATAATTAAACCAATAATAGTAGAGACAATACTCGTGACCAATGAATTTATTGCAAATTGCAAATAGTTACTTCGTTCTTGAACTTCATTAAAATTATCTACGGTTGGCTCAAAAATCCAAAGAGACGGAACTGCAATTGCTTGCAATTCAGTTTTAAATGCAGTCACCATCAAGAAGAAAAGCGGGAAAAATACTATTAACGCTACCAACCAAGAAAAAAATGTTCTTGTGATAAATAGTCCATTCCAATCATATTTAGATACTTTCATATTAATTATCCAGATTCTTACCAATCATTTTGATAAGTATTATTGCAACAACATTAGCCAGAATGATGGCGAAAACGGCACCCGCAGAAGCAGCACCAACATCAAAATTGAGTAGAGCTTCAGTGAAAATCAAGAAAGCTAGGTTGGTACTATCAGTACCAGGACCACCTGACGTTGTAGTAAAAATTTCAGCAAAAATACTTAATAAAAAGATAACTTCAATCAATATAACGACGGCAATTGAACGAGCCATATGCGGCAAATACAAATATCGTAATTGCTGTAAGTAGGTTGCTCCATCCATTCGAGAAGCTTCAAGTTGCTCTCTATCCATCGATTGCAATGCAGTAATAAAAATCAAACATGCAAATGGCATCCATTGCCAACTAATCATCATAATAATAGAAGCAAGCGGTACGTCCGTTAACCAATCAATTGGAGTTAAGCCAAAAAATGTTGAAATCTGTGCGAACACACCATAAATGGGATTCATCATCATATGCTTCCATAGCAAAGCATTTACAGTTGGCATCACAAAAAATGGTGAAATCAATAAAACCCTAACAAAAGCTTGGCCTGGAAAAGGACTGTTTATGAGTAACGCGATTGCCAAACCAAGACCAACAGTGATTATGATCACGCTAGTTATCAGGATTAGAGTGTTAAAAACTGAATCTAAAAAAGCAGGATTAGTAACAAAGAAACTATAATTTTCCCAACCCGCAAAACCAGTAACATCAGGAGATAGCAAGTTGTAACGGATGAATGAGAAATAGATTGTCATTACTAATGGCACTAACATCCATATCAGTAGAGTGACAACAGCAGGACTCATTAATAGCCGTGGCATGAATCTGCTTTCAGTTTTCGTATTTGGCATGAGTATATTTACATTCCAGGTAGGGTCAAAAAAAACACTATTCCATAATTACAATAAATTGAACTTGGAATAATGCTTATATTCAAAGTTGTTCCTTAGTAGAGAAAATACAAGACTTTCTCTACTAAGGGTTTTACAACAAAGCTTTACAAATACAACTTGTACTTAGTAATACTTAGCTTTTTTCATTGCTCGATCTGCAGCCGTTTGCGACTTAGCAAGAGCATCTTTTACAGAAATGGATCCCGCTAATGCAGCACTCATTTGTTGGCCCACAGCAACACCAATTGCTTGGAATTCTGGGATTGCAGCAAACTGAACGCCTACATATGGAGATTTGTTGAAAGTGCTGTCATTTGGATTAGCACTTTTAATTGCTGCCAATTCAGCTGATGCAAATTTCGCAGCCGCAACAAACTTCGGATTTTCATACGTTGAAGTACGAGTTCCTGTAGGAACTTTTCCCCAACCTAATTTACCGCCAACCAATTTAATGTAATCTTTGGATGTTGCCCACTCAAGAAACTTCGTAGCTTCTGCTGTTTTCTGTGAAGACGCAGGAATAGCTAGAGACCAAGCCCATAACCAGTTTTTACCTTTAGAAGTCTTCTTAGAAGGAGCTTGAGCAAATGCAACTTTATCCGCAACCTTACTTTGACCTGGATCAGTAATAAAAGATGCTGCGATAGTTGCATCTATCCACATGCCACATTTGCCTTCGTTGAAAAGAGCAAGAATTTCATTAAAACTATTGTTAGCCGATCCAGGAGGGCCATACTTAGTTAAAAGATCAACATAAAAACTAACTGCTGATTCCCATTCTGGAGAGTCAAGCTGTGGTTTCCAATCTGCGCCAAACCATTGAGCACCGTAGCTGTTTGCTAACGTTGTAAGGAATGCCATGTTATCACCCCAACCTGGCTTGCCACGTAAGCAAATACCAAAAACGCCTTGTGATGGGTTGTGAATACCTTTTACAATTTTTGCAACATCATCCCATGTAGGATTGCTAGGCATATTCAAACCTGCTTTTTCAACAAGATCAGAACGATACATAACCATAGAGCTTTCACCATAGAATGGCGCTGCATATAATTTACCATCTGCTGACAAGCCATCTCTAATTGCTGGCAAAATATCATCGACAGCATAAGAAGCATCGAATTTCAGCTCTTTAAGCCAACCTTTCTTACCCCAAATTGGAGCTTCGTACATACCAATTGTCATGATATCGAACTGCCCACCTTTAGTGGCGATATCAGTTGTAACTCTTGAACGAAGTACGCCTTCTTCTAAAGTCACCCATTTAAGCTTGATGTCTGGGTTTGCGCTTTCGAACTCATTGCTAAGCTTTTGCATTTCAATCATATGACCGTTATTAACTGTAGCAATTACAAGCTCAGTAGCGGCATAAGACATCGATGAGAAAGCAAACATTGAACCAGCAGCAAGAGTAGTTGCTAATGTTTTTATTTTCATTTCGTGTTTCTCCTTTGAGATTTATATACTTATATTTATTATTTAAAACTTTATAGATAGACAAGCTTTTAAGCTTACCATGCATATATGAAAATAAGCGGAGCTTAAAGGTTTTTAAGTTAAATTTATTCTTGACTACCCGAAAATTTTAGCATGACTTACTGAAAAAATTAATACTGAATTTCTTAACTGTAATACTTAATTGATAATAAAATTTAAATTGTCACAGCTATTGAATAAATTCGATTTGCATAAATTATGTATTTTGCTTTTATTTGCATCGCAATCAACTATGCAAATTACACCTTCAAATTATTCATAAACGTCATGACCTCTTGCTTAGAAGGCAAATCAGCACCCTGTCTTGAACAGGTGATTGCTGCCGCAAAAGCAGCGTAGTTCCCTATTTCGCTTAACTTCTCCAGAGAAAGATCCTTAAACCAATTATCAAGACCAAACTCTCCGATTAAATCTCCAACTGAATCAAGCAGCGCCGCTTGATAAGTATCTCCAGCGCCCACAGTATCAACCAAATCAATTTGGGGAGTTTGGATATCTACTTGCCCCTGACTGCTATATAACGTGCTACCTTCGCCACCCTTAGTTAAGACAGCCAATTTCAAACCAGTTGCCAACCACTTCTTCACCACCTCTTCAGGATCAATACTGGGATACATTAAATTTAAATCTTCATCACTAATCTTTAAGATATCAACGAATTGTATTAATTCTTCAACCCTGTTTTGCCAAATTTTCATATCTGGCTCAACAATCGCTCTCACATTAGGGTCAAGTGAGATCAAACATAGGCCTGCATATTTTTCTACCAACGAAAGCAACGAATCCGCAGTAGGCTGAGTGACAATAGTATATGAGCCTAGATGAATGCCCATCGGCATTTCAATCGACAAATCAACATCTTCTAAAGTCAAAGAACGATCGGCAGCTCCTTCCCCTAAAAATAAATACTCGGGAATACCTTCATCATCTTTCTGAATAAAAGCAACTGTTGTTGGCAATTGTTTCTCAACAATTAACTGTTGAGAAACACCCTCAATTTTAAGTGCTTCATTTAAACGTTTTCCAAAGATATCAGTTGATAATCCCGTTAATAGGGAAACTGGCTTTCCTAGCCTTGCCAAACCAATAGCTACATTGAATGGCGAACCACCAACATGCGCATTTAAAGGAAAATGACATACATTTGATTGCGCATCATCAACAAAAATATCAATTAATGCTTCTCCACAGACTA
Organism: uncultured Gammaproteobacteria bacterium; assembly: GCA_964633815.1. GTDB lineage: Bacteria > Pseudomonadota > Gammaproteobacteria > Arenicellales > Arenicellaceae > CALKZN01. Next base: position 162,797 of record CAZWHW010000001.1, read on the forward strand.
TAAACATAACCAACCAACTAAGAGTTTAAAATAAAAATAATATCATTATATGCATTGATAAAAGAGATGTTAATCTAGCGAGAAATATACAAACAAATTTTAAGTGCATAGTTCTGTACATTTTGAAAGCAAAAACTAACGCAAAAAAATAAGATGCAAACTTAATTAAAACAATAGTTTACACGCAATCATCAATCGCACATCAATCTGTTTTTTACTTTTATTTTACTATTTACAGGCTCCAAAATAAGCCTTTAAAAACATAATTATATATGCATTTATCAAATCCGTATCAGATTTGTAATTTAATACCTTTAAAATAATTAATCACTGAAATGTGATTAATTAAAAACCTGATTTTTTACTTTATTTTTTAATGATTATATTTCATTTCTCCTTTTTTTGAATAATGTTAATTATGACTGCAAAGAAAGGAGTTATTCTTTATTATTAAAGAAATGGATTTTCGAATTTCATTATCAATCAATTCAACAAGTTCAGTAAATAAATACTCTACAAAAACTAATGACTGATACAAAAAAGACCTTACCCGTAGTAGATTTCGTAATTTTTGGCGGGCATGGTGATCTCGCTCTTAGAAAAATAATGCCTGCACTTTATTATTTGTTTTGGCATAAAAATATTGATCCCAACAGTCGCATTTTTTCAACAATTCGCTCTAAAGCTAATAATGATGAACATCGTGAACTTATCTTATCCAAGTTTCGTGAATATCATCCCGATGACTATTTTTCTGAAGACAGCTGGTCTGCATTTTCCTCCCAACTATTTTGTGTTGAAATGGATATCACCAATAATAATAGCTATAAAGGATTAGCTAATGAATTGAATAAATTTCCAGATAGAGACAGGATTAACTACCTCTCAACTCCGTCATCATTATTTGATGATGTTTGCACAGCTTTGGAAGCTAATGATTTAATCACGCCTAACAGTCGTGTTGTCTTAGAAAAACCTATTGGCCATGACCTTCAATCATTCAGAGAAGTTGATGATTGTGTTGCAACAAAATTCCCTGAAAAAAGTATCTTTCGAATCGATCATTACCTTGGCAAAGATACTGTACAAAACATACTCGCCCTGCGCTTCTCAAACACTTTGTTTATGCCTTTATGGAACAGTAAAAGCATCGATCATGTGCAAATTACAGTCGCTGAAACCGTAGGAGTAGAAGGCCGCTGGGGTTATTATGACAAATACGGCGCCATGCGTGACATGGTACAAAATCACTTATTACAACTATTATGTCTGATTGCTATGGAACCGCCACGAAGCTTACATAGAGACAGCGATAGCGTCCGCAATGAAAAGGTTAAGGTTTTGAGTTCTTTACGCAAAATGGACAGGAGTGAAGTTGCCGAAAAGACCGTGCGCGGTCAATATAAAAGCGGTGTTAGTAATGATAAATCTGTTCCAGGCTATCTAGATGATGATAGCAAATCACGTAAGAGTGATACTGAAACATTTGTTGCCTTGCGAGCAGATATCGATAATTGGACTTGGAGCGATGTACCTTTTTATCTACGTACTGGCAAACGCATGTCAGGACGCTTCTCAGAAATAGTGATTCAATTTAAAGATATTCCTCATTCGATTTTCGCAAATGACGAAAAGCAACTGGAACCAAATAAACTGATTATTCACATTCAACCTGAAGAAAGTATACGCTTACTATTATTGAATAAAGTCCCTGGCATAGGAAAAGGCATGCAGCTTCGTCCAGTTGAACTGGAACTCAATGCTGTGGAAAACGACCCTCGCTCACCTTCAGCTTATGAACGCTTAATACTGGATGTTGTTAAAAATGATGCCACCTTATTTATGCGCCGTGATGAAGTTGAAGCTGCATGGAAATGGGCGGATAATATTCTGGAAACATGGCAACAAGATAAAATCTCAGTTAAAAAGTATACTGCAGGTACAGACGGTCCAAATTCAGCTATCGCTTTAATTGAACGTGACGGTAGAAGTTGGCATGAAGATGCTTAACTTAAAATACTTCTCCTTCATTAAAATAAAGTTCTTCTTATTTCAAATTACAAGAAGGGGCAATTAGATGCTTCACATAAATAAACAAATTCAAACCGTTACAAATAACATCATTGAGCGAAGCAAACCTTCCCGTGATATTTACTTACAACGCATAAACGATGCAGACACAAAAGGTGTTAACAGAACCGCCTTAGGTTGTAGCAATTTAGCCCATGGTTTTGCTGCTTGTTCTAAAGCTGATAAGGAAACTCTATCTGACGAAATAGTTCCTAATATCGCAATCGTGTCATCTTATAATGATATGCTCTCTGCCCATCAACCGTATGTCGCCTTTCCTGACATTATTAAACAAGCATTAAAAGAAGTTGGTGCAACTTCACAATTTGCTGGCGGGGTACCGGCAATGTGTGATGGTGTTACGCAATCACAACCAGGAATGGAACTCAGCCTTTTTAGTCGTGATGTGATTGCTCAAGCAACAGCTATTGCGTTATCGCACAATATGTTTGATGGCGCCTTGTATCTTGGCATATGCGATAAAATCGTTCCTGGCCTATTGATCGGAGCACTAAGCTTTGGTCATATACCTGCCGTATTTATCCCTGGTGGGCCAATGCCCTCTGGCATTAGCAATCAACAAAAGGTAAAAGTTCGCCAAGATTTTGCCAAAGGTTTGGTGGGTAAAAAACAATTATTGTCATCTGAATCAGCCTCCTATCATAGCCCAGGTACCTGCACTTTTTATGGCACCGCCAATAGCAACCAAATGTTGGTGGAGATAATGGGGCTACACCTTCCTGGTTCTTCATTTGTCACCACGAATACTGCACTTCGTGATGAGTTAACAAAAGCATCATCACGGCAAGTTCTATCGTTGATAGATACAAAATCCAGTTCGATGGGCATTGGAAAAATGCTAGACGAAAAGAGCTTTGTAAATGCTCTGATTGGGTTACTTACAACTGGAGGCTCAAGCAATCATACCATGCACATTATTGCTATGGCTCGCGCCGCAGGCATTGTGCTGAATTGGCAGGATTTTCATGATCTTTCGCAGGTGATTCCATCACTTACAAAACTGTACCCAAATGGCAATGCTGATGTTAACCATTTCCACCAATCAGGTGGCATGCCTATTGTCATTAAAGAATTATTAGAGAACGGCTTACTACACAACGATGTAAACACCATAATGGGTCAAGGGCTTGATAAGCACTACACTCAATTACCCATATTGGATCCAAAAGACAACACACTGACATGGGAAGAAGCAGTAATAGAAAGTGCTGATTCAGAGATTGTTAGCACAGTTGCTAAACCATTCAATAAACAAGGTGGCTTAAGTATTTTGGACGGAAATATTGGTCGCAGTGTAATTAAAACCTCAGCACTAAAACCAGAACACCTGTTGATCGAAGCGCCAGCAGAAATATTTAATTCTCAACAAGAACTGGATATTGCCTACAAAGCAGGTCAACTAAATAAAGATTTTGTAGCTATAGTACGTTACCAAGGGCCAAAATCTAATGGCATGCCTGAACTACATGGCTTATTGCCAGTGCTTGGTCTGCTACAAGACGAGGGTTATAAGATTGCGATAGTAACTGATGGTAGAATGTCTGGTGCTTCAGGCAAGGTGGCATCAGCGATTCACATGACTCCCGAAGCTTACGAAGGAGGAACTCTTGCAAAGATAAAACAAGGTGATCTCATTCGTTTAGATGTCGAAAATAAAAGTGTTGAATTACTCGTTGATGCAGAAGAATTAGCCAAGCGTGAAATCGATACACCTGATTTAATAAACAACCGTTTTGCTATGGGAAGAGATCTTTTTTCTTCATTACGCCAAAGTGTTTCTGGCGCAGAAGAAGGAGCATCAATCTTTAGTTTACCGGGTCAAGAAAAATCATAATTTTCTTAACACAGCAAATAGGAAAAACCCTATGAAAAGCACACCATTAACACCAACTGAAATTATGTCTGTATCACCTATTATTCCTGTGATAGAAATTAGTGATATCAATCATTCAATAGACCTTGCTAATGCCTTAATTGCTGGTGGAATCAATGTATTGGAGATTACCTTAAGAACTGAAGCAGCTCTTGACGCCATTAACCTAATTGCAAAAGAACTACCTGAAGCAGTTGTAGGTGCTGGCACAGTCCTCAACACCGCCGATTTAAGCAAAGTCCGTGATGCTGGAGCTCAGTTTGCAATTAGCCCAGGATGTACCAATTCCTTATTGAAAGGTGCCACTGATATGAATTTCCCATTGATTCCTGGCGTGGCATCCGGTTCAGAAATTATGAATGGTCTTGAATTAGGCTACACTAATTTCAAATTATTCCCAGCAACAAGCGTGGGGGGAATACCATTGTTAAAGTCTTTTAACGGACCTTTTCAACAAGTTAAGTTTTGCCCCACCGGCGGCATCAATGAAAACAATTTTTTAGACTTTCTAGCTTTAGACAATGTCCTTTGTGCTGGCGGTAGCTGGATTGCTCCAACAAAACTAGTGCAAGCAAGAGACTTTAACGCAATTACGGAAATCACCTCAAAAGCATTAGCTAAGCTCAAGAAATAAACACTTATTTAATCTCCAAATGAAAAAATGAAACCAACAAACATTAATAAACAGTGGACTATATTTCCTGACGCTACGACTGTAGCTCACGAAGCCTGTGAGTTAATTAAACGTGTTGCGAATAATGCTATTGAAACGAAAGGACTATTCCGTATCGCTTTAGCAGGAGGAACTACACCAGGAAAGATTTATCAGATGTTAGCTAAAGAAACTTATGACTGGTCGAAATGGGAGTTCTTCCTTGGCGATGAACGTTGCTTGCCTGTTGACTCTGAAGAACGAAATAGCCAAATGGCAATGAGAACTTGGTTAAGCCATATTGATGTGCCAAATGACAATATCTATTTTATAGCCTCGGAACTTGGAGCTAAACAAGCTGCTGAACGCTATGCCCAAACAATTAAAAATAAAATACCTTTTGATATGGTTTTGCTAGGCATGGGAGAAGATGGACATACTGCTAGCTTATTCCCAGGTCATGTGCATAATGAAGATGAACTTACTCATAGTATTCATGATGCACCAAAGCCGCCATCAGAACGAGTCAGCATGAGCGCATCAACTTTAAGCAACTCGACTAATGTGCTGATTATAGTCACTGGGGCAGGAAAAAGAGACAGTGTTAAATCCTGGGAAAATGGTGAACCATTACCTATAGCGCAGATATCTGCATTAGAAAACCTGACTGTCATGTTAGATGAAGCAGCCAGCCCTTCTGTTCAAAAATAATCAATCAAAGAATCTAAATAGCATGGCCAAGAAAAATTCAAATTTAACTCTAACTGATTTACCTGCTTACAAAGCATTGGAAAATCATTACAAGCTCATCAATCAATTAAACATGCGGCATTTATTTGAAACTGATGAAAAGCGTGGTCAAAAATTTTCGATTAAATGCGAAAAAATTCTATTAGATTATTCAAAAAACCGTATCGTCGATGAAACGATTCCACTACTTTGCAACCTAGCAAGGGCTGTTGGTGTTGAGGATTGGCGACATCGAATGTTTTCAGGTGAAAAAATTAATAACACTGAAAACAGAGCAGTTTTACATACCGCCCTGCGCAACAAAACGGATAATCCAGTATTCGTTGATGGTGTAGACGTGATGCCTCAAATCCATTCCACACTTGATAAAATAAGAGTTTTTACAGATAAAGTCAGAAAAGGCACCTGGAAAGGTTACTCCAAACAAAAGATAACCGATATTGTTAATATTGGTATTGGCGGATCTGATTTAGGCCCCAAAATGGCTTATCACGCGTTAAAGCCTTATCACCATAAAAGGCTCACAGTACATTATGTATCCAATGTGGATGGTGCTCATATTGATAATGTTCTAGAAGACCTTAAACAAGAAACAACTCTATTTATCATCGCATCCAAAACATTCACTACTCATGAGACCATCACTAATGCTCTAATGGCGCGCAAATGGTTTTTACAATGCGAGTCCTGTGAAAATGATATCAGTAAGCATTTTGTAGCTGTTTCAACCAACATTGAAGCTGTGACAGAGTTTGGCATTAACGCCGAGAATATATTCGAATTTTGGGACTGGGTTGGTGGCCGATATTCACTGTGGTCAGCAATTGGTTTATCTATTGTATTAGCCGTTGGTATGGATCGTTATGAAGAGTTTCTCGATGGTGCGTACGCCATGGACCAACACTTTAAAGAAGAGCCATTAGAAGAGAATATGCCTGTTATATTGGCCTTGTTAGGTGTTTGGTATAACAATTTTTTTGGTAGTGAAACCCATGGAATTTTACCTTATGATGACTACTTAAGAACCCTACCTTTTTATCTTCAACAAGCTGATATGGAAAGCAATGGTAAATCAGTTGACAGAAATGGGGTCAAGGTAAATTATTCAACTGGGCCAATTATCTTTGGCACATCTGGTATTAATGGACAGCATGCATTTTACCAAGCTATTCATCAAGGAACACAAATGATCCCTTCTGATTTTATAGTGTCAATACTTACGCATAGCACGCACCAAGATGAACATGATATTATGATGGCCAATGCCTTAGCACAAACCGAAGCTTTAATGAAAGGCAGAACACTTGATGAAACCTATACAGATTTTGTTGATAGTAAAGCAGAAATTGAAGATGTAGAAGATCGAATACATCATATGGTTTTCGAAGGTAACAACCCAACAAACACTCTGCTATTAGATAAACTAACACCACATTCTCTTGGTATGTTAATTACCCTCTATGAGCACAAAATATTTGTTCAAGGCATTATATGGAACCTAAACTCATTCGACCAATGGGGGGTCGAATTAGGAAAAAAATTAGCTAAAAATATTTTAGCTGACATAAAAAACGCAGGAAAAATCACATCACATGACAACTCCACAAATGCGTTAATTAACTATTATAAAAGTGTAGTTCAAAAAAAGCGTTAAATACAATTACTCAAGCTTTTTCATTATTAATACTAAAAAAATAGGAGCAAACTAACAATGGCAACAAATTACCCTTCTCTTCTCGAAATAGGCATCAAAAACCCAGAAGAAATAATTCGTTATTCACTACAATCAAAGAACGATATCGATAGCTTACGCATAGTCTATAAGCGCAAACAAGGATCATTACTACCATCTAGTAAAAAGTTTATTTTTAACCGTATCAAAAGAATGGTTTCCGCTGAGAGTGATAGCGATAAAACTAAGATCATTTATCAGATCAACCCAATTTTAGATAAAGTTATCTCTGAATTAGATCAAGTTGTTAATCATCAACATACTCATGAAGAGCAAAAAGAAATTATTCATGATGAGATTAACAGACTTGATCAAGAAGTCACTTCCAGAATAGCTTACATCAAAACACTCGTGGATAAACTAAATTAAAAGCCATTACTTACCGACAATGGGAATAATAAATCTTAAAAGAAGAAGAATGACTTATTATTCAAAAATACATTAAACGGTGGGCTTTTTTTAGTCCTATAACACTGAATTAGCTGGCATTCATTAATGCAATTGAAGTGTCCAGCATGCGGTTTGAAAAACCCCATTCGTTGTCATACCACGACATTACTTTTACCAATTTTCCAGCAACTTTTGTTTGTGTCGCATCAAAATTACTGGAAAAAGCATTATGATTAAAATCAATAGACACCAAAGGTTCATCATTATAAGCTAAGACTGTTTTCATGGCTCCTTTGGATGCGGTTGCTATCAATTCATTGACCTCTTCAATATTTGTTTCTCTCGCTGCTATAAAATTCAAATCCACCAAAGAAACATTGATTGTTGGTACTCGAATAGCCATACCATCTAATTTACCAACCAATTCAGGCAGCACAAGACCAACCGCACTCGCCGCACCTGTTTTTGTAGGTATCATCGACATAGTGGCTGAACGTGCTCTATAGAAATCTGTATGATAAACATCGCTTAAATTTTGATCATTAGTATAAGCATGAATTGTTGTCATTGACCCTTGTTCAATTCCTAATGAATCATTTAATACTTTTGCAACTGGTGCCAAACAATTTGTAGTACATGATGCGTTTGAAATTACTTGGTCTGTAGACTTAAGAGAATCGTGGTTAACCCCATAAACTATCGTTGCATCCACATTCTTACCAGGTGCAGAAATAATAACTTTTTTAGCACCTGCGTTAATATGAGCCATTGCTTGATCTTTACTTGCAAAAATACCTGTACATTCTAAAACCACATCAACATTTAACTCATTCCATGGAAGTTGACCAGGATCTCGTTCTGAAAACATTTTAATCTCATTTCCTGCAACCGACATCGAATTTTCAGAACTGGTCACCTCATAAGGAAATCGACCATGTACAGTATCATAACGAGTCAGATGCGTATTCAATTTTACATCTCCTAAATCATTGATTGCCACGATCTGGATTTCAGATTGTCTTTCGGATTCGTATAGCGCTTTTAAAATATTTCTACCAATTCGGCCATAACCATTAATTGCTACTCTAATTGTCATTTTTATTCCTGTAAAAAATTTAGTTCTTAATTTAAATTAGATATTATTCTAATTTTCACATTTATTTTCAGCTAAAATATTAGCACCTAGTGTGTTACAAAATTGATACGTAACTTCATAAATATGATACTGATTTTACGAGTTGGATCTAAATTTATATAGAAAAAATATGTTACCTTTACACGCTATATTGATGTCAATTTAAGGCAGCTTAATTTACGTTAATATCGAATAAGTTTAACCGTAAAAATACTATTGATTTTCAATCTATGTAGCCAACGTGACTGCGAAGAAGTCATCATCTTTCGATTTTTTATATTGCTTAGAACTCTTTCCTGAGAACTATCAAATACTATTTATTAATTAATAAAATAAATTTGCAAATTATCATGCAATTAGAAATGGGCAGGATTTGTTATTTTTTATTTCTTCCAGTTTGAACGCAAATACTATTTAGGCATCCCATAACCTTTCTCGAATTAACTCACTTTCACTTGTTATCCGATCCTTGAATTTATATATCTATCCAGTCTAAGAAAGAACCAGAGAGTAAAAGGTAAGTAGAAAACTAACTTAAAACTATACCTTTTCTCTCTTGTTCTCAGATTATCAGCTCAAATGATCCTAAAAAAGACAATATACTGATAATCTATTTTCCTAATTTTATTAGAAATTAGAATTTGACAGAAATTTCCGAAGTAAAACCGTCAAAACCAGCACCAATTTGGCCACCAGAATTCACACCTTCGTCTTGATCAACAAATTCAAATTTCCAAAGCGTTCTAGGGTTCAACCACCAACCAACACCAACCTGTAAACGCTCAACATTATTGTCCTCTTGAACAATTAGGTCAGACGTATTTTCAGTTTCAGCATATCGAGCAGCTACAAAGAATCTTCTAGGAATAATATATTGTTGACCTTCAATGATGAAATACTCGACTTCTGCATCACCCTCAACAACATTATTAGAGTCTTCTCTCTCGCCAGCTGCATTCAAGAAAGAAATACCAGCTTGTGCATTACCATTAGCATCAGCAAAAGTGTAATCATCAGTTGATCTACCAAAACCCAAAATAATACTAGATTGGTCATTCGGTTGATAAGCCAAGTTCAATTGAATAATTGACTGATCAAGACCAGGTAACGCACCAATATGAGCATCACGTGTTCCAGAACCTGTACGAGAGAAGTTGTAGTTCTCACCATCACCGAAACGATAGTTAGTAGTAGTTACACCATCAAGACTAGCAACTCCATTGGCGCCGAACCTAAGCTGGTCGCCTTGATTCGCTTGGAACCAGTTTAAACCTGCTTTCCAGCCACCTGCAAATTCAAGAGTACCTTGCAAACGAAGGTTATAGCCTCGATCTTCCTGGAATTGCTCACCAAAACTAGATGTTGTGATATGCCCAGCCACATTGAATTTGCGAAGTGAACCACTAGAATAGCTTTTAGTGTAACTTAGTTGGATACCATTCTCAGCTGTTGCAAAGTCAGTAAGACCATTACCGATCAATGCGTTACCTTGGTTATCCGCACCATCTTGGAAGCCTTTAAACTGAAAAGGAGCAGCACCAATGTTTCCGACCCTAAGAGTCAAATCAGAATCATCTCTTGCATTACCAGCTAGACCTAGAAGTTCAAACTCGATACCACCAAAATCTTGGTGGAATGAGAAATCTCGATCACCATTATTACCAAAGTCATTTGGCTCTTCAGCAATATCAACATCAGCTGTAATGTGATCATTAATTTTGAATTTCAATTGCAGATTAACTCTCAAACGACCAAAGCCTGACTCTTGTTCTTCATCTTCAGGACTAAATGCACCATCAGCTGCTTGAATAGCTTGAAAGTTTTGTAATGCTAAAAAACGAAGTTCTAATCTTTCACCCAAAAGAAGATTAGGCTTGGATGGCGGATGAACTGCTTTTGGTTGCTCTAATTTGTTTTTTGCAAGTGCAGCGCCCGGTGCTAACAACGCACTTAAGGCAATTACGCTTGAAAAACTTTTCAATTTTTTAAACATTGTTTCATTACAATGATTATTCTTCATATATTCCTCCCTAGGATCTTCATATATTTATTTATCATTTGGTTTGTGATTATTTTTTTATGCTTATAATCTGAACTTTACTTATCTTAATGCTACAAACACCAAGACAAGATAAGCGTCATTCATATAATTAAAATGCCTATCTATTATGTCTCATTGTTCTTTTTAGGAACATCTACCAATTTTATAGACAATATTTTTCAAAACTGATACGCATTTGCTAAATGCATATATAATTTTGCAATCTAAAGCTTTTTTTTGATAATACTTAAAAAACGCTCAACCCTTATATTAGCTATATTCTTCTGTCCTTTTTATAAAAAAGGTCATTACTACCTCAAGAATATCTTAAAAGACAAAATATCACACTAATTAGAATATTTTAGCTCAAAATTCAAGCTTAAATCAACTCTTACTACTATTAGATCAAAACTATCCAACCCAAAAAGCCACCCAAAGCATAAAAAATCCATTAAATTGCACAGAAACTCCCGTGAATCATGAAGTTATGCCTATAGCTCAACTAGGCCAATTAATACTTATCAAATGCAGCTTTTGGAAACAAAACCGGAATTAACAATATGGTTACAAATACAGACAAAACAATAACAAATGTGACTTTATTTACATAAAAAATATAGTTACTATGATTTGGCAATAAGCGTAATTTATTAAAGTTATTCTAAATAAAAAAATGTCATTACAAATTATTTCCTCTAGTCGCTGTTTTGGCGGCAAACAATCCACTTTCTCCCATAAATCTGAAGTGTGTAAAACAGTGATGCGATTTACTGTTTTTCTGCCAAAAGAATCAAAAAAAAATAAAATACCTGTTCTATGGTTTCTTTCTGGCCTGACTTGCACAGAAGAAAATGCAACTGTAAAAGCGGGAGCTCAGCTGTATGCCGCAAAACATGGAATAGCTCTCGTAATCCCTGACACCAGCCCAAGGGATACATTTATCAAGCAAGACAATGAGGATGATTTTATTGGCTCTGGCGCCAGTTTCTATGTGGACGCGACTGAAAAGCCATGGAAGAGCAACTATCAAATGTATTCGTATTTGATTGATGAACTACAAACATTAATTACTCAACAATTTCCAATTAACCCTAATAGACAAGGGATTTTCGGACATTCTATGGGAGGTCATGGCGCGCTTACTTTGGGATTGAAACATTCTGATTTATTTCAATCAATTTCTGCATTCGCTCCTATATGCGCTCCTACGCAATGCTCATTTGGTAGAAACGCTTTCCTTGCTTATCTAGGTGAAAACGAAGAAACATGGCAAGAATATGATGCGACGGCTTTGATTTTAAATGGGAAAAAAAGTAATGAAATTTTGATTGATCAAGGAACAAAAGATGAATTCCTACAGGACCAACTAAAACCTGAATTATTTTCCATAGCCTGTGAAATAAAAAGCCAACCTTTAAAGTTTCGTTTACAACATGGTTATGACCATAGTTACTTTTTTGTCGCCACTTTTATGCAAGACCATATGGCATTCCATGCTAAAAACCTATAAGCATCCTTACTGACAGATTGACAATAGCATTAACATGTTTGTTCGACTGAACAATCTTCACTAACAAAAAAGGCAGGGCAATGCCCTGCCTTTTTCATCAGAAAATAACTTTATTATTTTATACGAACGCTTTCAACTGGATAGCCCATAAAATCATTTTGCGCATAGTTTTTATGACAGTTATGGCAGAATTTTTGACTGACACCCATCTTGCCGCCATTTCGCGTCGTACCAGAATAAAACCAACCACCGGTTTTTGGTGCTTTTTCAAGACCCACTTTTTCCATAGCTAGCAATGGACCCCTAGTCAAATTGCCGTTAGCTTTGATTTTGTAACTTTCTTTGATCGCAATACTTCCAATCGGGAAATTTGCCCCAGATTTATACTCTACATAGGTAGAATGACCAATATCATTTACATAAGTCATTAACCAACGATTACTGTGCCAACCTGGTTTTGCTGGACCTGTAGCACCAGCCTTCCATTTCGTATATTCAAGAGCAAGAGGCTGTTCACCTTTTTGATACGCCGCAATCAACCCATCACGCGAGCATTCATAGTGAGCATTGATTTCAGTTTGCGTTAGGTCTTCTACTTTTTTACCTTCAGGCAACGGACATGCTGCATAAGCTGTTTGACTGAAAGCACTCAGTGCGCTTAACGCCACTAATGAGCCAATTATTTTTTTCATGTAATACCTCTTATTTTAATATTTAATTAGTAGTTATACATTTTAGTAGTTAACCACTGTTTTCTCTTTAAGCGACTTAAAGAGACCATAGAACAGAATATTTACTTACAATTTTTTTCAAAATTTACTTACAATTTTTCATTATTTTTACAATTGAATAGTCTACAATCTCATACTATGCTACCAGAAAGAATAACTAATTAAATTCTAAATTAATCAACAATAATGATATTCCGACATATTTTCATCTTCTTAGCCATCATTTTATCCGGTTTGACACTGGCCATTAGTCACTTTTGGACACCTTTTATTTGGACATTTTTAATATTAGTCCCATTGATCGCAGTTGGTATTTGCGACATGCTGCAAACGCAAAGCACTTTAAGGCGCCTTTATCCTGTACTTGCTCATATTCGTTATTTTCTAGAATCATTTCGAAAAGAAATTCAACAGTATTTTGTCGAATCGGACATCGAGGGAACACCCATTCCTCGAGAATATCGTTCATTAATCTATCAACGATCAAAAAAAGCGCGCGACACCAGACCTTTTGGAACAATTTTCGATGTTAACCGCCCGGGCTATGAATGGGTCAATCACTCACTTCTACCCAAACATTTAACAGAAAGCGATCCGCGCATATCTTTCGGCGGAGATGACTGTACTCAGCCATATCTAGCCTCACCATTAAACATTTCTGCAATGAGTTATGGCGCATTAAGCAAAAATGCCATAAGAGCGCTGAATAAAGGTGCCAAAATTGGCGGCTTCTATCATAATACTGGTGAAGGCAGTATTAGCCCTTATCACCTAGAACATGGTGGCGATTTAGTTTGGCAAATAGGCACCGGGTACTTTGGATGCCGAAATGAAGATGGGTCTTTCAATGATGAAATGTTTGCAAAAAATGCTCAACAAGACTCGGTCAAAATGATCGAAATCAAGCTCTCACAAGGTGCAAAACCAGGGCACGGCGGAATTTTACCCGCAGCCAAGGTAAATGAAGAGGTTGCACAAATTCGTAGTGTTCCTCTAGGCAAAGACGTTATTTCTCCACCCTCACATCCTGCCTTTTCAACGCCAGTGGGTTTGTTAGAGTTCGTGAAAAAATTGCGTGAACTCTCCGGAGGTAAGCCCGTCGGGTTTAAACTCTGCATTGGTCGTCATGACGAGTTTCTTGCTATTTGTAAAGCTATGCTAGAAACTAATATTTTGCCTGATTTCATTACTGTTGACGGCGCTGAAGGCGGCACAGGGGCAGCACCTACCGAAATGACTAACTCTGTTGGCACACCTATCAAAGATTCTCTAATTTTTGTTAATAATGCGCTGATTGGTATTGGTTTAAGAGACAAAATCCGCATTATTGCTTCTGGAAAAATGTTTTCTGCTTTTCATATTTTAAGAGCAATAGCAATTGGCGCCGACACCGTCAATTCAGCGCGAGGCATGATGCTAGCTTTAGGCTGCATTCAAGCTCGCAGCTGCAACACTGATCACTGTCCAACTGGGATTGCCACACAAGACCCCCATAGAAATAAAGGCTTAGTTGTTAGTGACAAAGCTCAACGAGTTGCAAACTTCCAAAGAGAAACAGTTACTAACTTAGTGGATTTATTAGGTACAGCTGGATTAGACAGTTTAGAACAACTACAACCATGTCATATTAATCGCAGAGTTCAAGGTACTGACGTTAAAACGTATGCGGAGTTGTATCCAAAGATCCCCCTGAATTGCTTACTCCAAGAAGGTTGTATGCCACCAGATTGGCAAAGAGATTGGGATATTGCCGACCCTAAACGATGGTAGAAACCTTCACAATCAGACTTTTTTCTTAGCAAAAACTATTGGCACAGCAATGAAGCAAATCACGAGCATTAAACAACCATAAATAATCCACATGCCAAAATGTATAAATGGTGTTTTGCCAAGCCTTGGCATCACACTAACTTGCATGCTGTCTTTTTGGAATTGCTTCGTTGTCGCCAGCACATTGCCTTGAAAGTCGATATAGGTAGATGGACCTGAATTGGCACTGCGTAGCATTGGTCTAGCTAATTCTATTGCCCGCATTTGCGCCATTTGTACTCGCTGATGTGGTGCCAGGGAATCACCAAACCAAGCATCTTCACTGATATTAACCAAAACTCCATTATTGCTATTTTCTACTATTGCATTGCGCATCTCGGCAGCAAATGCATCTTCATAACAAATAGAAAGCGAAACATCCAAGCCCTCACAACTTAAAGACTGGTTGGCTTGCCCAGCAGAAAAGTCTGACATCGGAATTTGCAAATAACTAAGCAACCAACCAAGCAAACTCCTCAATGGTAAATACTCACCAAAGGGCACCAAATGCTGTTTTCGATAAACTTGCTGACCTTGATAAAAAGAGCCTTGCGCAGATTGTGATGCTCCAGCAAAACTCCCACAAACCAAATTTGCTGAGTTATAAATCTTATTGTTTACCAAATCACGTTCAATCACACCTGACAATATCGCCTTGTTCTGACCACGGAGTATATTCCATAGTCTTTCATCAGTCTGATGTAGCGCAACTGGCAAGGCAGTTTCTGGCAAAATGACTAGGTCTGCGGAATATTGATTAATTTGGTCGACATAATCACTCACAATTTGAGCTTGATTTTCATTCAACCACTTATGATCAACGGACACATTTCCTTGTACAATGGCCACCTCAAAACGTTGTCCCGTAGCTGAGCTCCATTGAATCGTTTGCAAATAGGCACCTGAACCTACCAATAAAACTATTGTTCCCACATAGAATAAAACAAGCTTTTTACTCACTACGTTTTTCACTGAAACGTGGCCAACACTTTGCATTTTAAAAAATCGCGTACCCAGCTCCACACCTAAGTACCGAAAAGCCACACTTAGCATTGCAGACACCATTACAGTGACAAAACTAACCAAATAAACACTGCCAAGCGGCGCATATCCAGACAACCATTGTGTGGTTTGGCTGTAACCCACATCAAGCCAAGGGAAACCTGTAAATAAAATGCTACGGCCCCATTCAGCCAAAACCCATAATGACGCAAATAAAACTATATTTTTAACGCTTTCTTGACCGTGATGCTCGCTAAAGCGGGAGTAAAGAAAACCAGCAAACCCTATGACTAAAGAATAGGAAGCGACAAACAAAAATACAGCGATCGAAGCCATCCAGACCGGCATATTTCCATAGGTTTGTAACGACACATAAGCCCAAGATGCCCCAACACCAAATTGTCCAAGGCTAAACAAAAAGATCAATGTAGATGCTTGCCACTCTTTTGCACTACGCAATAATTGAAACAGCACAGCAATACACAATGGCATCAACCACCACCATTCTAGTGGCGCGTAAGATGCCACACTCACTGCTCCAATAATAAAAGCGACTAGATATTTCAACATAGCAATCGAAAAAAACTTAACTTGTTGGAGGGAACACCCGCACTAAATGAACTCTTCGACTATCAGCATTAATTACTTCAAATCTCACTCTTTCAATTTCCATGCTATCACCCACTTCAGGCACTCGACCTAACTCTTGAGAAATTAAACCGCCCATTGTGTCAGCCTTTACATGACTTAAGTTAGTATCAAAATACTCATTGAAGTCCTCTATATTTAATATCGCTTTAATGACATAACCTTCTTTTGATGACTTGCGAATCATTGAATCATCTTCATCACCAAAATCATACTCATCATCAATTTCACCAACAATTTGCTCTAAAACATCCTCAATAGTGACTAAACCTGAAACCGAACCATACTCATCAACAACAATCGCCATATGATTACGTTTCTGACGAAACTCAGTGAGCAAAACGTTGACTCGTTTAGTTTCAGGCACAAACACAGGTTCACGCAATAATTCAGATAACTTAAAACTTTCATCATCTTCTCGATCAAAGAAACGTAGCAATTCTTTTGCTAGCAGTATCCCTTCTACTTTATCGCGTCCTGAATTAAGAACAGGAAAACGTGAATGAGCACTTTCAACCATGACATCCAATGTTGCATCTAAAGACATATCACTTTCCACTACAACCATTTGCGAAAATGGAATCGTGATGTCGCGCACTGTCAAATCAGAAACTTGTAGCACTCGCTGCATCGTATCGCGTGCTTCCTCATCCATAAGGCCACTTTCTTGCGCCTCATCAAATATATTGATTAGTTCTTTTTTGTTTTTGAGCAATCGGGTGCCAAAACGCTCATAAAGAAAATTGACAGTTCGGGTAAACAAACTCGACGGAGGTTGTTCAGCTTCGGAATTGTTTCGTTCCATTCGTTTATTTTGCTCAGGTTGCAATGTAATCTAAAATCAATGTGACTATTCGTCTAGCTTAATGGTGTTGGTACGGATTATCAATCCCAAATTGCGCCAGAATTTCTTGTTCTAAGGCTTCCATCTGCTCAGCTTTATCATCTTGCTCATGATCATAACCCAGCAAATGCAAAATGCCATGAACAATCATATGCTGCAAATGATGTAAGAATGGTTTGTTTTGTTCTAATGCCTCACGTTCAACTACTGGCAAGCAAATCACAATATCACCCATATAACTTTCTAAATCATCATAAGTGAAAGACAAAACATTCGTTGGTTTATCTTTATTACGAAACTCAGCGTTCAACTGTTGAGATTCATTTTTTCCCACCAATCGAACCACACATTCATATTCAATGTCTGCACTATAATTACCATCTAATTCGTGTGCACCTAAAATAAATGCAGTTTGCGCAACACTAAGTAAACTATCAATTGATTCTATAGGGTTTTCAATTTCCTCAGCCAGTTGAAAATCAGCTAGCAAGAGTAAGTCAGAGTTTGGCATTCAATTATTCTTCTTCAGCGTCGTAGCGCTCGATAATCCGCTGTACTAATGGATGTCTAACAATATCTTTTCCCGTCAATTTGCAAATTGCTATGCCTTTAACATTATCTAATATTTTAGTTGCTTGACGTAAACCCGTTTGTGTCCCTCTAGGCAAATCAAGCTGACTCATATCTCCAGTGATAATTGCCTTAGTTCCATAACCAATGCGTGTTAAAAACATTTTCATTTGGTTTTCAGTAGCATTTTGCGCTTCATCTAAAATTACAAACGCATTCGATAAAGTTCGACCACGCATATATGCCAATGGAGCTAATTCGACTATTTTATTTTCAAGCAAACGCTCAACCTTTTCAGCGCCCATAAAATCATACAAAGCGTCATATAAAGGTCTTAGATAGGGATCAATTTTCTGGCCAATATCGCCTGGCAAAAAACCTAAATTCTCACCAGCTTCCACTACAGGCCGAACTAACAAAATTCGATCGACATCTTCATTCAACAAAGCTTGTACTGCGCAAGCAACTGCCAAATAGGTTTTACCTGTGCCTGCCGGACCTATACCAAAAATAATATCATTATTTCTAACTTCATTCAGATAATCATTTTGATTTGGCGTTTTACCGCGAATTTGTTTTAAAGGCGTTTTAATGATCACTGCAGGTGATTGGTTTTTTTCATCGGTATCTAAAGACATATTACGTATTTGTAGATAAATAGTTTTTTCATCAATGGGTTCGGCCGTAGCTGCGTCTTTCCGTGTTTTAGCTTTTAATTTTGCCAAGCTAGCCAAAACTTTCTGTGCCTTTTCAACAGCAGCCAGATCACCTTGAATAGCAATTTTGCTACCCACTAAAGTTAGGCGAACGTCTAATTCTTCTTCAATGATTTTTAGATGCGATTGATGATGTCCACAGATCTCGCGGATCGCCGCATTAGGCAAGTCTTCCAGTGTGAACGACAGTATGTCGTTCATAAATGAATATCTCGATTCATGAGATTATCATAACTCCAACTTTATGATTAAACCAAGCCTATTTTGGTGAAAATTGTAAAAATTTTTAGATAGTTTGCATACAAAGCTTATTCACAGCATTTTCCCACGTAAGGAATTTGGTAGAGCTTCGGTGATCTCCACATCAACAAAATTACCAATCAACGATTCAGGCCCATCAAAGTTCACCACCCGATTATTTTCAGTTCGTCCCGACATTTGATCACCTTTTCTGGCTTCCCGATCAACTAAAATACGCTGCTTTGTGCCAACCATTGACTGACTGATGGCTGCTGCATTATCAACAATGACTTTTTGCAAACGAGCAAGACGCGCTTTCTTAACATCCATCGGCACATCATCTACCAAATCAGATGCTGGCGTTCCAGGCCGAGGGCTATAAATAAAACTAAACGAAGTGTCGTAGCCTACTTCTTCAATCAAGCTCATGGTATCTTCATAATCTTTATCAGTTTCACCTGGAAAACCAATAATAAAATCAGATGACAAACTAATATCCGGTCGTGCTGCTTTGATTTTTTTAATAATCTTTAAATAATCTTCAGCTGTATAGCGGCGTTTCATAGCATTCAAAATACTATCCGAACCACTTTGCACTGGCAGGTGTAAATGACTCACTAATTTTGACTCATCACGATAAACCTGAATTAGATTATCAGTGAATTCCAACGGATGTGATGTGGTGTAACGAATACGATCAATACCATCAATCTGCGCAACATAACGAATCAATAAAGCAAAATCAGCTTCCGAACCATCGTACATTTCACCGCGATACGCATTCACATTTTGTCCTAACAAAGTCACTTCACGCACACCTTGCTCGGCAAGGGCAAAAACTTCGGCAATGACATCATCAAAGCTGCGTGAAAATTCTTCGCCGCGTGTATAAGGAACCACACAAAATGAGCAATACTTGCTACAACCTTCCATAATTGAAACAAAGGCTGTAACACCATCAACTTTCGGCTTCGGCAAATTATCAAATTTTTCCATTTCAGGGAATGAGATATCAACTTGCGGTGTTTGCTCTTTGCTAACTTCGTCATACATTTCAGGCAAACGATGCAAAGTTTGCGGCCCAAAAACCATGTCGACATAAGGCGCACGCTGACGAATTGCATCACCTTCTTGACTAGCAACACAACCACCAACACCAATCACTAAATCAGGCTTTGCTTCTTTGAGTTTGCGCCATCGTCCCAATTGGTGAAACACCTTTTCTTGAGCTTTTTCGCGTACAGAGCAGGTGTTCATCAAAATAACATCTGCTTGTGCCTCATCGTCTGTTCGCTCCATCTTGTGCGAATCATTCAATGAGTCCAGCATACGATCGGAATCATATTCATTCATTTGACAGCCAAAAGTTTTGATAAAAACTTTTTTACTGACCTTGTTAAGAGTATTTGCAGTATTTTTCGATTCTGACACAAGCGCCTCTCAATTCCATAAGCCCTATTTATAAATTATAGAAAAAGCATAATATCTAAAACTTTAGGGGCGCGATTTTCTCATAATTACTCGCATAAATCGAAAAAAAACCTATTCTTTGCGCTTTTTTGCACTATTTGAGTCAATTTTTTTATTCAACCAGATCAAATGAGAATTAATTTAACTTCAAAGAAGATCATACTCATGACGTTAGAAATTTGGTGATAAACCCGAATTGTTGTCGGCAATAGCGAAATAATCTCAAGTTATAACGGTTTAATCGGTGCAGCTAGAAAAATAGCTTAGCTGCATCGATTAATAACAGCCAAAAGTTAACCTTACAGTTCAATCCTGCGGGTAGCTTATTTTATTATTAGCATTACATACAACATACTACCGAAATGCTTAAAACCACCTTCTACTCAAAAAACCATCCCCATTTGGTATTCAGTATTTTTAATTGACACTTCAATGTATTAGCAACCATACCAAAGTTAGCAAAATTTAATATAGTACTTTAGTACTATATTAAATAGAAACTATGGTAATCCAAAGGATTTTAATTGTTGGCGGTCATCACCTCTTCTCAGATGACTTGTCACTTATATTGTCAAAACTATCTCCTAAACCTAAAGTAGTAAAAAGACATCAATCAATCGCTGATCGCACTGCTTGGTAAATGTCCTGTTGTTCTCCTTTAGAAAACACAATTTGCCATAAATGATTTGTATAGGCCTTAAACGTACCCGCGCTGCACATGAGATAATAACGCCACATGCGCCTGAACTCTTCATCATAGGCTGGCAAATCAGCCCATGCAGCATTGACATTATCATGCCATGCATGCAAAGTTTTATGATAATCCAAACCGAAATTATGCCAATCTTCAATTCTAAATAAGCGTTCACTATGCTCGGTAATTAATTTTGATGACGGCAAAATCGAATTAGGAAAAATATAGCGCTCAATCCACGGATCAATTTTATCCGAGGTGTACTGAAAACCAATGGTATGCAATAAAAACAAGCCTCCATCTTTCAAACAGCGATTAGCAACTCGAAAATATTCAGCATAATTTTTAAAGCCGACGTGTTCAACCATACCTAAAGAAAAAATACGATCAAATTCCTCATTTAGATCTCGATAATCCATAAAGTGAAAATCAACATTCATGCCTTTAGATTGATCGTTTGCCATATTAATTTGTTCTTGTGACACGCTGATACCAGTGACATGCACATCGTATTTTTCCGCCATATAGCGCGCAGCGCCGCCCCAACCACAACCAATATCCAAAACACGCATACCCGGTTCTAGTTTTAGCTTGCGACACACCAATTCCAGTTTATGCTCCTGCGCTTCATCTAAATTTTTTGCATCTTGCCAAAAACCACAGGTATAGATCATACGTTTATCTAACATGCGTTCGTATAGATCATTTCCCGCATCATAATGTTGTGCACCCACTTTAAATGCGCGCTTGCCTGTTTGACGGTTTTTTAAATGAGCATAAATATAAAATAACTTATCGCGAGTGGTTCGCACCTTCGCTTGCAAATCACCAAGAATCAGACGACGAAATAATTCATCCAGTTCTTCCGCGTCCCACCAACCTTCCATATAAGCTTCGCCAAGTCCTAATGAACCTTGACCAATAGCGCGCTTGAATAAATCAGTGTTATGAATTTGCATATCCCAAGGCTGATCGCCATTAATAGTGACATCAGCATGCGCCAACAATTCAGAAACCTTTTTTTCGTATAACTCATTCGACATGAAACACCCGTATTTTTCTAATTTTTTTCTACTTTTATAAGACCGAACAATCAAGGCCAATCTTACCTAAACACTTTCACCATAAGCATAATATTACATTGAACAAAATCATAATATCTCACTCGGAAAATAGAACCATTTTCGTTATCTTCTAATAAACAAATGAATGTTCATAATGAACCAGTTTCACCCCGTTAGCATTCATATTGTTCATATAAAAACTAACCTATTTTTTACTCAACACCTAAAAATCCGCCACTTTGTCTTGTCCATAGCTGAGCATATAAACCTTTAGCCTTGAGCAATTCATCGTGTGATCCTTGCTCGATAATATTGCCATCGTCAATAACAATTAAACGGTCTAAAGCAGCGATGGTCGATAGACGATGCGCAATTGCGATCACAGTTTTTCCTTGCATGAGTTCATCTAAACTGTCACTTATCGCCTCTTCAATTTCTGAGTCAAGCGCACTAGTGGCTTCATCTAACAACAAAATAGGCGCATTTTTGAGCATGACTCGAGCAATCGCAATACGTTGTCTTTGGCCACCAGACAGCTTCACTCCTCGCTCACCAACCATTGTTTGATAGTCAGAATTTCCTAGCGCATCGCTTAATGATTCAATGAATTCATGCGCGTGGGCCGCTTTAGCTGCAGCAATCACCTCTTCATCACTAGCATCTGGCTTACCATAGGCAATATTGTCTCGCACACTGCGATGCAATAAAGCAGTGTCTTGCGTGACCATGCCAATTTGTGCGCGCAGTGATTCTTGCGTGACTTTTTGTATGTCCTGACCATCGATGCTGATCACACCTGAATTGACATCATAAAAACGTAGCAACAGATTTACTAAAGTGGATTTGCCTGCGCCAGAACGCCCAACAATGCCGACTTTTTCGCCTGCCTTAATCGTTAAATCTAATTGATTAAAAATAGTAACTTCAGCTGAATGAGAAAAATCAACTTGAAAAAATTTGATTTCACCCGCCTCAACTTGCATTAGCTTAGCATCCGGTTTGTCTTGCAATTGAATCGGTTTTAATAGGGTATTAAACCCATCTTGCACCACGCCCATATTTTCAAACAACGTGGCGATCTGCCACATGATCCAATGCGACAAACCAATAATTCTCAACGCTAAAGCTGTGGCAGTGGCAACCACGCCAGCTGAAGCAGAACCATTACTCCAAAGATAAAGACCCAAACCAATCGTGCCCGCGACAAGACACATATTGATCACATAGTTCACGCTCTCAACGCCAGTAACATAGCGCATTTGTTTATGCACTGTCTCTAAAAATTCATCCATCGCTTCCTTTGCATACACTTTCTCACGCATGCTATGACTGAATAATTTGACGCTAGAAATATTGGCATAAGAATCCGTGATCCGCCCGGTCATTTTAGAACGCGCATCGGCCTGGATAGTGGCGGCACCTTGCAGCTTAGGCAAAAAGAAAAACATCGATGCACCAAATGCCAAAACCCAACCAAGAAATGGCAACAACAAAAGAAAATCTAAACTGCCAAGAATGACACCACTACTAATCAGATACACCACCATATAACTAAACATGCTGGTGAACGACATGACAGTGTCGCGCACCGCCAAAGCTGTTTGCATGACTTTTGCTGACACTCTGCCCGACATTTCATCGTTAAAAAACGACATACTTTGACTCAAAATCCGCTGGTGAAATTGCCAACGTAAACGCATCGGCAAAATGCCTTGCAACGTTTGAAAATGAATCCCTGCATTGAACACCGCAATGATCATACTGATCACAATCGCAATCAACATCCAAATGATTGCCGTGGATTTTTCTTGCCAAAACTCCGTAATTCCATATTGACTAATCCAATCCACAATCCAGCCCATCCAGGCATACATCAACGCTTCAAAAGCACCCATCAAGCCTGTGAGAAACGTCAGACCAAATAACCAAGCACGTGAACCTTTGGTGCAAGACCAAACAAACAGCCAAATATTTTTGGATTTCTCATGTTCATAAGTCTCGGGATAAGGGTCTATTCGAGACTCAAAATAGCGCAGAAAACGTTGCATCTGTAGGCTGAAATATAGTTAATTAGGGAGACCTTAACATTGTTTGATGACTAAATGCAGACAAAAAAACATTGTCACCGCAATATATTTACAGCCCACATATTTAAAGCAAACTTTCATTAGATTAGAGAATTTCAAGCCATGCAAAAAGGTTGATTTTGAAGATGGAAAAGCACAGCAATTTCAACACTTCTTCGACCAAAGACACTACAAGCTGAAATTATTACTAGGGAAAAAAGATAACGAATGCTTTACCTATTTTTTATCATACTTCACTAAATAATTTAAAATCAAATCATCGCTAATTTATAGTGATTATCATTAATACTTAAATATTAATGCGCTTAAGTAAAAATATTTTCAAGAGGTTTGATTTGCCGCCAGAATTGCATCCATTAATTCTTCTGGCATTTTATTTTTATAAGCAGACTCACCTTCCGCAAATACTGCCTTACTTATGTCGATTGTTTTTCGATACGCTTGCAAATAAGCATCACAGTGCTCACATTCTTCGATATGTTGTAAAAAAGATAACTTAGTCTTAGTTGGCAAATCGTCATCAAGAAAGTCAATGATGAACTTTTCTAGATTATCACAACCTATTATCGTGCCTTCATTTTCATCAATTTCGCTTGTCATAAATTTAATACCCACTATTTTCAAGTTGGGTTTTCAACTTGTTTCTTGCTCGATGCAAACCAGTCTTAACTGATGCAGGATTAATTGCCAAAAGCTTGGCAGTTTCTTCAATGGTGTAACCTTCAACATCTCGCAATAATAAGATATTTCGGTATGCTGTAGGGAGTTCCATAATTAAATGCTTAACTGCGAAACGTAATTCTTTATTCATGTATATTTCATCTGTTGAAATACTAATAGTTTTGCGGTTCTCTACCCGTTTACCATTTTCATCAATGAACTCATTATCATCAATATTGCTCGTAATTTGAGTCAATTTTTCATCTTTGCGAATTTTCATCAATGCATTATTAATGGTAATTCGATGCAACCAACTTTTTATGCTTGCTTCATCACGGAATTTGTCAATTTTTCTGAAGGCTTGTAGGTAGGTTTCTTGCACAATATCTTTTGCGTCATCGGAGTTATTTATATACCTACGGGCAACATTCAACAAATAAGCCCCATACTCTTGTACGATAAATTCAAACCCTGATGGATCACCAAGGCGTAATTTCTGAACCAGTTGTTGTTGCTCACATGTCTGATAAGATTCTTTTGATAATAGTGATGTCATGTAAAATTTGAGCCTCCACTCAAACCAACCCAAACTTGAGTTAGAGGCTCAACATTACGTGGATTATTTCAATGCCGCAACACCTAAAGGCACACTAAATTGCTCACACCAAATATAAATTTCATTGTAATCAGAAACATTAACATTTGCTGGGATAAGATAAACCTGCTTGCCAGTATTTGATACCAAATCACCTAGTTGTGATTTAACATCATATTTACCATCTTTACCAAAACCTACACGTGGTGAAGGAGCACCATCTAGTGAGAAATTGTCACCCAATTTCACTAAATAACCATTTGCTACTTTTTTAATAGTTACTTTACCAGTTGTGATGTGATCACTTTTACCAACAAATTCACCTGTGGCGACAGCTTCACCGGCTATTGCCTGACTTGAAGTAAAAGCAAAAGCAACTAATATGCTTAGTGAAATAAATAGTTTGGAAATCATAGAGTTTTTCATATTAATATTCTCAAAAGTTAAATTTAAAAGATGTCACAATATTTTGTGACTAAGAGTTAGATGCCAAAATTGCAAAAAGGTTACAATTTTCTTAAAAATTATTAAAAATTTATTATTTTGAAAAAAAACATACATACATTGATGAAAACATTACCTCAACAAGGTCGTGTCACGTGGATAGGCCTAAGGCCTGCAAAAAAGGCTACGATGCAAATCATGGACAGTGTTGATGCTGACACTAAAAAAGGTCTCATTGGTGATCGATATGCAGGCAGAACAGGCAAACGACAAGTCACCCTAATTCAGCAAGAGCATCTTAGTGTGATTGCCAGCATGATGAATATTCGTATATGTCCACCTGAATTGTTACGTAGGAACATTGCTGTCAGTGGTCTTAATTTATTAGCGCTCAAAAACAAAAAATTCCATATAGGTACAGCAATTTTTGAATGCACTGGTCTTTGTCACCCATGCTCGTTCATGGAAGATGTGTTTGGCGATGGTGGTTACAATGCTGTACGTGGCCATGGAGGAATTACAGCAAGAGTGATTCAAAATGGTCTTATCAAGTTACATGATAATGTCCATGCAATGTAGCTTCTAATTGAAAAGTCGACAATTTAGCCAATGAATATAAAACCGATTTTTACCTCAAAACTTCAACTTACTCTTCTTACCAATTCATGGGTTAAGTTTTGATGGGATCACATTCTTGGTAAAATTTATGGAGATTATTTTTTTCATTACATTGAAGCTTCATAAAACACACATTAATGATCGCATTATCAATGACAATTTTTTGTGACTAACAATCATATAACCCGCTTAACGCCAATTTTTAAGCTTGCTGGTTTGACCTATACCTGGATTAAACGCATTCGTTGGGTCGCATTCTTTATAAAACGTTTTGAGATCTTCCTTAGCTGCGTATTCGTGCCCAACATTATGTTCGGCTGGATATTCCGCGCCACGCGCATCGAATGATTCAAGGATTTGCTGTTTCACTTCTTTAGCATCAACACCTTTTTTCATAATGTAGTTTTGATGCATCACATGGCAGAAGAAATGCCCATAATAAAATTTGATGACGATTTTATCTTCTAATTCTTGCGGCAGTTGTTCTAGCCACTGGCGTTCATTGCGCGGCAAGGCGACATCAATGGTCATGATGTCTCCACAGTCTTTGCGATGCAGGCTGTAATAACGCCCAATCGCACCGGCAATCGTGAAACGCTGCAAAATTGCCTGCTTAGCCTCGTGCTCTGTGCAAGCAAAAAAATCACCTTCTGCGTTGCTAAACAATACTTGAAAATAGTCTTGTGCTTCGACAACACCGTCATTATTGGTTTCAACAATAAGATGATGTTGATATTGATCTGCAAATTGTTCCATGCGATCTGGCAAATGTTTCACCCACAGTGCGCTGCACCACTGCATCAGATGTTCAGATAGGTTGTCTGGCAGAAAAGGAATTTGCCGTGCATAACGATCAATAAGGCGTTTTAAAGTGAATAATTTTGGAATCGTTTTTGAACCAAATTTACTAATAACAACCACAGTGTCTTTGCCATATTTTTTGCCTATTTCATAACAGGTGTTTTCAAAATACTCAGCTGATACGGGCAGCGTTTTAAAATTTGCCAACACATCACGGCGCAATTTGGTGAGCACAGCAGGATCATTCGTGCCCAAATAGAACACTTGTTGTTTTTTTGCTTTTGGAAATGTATCTAAACGCACCGCAAACACAGCCAATTTGCCCGCGCAACCAGACGCATCATGCAAGCGTCTGCCATCATTATTAAAGCGAGATGGTGTTGGTGCATCAATCTCTCGGACTCGTTCGTGATATTCATTATCTGAAGCCAACTTGTCCGAAAATTGAATGTCTTTATGAGTGTAATTTTGCTGTTCTAAGTTATTAAGAATCTCTTCAGGACTATCACCTAATTCAATACCTAAATTATTCACCAAACATAGCTCGCCTAACTCACTCACCTGCGCAAATAAGGCCAACTCCGTATAAGCAGGCCCACGCTGCAGCAAGGCTCCGCCCGAGTTATTACAAATGCCTCCAACAATTGATGCGCCAATGCATGAAGAACCAATCACTGAATGCGGCTCTCTGCCATAAGGCATTAAACGATCTTCCAAACCAAATAAGGTGCTGCCCGCCAAACCGACAATTTGTTTGGCGTTATCAATTAAATGAATTTCATCGACCCTGAGCGTGCTAATGATAACAATCGGGCGATCATAGTCATTGCCATTAGGCGTGGAGCCACCGGTGAGCCCTGTATTAGCAGCCTGCATGATGATCGCAACATCGGCAGAATGACAGGCGTTAAGAACATGCCAAATTTCAAGTAAACTTCCCGGTCTAACAACCGCATAGACCTCGCCTGAACCCAAACGATAGCCTTGCGAATAAGGCAAGGTTCGAGAGCGATCAGTTAATAGATAACGCTTGCCAACAATATTATTGAGTTTTTGTTTTAATTCTTCGAGAAACTGCATACAAAGCAGTATATGTCATCAAGCTGAATTCAAAAATAGGCGCTTATACTTATAAAGTTATTTAAGAAACTATGTTTAAGGTTGAATTTCTTGTTCCAAGCGTTCAGACACTGCATTCGGTGAAGTAGTTTTACGCGCAATCAAACTATAAGCTGCAGGGACGATAAATAAGGTAAAAATCGTCGCCGCGAACACACCAAACAACACCACAATACCGATTGAAACACGTGTTTCTGAGCCCGCACCACTTGATAAAATTAATGGTACTGTGCCTGCAATGGTAGTCAAGCCTGTCATTAAAATTGGGCGAAAACGTATTTCTGCTGCATCGATTAATGCTTTAGAAAACTCCATACCTTCATCACGGAGTTGATTGGCAAATTCAACAATCAGGATGCCATTTTTAGCAGCGAGACCAACCAACATAATCAGACCGATTTGCGAATAAATATTCAAACTGCCGCCGAAAATATACAAACCTAATAAGCCGCCACCTGTTGCCAATGGCACGGTTAACATAATTACCAAAGGATGAATAAAACTCTCAAACTGCGCAGCTAAGACTAGAAACACAATCGCCATTCCCAACAAAAATACGAAAATAATCGAACTGCCTGATGTCGTGAAATCGCGGCTTTCACCTTTGTAATCAATGACTGCTTCTTCTGGTAAATATTCTCTGACCAAGCTCTCCAAATGCGCCAAACCATCACCTAAAGACAAGCCATCACGCAAATTAGCTTCAAGTGTAATCGCGCGAATACGGTTATAACGCGATAAGGTTTCAGGTGCACCAAGTTCCTTAATCTCAACTAAGTTTGATAATGGAATAAGTGTGTCACTGCGCTCTGAACGCACTTGTATGCTTTCAATATCGCTAAAGGATTGTTGCACGCTGCGATCACCTTCAACGATCACATCGTATTCTTCGCCATTATCCAAATAGGTAGTGACATTACGACCACCCAGCATGGTTTCAAGTGTAGTGCCGATTTCGGAAATGGTCACGCCTAAATCAGCAGCTCGATCGTATTTGACTTTGAAATCTAGTTGCGGACGTGTTTCTTTATAGTCGCTATCAAGTCCTAAGAAGCCTGGATTATTTTCTTGGACTTTCTCAAGGATGATATTGCGCCACTCAGCTAATTCATCATAATTTGAGCCACCAATGACAAACTCAACTGGTTTTTGCGTTCTGCCACTTAAACCTTGACGCATGATTGGGAAGGCACGAATGCCTGGCAGACCGGCCAATTTACCGCGTACTTCGCCCATAATTTCAAAGGCATTACGGCGGTTAGCCCAGTCATCCAAAACCACAATGACAATGCCAGTATTAAAATTTTCGATATTGCCAAAACCGCGCGGGGCGCGCACTAACAGTCGTTTAAATTCGCCTGATTCAACATAGGGGAAAAGCCGTGATTCAACTTCATCCATATAGCTACTTATATAGTTGAAGCTAGAACCTTCTGGTGCGTTGACAATAATAAAAAATGCACCTCGATCTTCTTTTGGAGTGAATTCCTGAGTCACATTAGGGTATAGCCAAGCTGTGCCTAAGAGCAAAATTGCAAACAACGCAGAAGTCATCTTTGGCGCATTTAAAGTCTTATGAAGCAACTGCATGTATTTCTGCTTCATCCATTGAAATGCGCCTTCAACTTTTTGCAACACGATATTTGCTTGTTGTTCTTGATTATCGCCTTGCTTTAAAATTTTAGATGCAACGACTGGCACCAAAGTCAGTGCCACGACTGAGGAAAAAGCCACTGCAGCGGCAATAGTTAAGGCAAACTCACTGAATAACCTACCGATATCACCTTCAAGAAAAGTGATGGGTACAAATACAGAAATTAATACCAAAGTTGTCGCCACCACCGCAAAACCGACTTGACGAGCACCTCTATATGCCGCCACCAATGGTGTTTCGTTTTTCTCCTGCATGCGCCGAACGATATTTTCCAACATGACAATGGCATCATCAACGACTAAGCCAATGGCTAAAACCAAAGCCAGCAAAGTCAGTAAATTAATTGAAAAGCCTAATGCAAAGACCATGATAAACGAGGCAATAATTGAGACCGGCACAGTCACTGCTGGAATTAACATCGCGCGAAAACTACCAAGAAACAGATAGATCACAAATATCACACAGGCAATAGCAATGAATAAGGTGATATACACTTCCTTAATAGAGGCTTTGATAAATACTGAAGCATCAAAGCTTTGGGCGATATCCATACCATCAGGAAGATTCGGATTTAGTTTACCAGTTAATACTTTAGTCGACTCAGCGACATCAATGGTATTGGCAACCGATTGTTTGATAATGCCAATGCCTACCATGGCAACACCATTACCACGGAATGAGACGCGCTCTTCTTCAACACCGCGTTCGATTTTGGCAATATCACCGAGTCTGACTAGAAAACCATCATCGCCTTGGGCTAAGACTATTTTGGCAAAATCTTCAGGCTTATTGAAATTACGTTCAACCCTCGCCTGAAAAATACGTTGGTCTGATTGCAGTGTCCCCGCGGGTAGTTCCACATTTTCTGCTCGCAACGCTTGTTCAATATCGCTGGCAGTCAGATTGCGTGCTGCCATTGCGCGGCGATCCAGCCAGATACGCATGGCGTAGCGCAGGCCTCCTCCAACACGTACTCGGGCAACGCCATCCAAAGCTGAATACTGATCGACTAAAAAACGTTCGGCATATTCCGTCAGTTCCGGCACTGTCATTTTCGTACTCGACAAATTTTGCCAAATAATCACATCGTCATTGCCATCGGCTTTTTGCACCTCAGGAATTTCGGCTTCTTCTGGCAGATTATCTTGAATACCTGAGACACGATCACGCACATCATTCGCTGCTTCATTGATATCACGATTAATCGAGAATTCAATGGTCACTTGGCTACGACCATCTCGCGAGGATGATTCGACAAATTCAATGCCTTCAACGCCAGCAATACGCTCTTCTAGCAACTGAGTGACACGGGTTTCGACAATATTGGCAGGCGCGCCAGGATATTCGACTTCGACAGTCACTACGGGCGGATTGATGTCGGGAAATTCACGCAACGATAACCGTTCAAATGAGACCAAGCCAAAGGCTATTAGTAATAAGGAAATTACCGTAGCAAAGACTGGCCGTTTGACTGATATGTCAGAAATTAACATTATTTATCTGCCTGCTGCGGAGCTTTAATGTCTAATAATTTACTCAGCTGGTCGCCTTTATTTTCGACTGCGACGATTTTCACCGCCGCACCTTGACGAATGCGTAACACGCCTTGAGTGACTATTTGCTCACCAATTTCTAAACCAGACAAAATTTCTGCCTCACCAAATTGGCGTTTGCCAAGTTCGACTTTCCGCTGTTCTACACTGGTTTTACCTTCTTTTTCACTCACAACAAATACAAATTTATTTGTGCCATTGACTATTAAGGCTTCTTCAGGAATCAGCAATGCCGTGCGCGGGTTTTTCTGTAATTTCACCAACATCAACAAACCCGGTTTAAGCAAACCATCTTCATTTTTGATCAATGCGCGCGCTCTGATGGAACGCGTCACTGGATCAACGCGGCTATCGACATGAGCAATTTCTCCTCGAAAAACTTTATCAGCAAACGCTTCAGTTTCAGCCAAAACCACCACTCCCGGTTTTAAAGTTGCTAAGAATATTTCGGGCACCGAAAAGTCAATCTTCATCACTCTGTCATCATCAATGGTGGTGATGATGTCGCCTGGCTGGGCTAAGGCGCCGATACTGACATTGCGCAAACCAAGCACACCATCAAATGGAGCTTTTAATATGCGCTGGTTGATACGCGCTTGAATCGCTTTAATTCTGGCAGTTGCGCCTTCTAAATTGCGCTTATTTTCATCCAAGACTGAGGCACTGGCTGCACCTTCTTTGACCAATGGCGTTAAGCGCTTTACTTGGCTTTTCGCTTCAGCCAGGATAGATTTTTGTTCGTCTAATTCTGCCTGCTCTTCGGCAATATCCATTTCAACTAGAACAGCACCTTGTTTAACCCTTTGATTATCAGTGAACGAAATTTTCGTGACAATTTCTGTGACTGGCGAGGTTAATTCAACACTTTCTTTAGCATTTAAAGTGCCTAAGGCTTCGACTACATCAGCAAATTCTTGCAATGTGACTGACGTAACAATCACTGGTGTGACAGACGATTTACGCTGTTGTGCACTTGTTTGCGCCGCAATACTGAGCAATATAGATAGCACTAGGATTTTAAATATATTCATCATTTACTCCTATTTATTCGCCGTGATTTGACCACTCTGTTTTATAGGGCCACCAATGGCTCGAAATAATTCTATACGGATATTGATTAAAATTAACTGCTGTTCAACCAAATCACGCTCAACATCACGTAGTTCTTGTAATATGGCAATCACCGGTTGGTAATCATCGACACCTTGCTTAAAGCGTCTATCCGCAGCATTTACCGCTTGTTGCAGTACTTTTTTTTGTTGATTGAGCCTAACTAAAAACTCTCTTTGTTTGTTTTCTTGCACTAAGGCATTTTCGACATCTTCAACTGCTTCAAGATACAACTGTGTATAAGCAGCCAAGCGTTCTCGGTATAAAGCCTTATTGCGTTTAACTTCGGCTTTGCGCTGCCCCCAATCAAGCAAAGGCTGAACAAAGCCTACAGCTAAAGCCGCCGCTGAGCCAACATTACTATCCGAATCTTCATAGCCAAACACTCCTAATAATGTCACCCGCGGGAAACGATCAGCAATTGCTACACCAATATCGGCATCCGCCGCAATTAATTCAGTTCGCATAGCAACTAAATCAGGGCGATTTAATAACAATGCCGATGGCACGCCAATGGCAGGTAATGTACTAGAAAAAGCGAGATTTTCATCTACAGCAACTCGGAATTTCCCATCAGGTTGTTCGCCAAGGAGTACATCTAAACGATTTTCAAACACAGCTAAATCCGCTTCAGCCAGTGGAATGAGCGTTTCACTATCAGCCACACGTGCTAGTTGTTGCAGCACTTCAACATTAGTGCCGACGCCATTTTTAAGACGTAATTTTAGAATTCGTTGTAATTCCTGATCTAATTTGACCTGTTCTGTTAATAAAATTATTTGCTGTTTTGCTGCGACCGCGCCGAAATAAGCATTGGCCACTTCTGCAGTCAATGTTAGCTTAAGAAAATCAATATCCGCTACTCGCGCTTGCGCTTCTAAACGGTCTGCTTTGGCTGCAGTACCGATACGATTCCATAGATCAATCTCCCAATCCAATTCAAGATTTAAACCAAGGGTATCACCTTGGAAACTACTGCCTTCAATCAATTTATTAGCATTGCCACTTAAGCCTATTTGCGGCAAACGATTAGCAGCTGTTTGACGCGCCACTGCGCGAGTTTGCTCAAGAATAGCGACGGTTTGCGCAACATTATAATTATTGACTAAAGCCTGTTGAATCAATTCATTTAACGCTGGACGGTTTAAGCTTTGCCACCATGGTTTCCTAAATACTACATCCTCACTTGCTACAGAAAATGCTGTGCGTGTTTTTACATCCACTTGAGGTTTTTCATTGATACGATGTACTGAGCACCCAACCAATAACAAACTAGCCATTAAAACAGCAAGTAATATTCCTAGCTTGAAATTTTTTAGCTTCATATCATGTTTCATTCTAATAAATAGCCTGTTTGTATTGGGATTTAATCATTGAATAGTTATTTTATACAACATTGTATAAAAATATAGTATATTATCTTTATATTTAGTAATTATTTATTTGTATGAACGATTCGGTCTTACAAAAAAGTGAGCGTGGCAGACCAAGCAGCTTTTCACGTGAACAAGTTATTGATCAGGTTATGCAGCTGTTTTGGACTCATGGCTATAACGATCTGTCTTTCAATGCTATCGCCAAAGAGATAGATCTAAAGCGTTCAAGCCTCTACAACACATTTAAAACTAAGGAGGCATTATTTACCGAGTGTCTGAAATATTATGTCGCTCGTTCTCCCTTAATGGATTTTGAAAAGTACCAAGCGGGTCAAGCGGTCAGTCCTTTAATGCACCGCATTTTTAATGATATTTGCGAACAACGCGCCGAAGACGCACTGCATCGCGGCTGTTTAGCCACTAACACTTTTAACGAGTTGGCCACAAGTGATTCGACCCTAGGCGAAACTATGCGCAAGCATCATGCTCAACGCCAAAAAACCGTTGCCGATGTTATACGATATGCGATTAATCAGGGCGAACTGCCTGACAATAGCAATGCGCAAGTATTAGCAAATATTATTTTAAGTTTTCTAGCAGGCCTGAACATACACGCCAAAAAAGGCGGCTCACAGACCGAGTTAAAGAAAATGAGTCAATTGTTCTTAAATAAAATTGGCTTTGTTGTTAAAAATTAAACCAACAATGAAAAAGTCGCTGATCTCTTAATCAAGAGTATTAAGCGCAGATAAAGGGAAATAAATGGTGAGCCGTACTGGGTTCGAACCAGTGACCCTCTGATTAAAAGTCAGATGCTCTACCAGCTGAGCTAACGGCCCACATATATTGCTAGCTTCTGGTTATTGCTAGCTGCGAGGAGGCGAGATTATGCTGTTATTCATTTGTGCTGTCAACACGTTTAATAGCGGTCTTTTTAGATTATTTGCTTTTTTTTCTCAAACAGTTAAAGGATCAGTCAAGCCTGCCGCAGCAAAGCCCGCAGCACGAATTCGACAAGAGTCGCAAACACCACATGGTTGACCATTTTCTTGCGGGTCATAGCAAGAAGAGGTGATGCCATAATCAACGCCTAAAGCCAAACCTTGTTGAATAATTTCTGCTTTAGTCAGATCAATCAATGGTGCAAGAATCTTGAAAGGTTCACCTTCAACGCCTTGCTTAGTGGCCAAATTCGCCATGACTTCAAATGACTTGATATATTCTGGCCGACAATCTGGATATCCTGAATAATCAACTGCATTCGCTCCGATAAATATCGCATTGGCACCAATCACTTCTGCCCAACCAAGTGCCATCGACAAGAATACTGTGTTCCTAGCTGGCACATACGTAACAGGAATGCCATGTTCTAGCTGATCAGGCACATTGATAGAGTCATCAGTGAGTGCCGAACCACCAAACACACCAAGATCAATATTGGCTATTCTGTGCTGTTTTGCACCTATTGCTTCTGACACTCGCTTTGATTGTATTAGTTCATGAAAATGGCGTTGACCATAATCAAAGCTTAAAGCATAGCATTCATAACCTTCTTTTTTGGCAATCGCTAATACTGTTGCAGAATCCAATCCACCTGATACCAATATGACAGCTTTCTTCACTTGTTTACTCAAACTAGACTCCAGGAATATCACCCCATAATTGCTTATGCAATTGGGTTTGAAAACGAACAGCTAATTGATCTTCTAAAATCCATTCTGCCAATTCTTTACCTTCAAGTTGCTGCGCAGCAGGCGAAAATAATACTTCACATTGCCCACTTATTTTTCTATTAAGTATGAATTCACGAGACCATTCATAATCTTTCCGGCTACAGATCACAAATTTTAATTGATCGGTAGACTTAATCAATTCAAGATTCTCATAATGATTATTATTCTCTTCTTTTGAGTCCGGTGTTTTTATATCCAACACAACATGTACCCTTTCATCAACATTTTTGATATTGACCGCATTACCTGTTTCAAGAGAAACTATAAAACCTTGATCACAAAACGATGTCATTAAGTCTAAGCACTGCGGTTGCGCCAACGGCTCACCACCAGTAATCGTGATATAGGGCGTGTTGTATTGCTGTGCTTCTTGAATAATATCCATAACACCACGCTTCTCGCCGCCATGAAATGCATATGCAGAATCACAATAAACGCAGCGCATTGGGCAACCAGTAAGTCGAATAAAAACCGTTGGTAGTCCTGAGAATTTCGCCTCACCTTGTATAGAAAAGAAAATTTCGGTAATACGTAACACTGAAATTTACAATGCTTATTAAATGCACTTGAGCAAAAAACTCAAGCGTCAATTAAAGCAAAGAAGAATACTGAGATCGAGCTGAATCCGCTTCAACAGAACCAGAATATTTTGCCACCAAAGTATTCATCGCAATCTTTGCAGAAACTTCATCTTTTCTATCCTGATGAACACCGATTAATTTCAATAGCGCTTTTGGTGTTCTAATATGGTTTGGAAATAAATCAATCAGTGTTTGATAACTTTTGGCAGCACTGTCCAAATCATCTTGAATATAAAAAGTTTCGCCCAACCAAAAAAATCCATCACCCGCTTTTTCACCACGAGGAAAGTTTTGCAACTGGGCTGAGAATATACTCGCAGCCGCTTTGTAATCCTGAGCGCTTAACTTATCAATACCTTTGTTATAAAGCTCTAATTCACCTAAATTTGTTTGTACACCTTTTAATTTATCACCTTCCTCAAGCAAACGATCCTGACGTGACAAGGTTTGATTTGTTTGTGCTTGCGGTTGTGCTTGTATTTGAGGCTGCACTTGACTTGATTGTTCAGGAACCAGTTGTGGTAAGGCTTGGGAACCGCTGTTCGTCAGGTTTTGATCAACCTGATCTTGAGGCAACAATGGAAATTGCACTGAATCACCATTCGTTGTTAGAACATTATCAGTTTGATTAGGTTGAACATTAACTAACTGATTTTGCGAGTTATCAGTCGACTGGTTTGGCAAAATTTCGCCACTCTGAAAGGTAGAGCTTGACGCAGGTTGTTGTGATGACTGAATAATTGTAGAAGAACCTGCATTATTTTGACCAACATTATTATTCGGCAAACTGTTTGTTGAATTAGAAGATGAAGCTTGCAACTGGCGCAGCTGATATCCTTGTTGATCAACTTGATTACGCAACGAAGCTAGTTCGGCGCGAAGTGCTTGTAGTTGAAGTACTAATTGCGCATTTTGATTCACAGGCTGCACATTTCCAGTACCATATTGGGATTGCTGAGATTGTTGCGCTCGCGCACCTTGAATCACACCACCAACAGTTTGGGCATATGAAAAATTAACCAACACAATTACTGCTGTTGAAACAGCACTTGCGATTAGTCGTTTTTGCATAGTCTTTTTAACTACAAGCATTTTCCACTTATTTCAAATTCAGATCCTTATTTAAGAATTTGAACGCGACGATTAGCAGACCAAGCATCAGCTGACTGACCAGCTTGAATTGGACGCTCTTCGCCATAAGTTACTGGTGAAATTGAATTACTTCCTGCGCCTACAGATGTCATTAGGTTTTGTACCGCTACTGCACGACGCTCACCCAATGCTAGATTGTATTCACGAGTGCCACGCTCATCAGTATGAC
Organism: uncultured Gammaproteobacteria bacterium; assembly: GCA_964633815.1. GTDB lineage: Bacteria > Pseudomonadota > Gammaproteobacteria > Arenicellales > Arenicellaceae > CALKZN01. Next base: position 200,411 of record CAZWHW010000001.1, read on the forward strand.
CTTCAAGAACGACATTTTTACCTGATTGACCAGCAAGATCTTTAGCATGAGCAGTAACAATAATTTGCGAACGCTCAGTGATTTGTGAACTGTTGTATTCGAAGAAAACCGTATCATACTCAAGAGGGTTTCTAGTAATCCCTAGAGCTGATAATTGTTCTTGAGTATAGCCAGTGCCCCAAGCATTGCTTGGATCGAAAGCACCTGAACCCAAACCTGAATCTGAACCCGAACCTGAACCCGAACCATTACCGCTATTAGCTCCTGAATTTTCAACAACTTGATCTTTTTTGCTAGTTCCAGCACATGCTGTCAAGAATAACGCCATTGCTAATGTTATTAATAAGTTTGTTTTACGCAACATTTTAATTACTCCACATAATTTTATTTTCATTTTTTATAAAAACTAATTCAATTTCCACTGAATTAACCAAATCATTATCTACTTGACGACCAAACAGCATCACGAACATTACCAGATATGGCGCTCAACGCTTGCTTAGCTCGACCATTAGCAGATGAAACCACTAGATTGCTATTATAGCCTTGTTTTACGCCAAACAAAACCATATCTCCATTTGCAGAAAAACTAGGAGATTCATCAAAGCCTGATGCATACAAAGTACGCACTAATTGCCCACCTCTTTCTAACAAAGCAACCCCACCATCTCGCACAACCGCAACTATTTGATTATCTGGAGAAACATCAGCATCACCATTTTCTTTGCCAGTAAAAGTGACTCTTTGAGCTTCACCACCTTGAGCACTCACTTCATAGATATTAGCTCGACCAGAACGACCTGAAGTAAATATTACCGAACCGCCATTTGTTGTCCATGTTGGCTCTGTATCAATCGCCCAATGTCTAGTTAATTGCCTGACGCTTTTTGTTGCTATATCCAAAATGTAAATATCCGAATTTCCAGATCTTGATGAAGCAAATGCTAATTTACTACCATCTGGCGACCAAGCAGGCGCGCTATTAAATCCACGAGGCGAGCTAACTAAAGTACTAATGCCTCCCGATGCCAAATCAATCATTTTAATTTGAGAGCGCCCTTTTTGAATCGTTGCAAAAGCAATCTTTGAACCATCAGGCGACCAATCAGGCGATAAAATCGGCTCAGACGATGTCACCACAATTTGTGCGCCATGCCCATCCCAATCTGCCACTTGAAGTAACGATTGCTTTCCTGAGCTTTTGACAAATGCAATCTTGCTGGTGAAAACTCCAGCGCCACCTGTACGGTTTTCATAAATATAATCACTGATTTGATGCGACACATTGCGAACGCCCGTGCTACTCATATTATAACGATAACCACCAACTCTTCTCTTTTGCGCCACATCAAATAATAAAACAGTCACTTGGAAGTTTTGCCCACCCACAGGCACAACTGAACCAATAGCCAACATATCAGCTCCAATAGTTAACCAATCCCGGAATTGCACTTCTTCTTCGCGGCTGGGCAACGCCAAAAACCGATTTGATTCAATAGGATCAAACTTGCCAGATAGATATAAATCATTGGCAACAATCTCATGTATCGAAAAAGGTAAAGGTTGCGCACTGGCAAATGGAACAATCGCAATAGAGATTGCTTTCTTTTGTTTACCTTCAATTTCAATATCTACTCCTTGTGCATCTAATCTCAAAGAGAATAACGCGAATGCAAAGGCAAACATTATAACTAATCGTTTTTTATTAAGACTATTCATAGTAAATCCACTCTTGTTTGTACTATCTTATCAACTTATTATGACATTAAAAACTAGCTCGCAAGTTAATGTCTTGCAATTGTTTACTTATGTCAGGGTTATCTTTAGGCAAAGGTAAAGGGCTAGATTTGTATACTGCTGCTAAAACAGCTTGATCAAAACTTGCATCACCACTTGGATTTACAATTTTACTACTAAGAACATTTCCATTTTCGTCTAATCGAATATTGACTACTGGAACTTGCGCAGCCTGAGAGCCTAAAGGAACAATAAAATTAGACTGTAATTTTTCTTTAATCAAAGCTGCGTAACGGTTTTTTATGGTAGTTGAATTTCTAGCTGATTGTTCTACCAAGGCTTGCTGGCGCTCTGCTTCAATTTCAGCTTGCAAGTCATCTTGTCTCTGCTGTTTAGCTGCTTCTTCCGCCTGACGAGCTTTTTCTTCTTCCTCACGCTTTTTCTTGACTTCAGCTTCTTTCTTTTTCTGCTTTTCTTCAGCTTCTTTACGTTTCTTCTCTTCTTCTTTACGCTTTTTTTCGTCTTCTTTGGCTTTTTTCTTTTTTAATGCAATCGCCTTTTCTTCTTCGGCTTTCTTCTTTTTTATGTCATCAAGTTTCTTTTTTTCCTGAGCTTGTTTCTTTTTCAAGTCAGCAAGTTTTTTCTTTTCTCGTTCTTGGCGCAATTTTTCTTTGCGCTGTTTTTCTTTTTCAGCTTTTAAAATTTTGTCTTTTTGTTTTTTGATCTGATCTTCAGTGACAGTAGTAGCTGCAATGGTAGCAATTTCATCTGCATTAAAAGCTTGAACAACTTCACGATCATCCTCTTTATCACTTTGCAAATTAAACCATAAGTATGCAGCAAAACCGACGAACACTAGTAATGCAGCCACCATCGCGATGGCACGATCAAAAAAACCCACTCTATTCTTTCTTCGGGACATAAATATGAATTAAATAAAAATTACTAAACTAATTGTTTGGCTCTGTGACCAAACTAACATTTTCTACGTTAGACAAACGTAACAAATTTAAGGCCTGAATCACTTTATCATAAATGGCGTTTTTATCGCCTCTAACCAAGAATATAGTATTTGGCTTTGCCAATAACAAGCCTTTTACATAAAGCTGAATTTGATCAGGTGTTTTAGCTATTTTATCTTCATTTATAAAATAGCTACCGTCTTTATCCACCGTCAAAATAAATGGATCTGGTGCATCTTTAGGCGGCTCAATCGGCTTACTGGTGGTTTTTGGCAAATCTACTTTAACGCCTTCAGTTAAAAGCGGAGCAGTTACCATAAAAATAATCAACAATACCAACATGACATCAATGTAAGGCACTACATTAATGCTAGCCATGGGTTTGTTGCGTCTATTTCGATAACGTGACATTAATAATCCTCAAACTAATCGTTATCTCGAACAATCTGGCGATTAACAATACTTAGAAATTCTTCCGTGAAAATCTCATATTGTCCCACTAAGCGTTCAACACTGTGCGAATAGCGGTTATAAGCAACCACAGCTGGAATAGCTGCCATTAATCCCATAGCAGTTGCAATCAATGCCTCGGCAATACCCGGCGCAACAGAAGCGATAGTGGCTTGTTCGGTTGATTGACTAAGACCAATAAAGGAATTCATAATCCCAATCACTGTGCCAAACAATCCAATATAAGGGCTAATAGAACCGACAGTGGCAAGAAAAGGAATATGCGATTCCAAATGATCTATTTCTCTACCAAGTTCAACCTTCATCGCACGATTAACAGCATCTAAGACATCATTTGAATTGACAAATCCTGTTTGCAATAAACGCAGATATTCTCGGTAACCTGCAGTAAAAAGCTCACTCATGCCACAGCTTTTTTTACTGTTACCGCCCCATGCTTCATACAATTTCTCCATGCTGCCGCCCGCCCAAAACTCTCGTTCAAACTGGCGGGCCAAGCGTGCTTCACGACCTAAAGCTCGCCACTTCAAAACAATAATGTAACAAGTAAGAAATAAAGCCAGCATTAGGATCAACATGACCAGCTGCACCACTACACTTGCATCGAGTATCAACGATAAAATGGACACCGAATGTCCTTCCGCGATTTGTGAAATCACCTCTCCTGGAATTACAGCTGGTAAACTCATATTAAAACTCTTTTAGTTAGATAGTTTTTATTCAAAAATAATAATTCACAATACAACAAAGATTAATACATCGCTTTATTTTGAAAAATATTCAACAACGCTTGGGGCATTGGTTTCAATGTAAAAGCATCTTGTGACGTCTTACTAATAGCCGCCAACTTTACCAAGGCTGAGCAAATTAACAAGCCCTCGGCATTGTATATAGACTGTTTCATTTGCACACCAACCTTACCAAGCTTTATAACTTGTAGATGCACCATCAATTCTTCACCGAGTTTTGCCGGCAACATAAATTCAAGATCCATATTGCGTACCACGAAAATTACGCCAAATTGCTGCTCACACTCAACCACACTGCAGCCTCGATGAATTAAAAATTCCGATCTAGCTCGCTCCATAAACTTCAGATAATTGGCGTGATAAACCACACCACCTGCATCAGTGTCTTCATAATAGACTTTGATTGGAAATTCAAAATCGGCCTGACTCATTCATTACCTTTTTCTGACGAAGTTTCTGAGGAGAATAATGCCGCTTGAGTTTGTTCAGATTCTTTTAATTTTTCAGGCATATTCATACCAAAATGTACCCAGCTGCGTTTGGTCACCATCCGGCCTCGAGGGGTTCGCATCATAAAGCCTTGTTGAATCAAATAAGGCTCAATGACATCTTCAATCGTGCCTCGCTCCTCACCGACAGCAGCAGCCAAGCTCTCAACGCCAACAGGGCCGCCATCAAATTTTTCCATAATCGAAAGTAATAACTGTCTATCTAACATATCTAAACCATTAGCATCCACTTCCAACATATCCAAAGCATGAATTGCCATTTTTTTAGTGATCACGCCATCGCCCTTCACTTGTGCATAATCTCGAACCCTACGAAGCAAACGATTAGCAATTCGCGGTGTGCCACGAGAACGTTTTGCGATAGTTGCAACGCCCTCAGCATCGGCTTCTAAATTCAAAATATTGGCTGAACGCGCCACAATTTGTGACAAATCTTCGACATTATAATATTCCAAACGCTGCACAATCCCAAAACGATCTCGCAGTGGTGAGGTTAATAAGCCCGCCCGAGTCGTTGCACCAACAAGAGTAAATGGCGGCAAAGATAGTTTTACCGTTCTGGCTGCTGGGCCCTCGCCAATAACGATATCAATCTCGAAATCTTCCATTGCTGGATACAAAATCTCCTCAACAACTGGGCTTAGTCGATGAATCTCATCAATAAAGAGCACATCATGTGGTTCAAGATTAGTCAAAACGGCGGCCAAATCGCCTGCTCGCTCTAATACGGGCCCTGAAGTCTGGCGCATTTTGACGTCAAGCTCGCTAGCAATAATATTCGATAATGTAGTCTTACCCAGCCCTGGCGGACCAAAAAATAACACATGGTCTAATGCCTCTTTTCTATCCAATGCCGCTTGAATAAAAATCTCCAATTGCTCCCGAAGTTTCGGTTGACCCACAAAGTCAGCCAACTTTTCAGGACGTAATGCTCTATCAAATTTATCTTCATTGCTAGACATCGTTTCAGCAATTATTGGGCGATCTGTGCCAAAATCGTCGTTCAAATCATCCCAATCAGACATTAATTTTTTCTCGGTTTGTTCGCATCGCTGTTGAAAACTCTACAATACCCGACCCGATAATACTTGCAAGCCTGCTCGTATGATTTGTTCACTTGACATCTCGTTTGCATCAACGCCTTTTAAAGCTTTCATGATATCGCTATGCTTATATCCCAGCGCCTGCAATGCATCGATAGCATCTTGCCTATCCGTACGGGCTGCTAAAGATATATCAGAATTTGCTCCATCCATTTGATCGGCAAAACGGTTTTTCATTTCCACCATCAAACGTTCAGCAGTTTTTTTACCAATCCCTGGCACTGCTATTAGTTGAGCAACTTCTTCACTAGCAATACAAGCAAAAAAATCTGGTGCAGAAAAAGTAGATAAAATTGCTAAAGCGACTTTAGGGCCAACTCCTGAAATTTTTAATAACTCACGGAAAATATCGCGACTATTGAGTTCAGCAAAGCCATATAATAATTGCGCATCCTCTCTAACCACCATATGAACATATAATTGCAGTTGTTCACCAACTGCTGGTAGTTGATAAATAGTCGGCATAGGGACTTCAAGCTCATAGCCAACCCCACCAACATTGAGCACTATGACCGGCGCTTTAACACTGAGTAACTTACCTTCAAACCATGCAATCATAGTTCACTCTGAGTTTGCTTTTGTTGCCTATTCATTGAAACTTCATCCGTGCAGTCAAATCTGACTGCTTAGCAATTAATTGTTTGGCATGCTGCTGATGAATGTGGCATATAGCACAGGCCAATGCGTCCGATTCGTCCACACCAAGAGGCGTACGGATATTTAATAATACTTTCACCATATGCTGCACTTGTGCTTTGTCTGCACGCCCGCGACCAACAACTGTTTTTTTTATTTCAGTAGCACTATATTCATGGATTGACAAACCAACATTGACGCCTGCCAAAATAGCCGCCCCACGCGCATGCCCTAAGGTCAAAGCAGCTTGCGGATTTTTAGCTAAAAACACTTTTTCCACCGCCATCAAATCCGGTTGAAATTTTTCAATCACCTTTTCCAGCCTTTGAAAAATACATGCTAATCGCGGCGGTAAATCACCTTTAGGTAAACGCAAAGATTCAGAAAAAATATGTTTAGCTGAATTTCCTTTAGCATCAATCACACCAATCCCCATAATTTGAGAACCAGGATCAATACCGAGAATACGCATCAATACTTACCAAAACCTAAGTTTGTTGCTCAAAAAAACTATCGGAGAATTTAGCGTTACTAAAAACATCCTGGACATCGTCAAGCTCTTCAAGTGCATCTATCAACTTCAAAACTTTTTCTGCATCATCATCACTTATGTCCACTTCCAAGGATGCACGTTGAACAATTTCAGAAGATTCAGGCTTCATATCAGCTGCTGTCAATGCTTCATTCAGAGCAATATAATCTTCTGGAGGACAGGTAATTTTTATCACTCCTTCATCTGCTTCAACATCATCCGCTCCGGCTTCTAGCGCGACATCCATGACCGCTTCTTCATCAGCACCTTCGGTCATAAAAAACTCGCCCATTTTATTAAACAAATACGCAACAGAACCTGATGTGCCTAGGTTGCCGCCATATTTGGAAAAAGCATGTCTGACCTCAGCAACAGTACGATTTTTATTGTCCGTTGTGCATTCAACCAGGACCGCAATACCTGAAGACGCGTAACCCTCATAGGTAATCTCTTCGTAATTAACTCCCTCAAGATCACCCGTTCCACGCTTAACAGCGCGATCAATTGTGTCTCGAGTCATATTTGCGCCCAGCGCTTTATCTACCGCCAAGCGTAATCGAGGGTTTGACTCCACCTCACCACCACCCGCTCTGGCAGCAACAGTGATTTCACGAATCAAACGCGTAAAAATTTTGCCACGCTTTGCATCTTGGGCAGCTTTGCGATGCTTAATATTTGCCCATTTACTATGACCTGCCATAAGAAGAAATTTCCGCTAAAATACTTATTATTGAATTGCCCAGAGTTTAGCACTCTGGTCGCCACTGACCAACGTGAAACAACGAAAATTTCTACATAGAAACTTTTTCTACCAACAAAATTGAAAAAAATGAGCAAACTCTACATTGACGCCAACACTTTGCTAACACAGAGTTTTGAATTAGTGAAAATGATTCTGGACAGTGATTTTAGACCGACCGCACTGATTGCATTATGGCGAGGCGGAACACCAATAGGCATTGCCATTCATGAGGGCTTATCTTTTCTAGGTGTAAACACCAAACATTTCGCCTTGAGGACTAGCTATTATGACAATAACAATCAGCGTCGCGATAACGTAGAAATTGACAACCTCGGCATGATTATAGACCAACTTAATAAAAATGATTCCTTATTGATTGTGGACGATGTATTTGACAGCGGCAATACGATTAATACCTTACTCAACACTTTGTATGATTCTGACACTATCGAGACACCCTCAGAAATCAGAATTGCAACGCCTTATTACAAACCAAACAATAATCAAACCAACTTAAAACCAGACTTCTATTTATATGAAACCGAGCAATGGATTGTTTTCCCGCATGAATTGCATGACTTAAGTGAAGAGGAAATCAAACAAAATAAAAAGAGTGCCCATATATTATTGCAATCATGATGATGGCTGTTGATTAATTGTCCAATCGTATTTAATGAATTTCACTTTGTAATTTTCTGGGATTTTTTCGTCACGAAATTGATTAACATAAGCAATTAAATCTTGTTTTTTACCTGATTCGACATAGTCTTTAGTATAGAACTTCATGATGCCTGACAAATGCACTTCTTGTTTGTCCGATTTAATAAGAATATGCTTATCTTTAGCAAAAAATTCACGGCTAGCAACTTCTAATTCTTGATCAATTGTCGCCGCATTAAATGCTTTTTGTGGCAAACGCGGGCAGTCTTTGACCATGCAATTCAAAGCAAAATGTGTCCTCGCCTCACCCAAAGGTCGAATAACTTTTGTTTCATAATCCAATAAATTGGTAGTTTCCCCGCCAATCACCACTTTACGAAATTTAAAAAACGATGCTCGTTTCAACAAAGTGCTGAAATTTTTCGGAATATCTCGCTCTAAAACACCCCACATTGCTAGGGCGTTATAGGCGTTCAAATGATAGGCAATGACTTCGTTACTGCTTGGAAATAACTCAGGATGTGTTTCTGGACTCACTTGTTCAATTGCTTTAACAAATTTTTCTAAATCATCTGATTGATTTATTAAAGTAACAAAATCAATTCGGCCTTGCTCATCAACATGCGTCGCCAAAACTTTTTGCCAAGCAGGAAATGCATCATTATACGGATTCACTGCTGCTGTCGCAGCTATGAAAAAGCCCATGCAAACGATACTGATTACTGACTGAGTTAACCATTTTTTAAACATCAAAACCACCTAAAATCATCATTTAACGTATTGAGTCCAAAGCAAGGTTCTGCTTTGATTTATTTGTTTGAACCTGAATAGGAATTGCAGTAATTGCAGCAGAAGCCTTCAAGGGCTGGTACTCCAAAGTAGTACCATCAGAACGCTGAATATCCAACGGCTTAAGAATATAATCATCGCGACTCGCATTATGTTGGCACATTGACACTGGACCTTCAGCGGTCATGACCATAAATGAGCAAGCATCTATACGTTCTTGCTTTAGCTGACTTGCATCCATAAAATTTTGTACAAAAATAGTCATCTTTTCGACTCTACCTTTGGCTACCAATAAGTCACGCCACATATTCTTAAACAACTTGAACGAATGTTTTGTCATCCGCCACCACCATGTTGGTTGTTTAATTAGGGCTTTTAAGAAGTCGAAAAAAATTGCCAATTTTGCATCATGCCTATTCCAATTAATATGTTGGAAGTCTCTAGCGAAATCAGCAAAAAACTGTTTATCAAACACCACAGGGTAAACTGTGTCATTCACAACTAATGTCGGCAAGTAAAAATGACATTCCGAATGCCCAACTTGAATCGCATCCCAGGGCAAATCCGACGTCGAACCTTGCTCAACCTGCTGACTGACTGTCGCTTGATTAATCACAAAATCACGTTGACGCCATTCACCACGACCAGTATCAGCCTGCAATTGAAACGAAATCAAACCGATTTGGCTTGCGCGTTCACGAAAGAATTTTACTAATTCTGGAATTTCATGGAAATTATCTTTATGTACGGTGGTATTAAAAATCACCATCAAACCCAATCCTTTGGTGCGTTCAAGGTATTCTTCTCGAATGGCATTTAATGCCATTTCAGTTTGACCTTCCGTACGTCGTTGGGTTGTATCAACATGAAACGCGACATCATTTAAACCTACTGCAGCCAACCGTTTAAGCAATGCCCGGCTAGCAGCAATACCATTAGTGAATAAGGCAGTATATAAACCAAGATTATTGGCATAACGAATAATTTCCACTAGCTCTGTGTGCTTGCGTAAAGTCGGATCTCCACCTGTAATTTGCACATGTGTACCTTCACCATAATGCAACAAGACTTGATCCAAACGCCTGAACACTTCTTCAATTGGAATATCTTGAACCTGTTGAGAATTTTCAGACAAATAACATAATGTACAATCAAGATTACATTTTTGCGTAATTTCAACTGCAACACAGCCAATCGATTGCAAACGACCTAATATTTGATTATCCACAAAAACGTCACCCATCCGCTGAGCTGTTTTTTCAAGCAAGGCTTTGTGTATTAATTTGGTCTGTTTAGGATCAGGCTGATAATTAGCATTTTGCATATTGCAATAGAACGAACCAAAGAATGAAAAATTACAAAAAACTTTTACTTGCAAATGACAGCTCAGTCAAAAAACTGTCGTGGTTGTTATTATTATTTCTAAGTTCTAACGAGCTATCTTTTGCAGAAAATAATTCTAGCAAATTTCAGCATGTAAAAGATGTTGTTTTTAAAGAAGCCTACACATCAAGACCTAACTATAAAGTGTCTACTAAACTATTTGGGCCACGAGGCAATAATCCTAAAAATAAGTTACTACAAGCAGCAAAACGTTCGCTCAATGAACCTCGAGATTTAATCCACTTCCCCGCCAAACAAAAACTATTTAATGCCAATGGCATTTGCTTTAGTGGTGTTTGGCAAATTGATGAGCCCTATAATAAAGACTCAGCTGCATTTACGGGTTTATTTGCACCCAACACAAAAGAAAATGTTATTGCCCGAGTGTCGGTCGCACTGAGTGGCACAAAACAAAAACATAAACGCTCCTTTGGAATGGCGATAAAATTTTTCCCTAGCAATAATCCGCACAGCCTCAACGCATTTGTTCTGAATTCTTTTGGCGGTGTTCGCATTAAGCACGCACTTGATTTATCTTTTGATAATCAACCCAGCTTGGGTAGCTTACCCAATATCGCATCATTACCTACCGTACTCAGAATTAAATCTGACTTGGAAAAAGCCGATTTAAGTTCAGGCGCAAAAAAGGCGAAATTTGCCTTCAGACCAATCTCGCATTTAGCGAATTATAATAACTCGCAAACTGCTCATTCTCCTCAATGGCTTCGCCTAGAACCATTAACAATCCAACGCGTTGATCTTGATGATTTTCGAGATGAGTTATCTATTGATAACTACACAGAACAAGAAATTGTCTATCGTATTCAGGTTGCAACCAAAGCCCCAAAGAAATCTCAAGCACTATGGCAAACTATTGGCAAACTGATTTTTTCAGAATCTATTGTTTCACCTGCATGTGACCAACAACTTCATTTTCAACATCCAACATTGGCAAAAAAATAAAAAATTACGCATAATTCTCATTAATAATATTCAAATAGCTATCAAAACAAATTATTTAAGGAATCAACAATGGCAAAAAAACGTCGCTCAAAAAAAACAGTCAAGAAACCTTTTAACTGGAAGAAGAATGCCAAATGGCTTGTTCTTGCATGCGTAGCTGTCATTTTTTCGGGATACTTATTTGTGACCGGAGAAAATAAATCTCGTTTCGAACATGATTTGTCCGTCATTGGCAATGGCAAATCAACAGTGGTGCAAATTCATGATCCAGGATGTCAGCTCTGCCGTCGATTAAAAACTAATGTTGATGCAGTCAGACCTAATTTTGAAGAAATTCAGTTCAAAATAGCCAATATAAAAACTAGTAAAGGTGCGGAGTTCGCCAAAAAATATAATGTCCCACATGTGACTTTATTAGTCTTCAATCGGACTGGTAGACACGTAAACACTATTAGAGGCGTTCAACCCAGTGAAGTCATAGCTGAGGTGTTAACTGAGCTTCGCTAATTGCCCCGATTAAAAATCTGATGACTTTCCAAGAGCAATTAACTATTCAAAGCCAAGGTCGCTCTACGATTGAGATCACTTCTCAAATCGAACGATTCTTAAATGATAGTGGCATCACCACAGGCATTTGCACACTGTTTATTCAACACACTAGCGCCTCTTTACTAATCACCGAAAATGCTGATCCAACTGTCAGAATAGATTTGGAAACTATTCTGCAACGCATAGCTCCAGATGGTGACCCAGAATATCAACATGATTATGAAGGCGACGATGACATGTCGGCACACATTCGCTGCATGCTGACAAACGATAGCCTGAGCATTCCAATTCAAAACAATCGTCTTTCTTTAGGCACTTGGCAAGGCATTTTCCTATATGAACATCGTTATCAAGCTCATCAGCGTAAAATCATCTTAACTGCTATTGGCGAATAAACTGTCTTAGTTTTAGTTCAGATTATTTCGCTTCGCAAACCCTTAAGCCCTGTTTAAAACATTCTGAATAGCGTTTGGCTTGTTCAATGCGATCTATTGTTCTGGGATGACTAGCAAGATAATCTAAAATTGTCGGTGTGTCTTTCGACTCTTTATATTCACTTTCATTGTCAGGCTTATTTTCACCCGATAATTGATTGCTAGATAAACGATCCATTATGCTTGCAAAAGCAATTGGGTCCATATTTGCATGTAACATATGATCAAATGCGTATTGATCTGCTTCAGACTCAAATTCACGTAAATAGCTGGTAGTAATTAACAATGAGCCTAAACCAACACCTAAATCAGCCACCGCACTAACATCACCAACAGTCATCAAAATTACAATCGTCACTATCGAACTTTGCACCAGCAATTTCAAACTATGCCTATTAGTGATATGACCCATTTCATGCAACAACACTGAATCAATCTCATTTTGATTTTTACTAAGTCGAATAAACTCATCAGTGACAATAATATCACCAGAAGGCAAAGCTAAAGCATTAGCGATTCCTTGACCTTCTTCAGTAGACCAATCGCGGAAATGTAGAGTAAATTTTATAGTTTGATCTTTTTCCAATGGGCGAACATTTTTAATAAAATGTTCTTTTATTTCCCGCTGGAGTTCAACCGCAATCTTACTTTCTTTAAAGAAAAACTCATCAAGAAACTTCAAACTATTAGCCCCGATAATTTGATTTGTTTTTTGCGGCAGAGCATTTGCAATGCCATGACTAGCAGCAGGCAAACCCCATTTAAAAAAAGCAAATACAACAGCAACAGTGACCAGCAATGCCAGCAAAGCAAATCTCACCTTAGACTCTAAAGCATGAACAAAGCTTGATGTTTTATTGTGCGATTTAAACAATTCATCAATCGCATCATTTTCGCGAGTTGAAAAAACTGAACCGTCCTCAAAAGTCAGTTTACGTGGGACATTACCCAAACGCTCACTTACTTGCAAATCAGAAATGTTTCCAGAGCGAGCTTGCTGACCCGAAATCTGCAATATGTAGCTGCTATCTGGGTTGGTCTGTAACGCCGCCTCTTGTGCTGCGGCACTACCATTGTCATACCATTCACCAGCAATCAATTTAAATTCCTATGCCGACATCTACATCAAAAGCATCACCAATTTGCTCGCCTAATGAAGATTGTTCTTGCTGCCTTTGAGTCAAATATTCATCAAAACCAATACTGGTATCTACCTGAGTATTCTCTATATATAAACGCGCTATTCTGACCTTTACCCAAGGTGTTGCTAGCCCTAAAGTAATTATGATTAATAGCAAATTCGAAACCATGATCCGCATTAGCCGTCCAGCACCTAGCGTCGAAGCAAAGTCAATTTTATTATCAAGCTTGGTATTGTCATATATATAAGCTCGTTGACGAGCGGTTGAATAGGCAAACGCAGCAACCCCAACTAAAATAAACCCTAAATACAACAAAATTATCATTACTAAAACCATTTTGTTAGCAAACAATGCTGAGATTGCTTCTGGGTTTTCAAGATTGCTAGCGGCTCCTAGTAATTCACTCGACAAACCAGAGCCAAAGCTCAACAAAGCAATAACAACTACATAGGCAATCATCATTAAAAGAAATAAACCAACTGCTTTGAGCGAAATAATAACAAAAGGGCCAACTGCTAACTTGGCAGAAAATTGTCCTTGTCCATAACGTGTACCATTAATGAAATATTCATTAGTTTTCTTTTTTAAAAAACCGAACATATAAAATGCCAATACAATTGAACCTGTAACCAAAGCAAAGACTAAAACCCCTCCAATGACCCCCATGCCTGAGCCTGATTCAGAAAACATAGGCACAATAACAGCGGCTGCTATTGGCAAGGCATAAATAGACAAAAATACTAAAATAGGCAGAATTAGATAGACAAAATATGCGCCACCCAACTTCCCATCAAAAGCAAAATGCACATTACTAAAACTAGTGACTCGCATATTAAATTTCAAACTACGCCAAATAATCCATGGCAACGCAGCAAATAAAACCAATATCAAGGCCAAACCAACTAAAGGAAAAAATTCCGATAATAATGTATAAGCAATTAACAAGACCATGGCTATTAAATAACCGATAAATAGTTGTTTTCCTGTAGCATGATATTCAAAATTTTTATTTTCTAGCATGCTATTCGCATAAAAATAACGATTAGTTCTGACTTTTGCCCAAGGATAATAAAGTCCAATAGTGACAATTGTTAGCAAGATATTGACTATCCATATTTTAAAATATTCAAAACCCTGACCTTCAAAATTAAATGCTTGCATTTTTATCCTCTATATTTACTTATTAAAATATCGAAATTGTCACTTTTATTTAATACGCTTTAATCGAAAAATATCCACAATACTCAGCAACCACACCAGAACTATTACCCAAATTGCCAAATTTAACGCATTAGGGTTAGATTGATACAATTCAGTCTTAACCATTTGATTAAGCTCTAGCACGTCGGGTGCAATTTGACCCTGAACAATTTGATCTTTGATTCGCCAAGCAATTGTAAAAACTTTTACTCCTATAAATCCTGTGGCGGCAATGGCGACTCCCATAAAAATTAGCGAAGACTTGTAACGCCGCAACATCCATTGCCCAGCACCTGGAAACACCAACGCAGAAAAAAGCAATGATTTTGTCTTTCTCTTCATATCAATCCCTGCATTGGAATGACACTTTTTCTTAGTTTATTTTGTGACTTTCAACTTTCTCTATCGATCATTTCATACTCTGTGTGTTGAATCAATAAATTACAAATATAATTAGGCTAGGATTATGATTTCAAATTTTATTCAAGAAATTACTTTCGAATTTTCTGCTGATTTTGTAAAAACCATTGATAAGTCATTTCCAACCCTTTTCTAAGCGGAATAGATGCTTGCCAACCTAAAGAATTTAGTCGCGACACGTTCATTAATTTTCGCGGCGTTCCATCTGGCTTAGTCGTGTCAAATACTAGCTCTCCGTGAAAACCCACGACTTCTGCCATGGTTTCAGCTAATTCACGAATTGTGCAATCTTCGCCAGTACCAACATTAATATGCGATAACATCGGCTCAACTTTTTCAACGTAAACTTCTTGAGGCAAACCCATAACATGCACACTGGCGGCTGCCATATCATCAACATGCAAAAACTCACGCATAGGTTTACCACTTCCCCAAACAACTACTTCAGCCTCTTGTTGTTGAACAGCCTGATGAAAACGTTGCATCATTGCAGGAATGACATGGCTATTTTCAGGATGAAAATTATCACCTTCACCATACAAATTCGTTGGCATAACACTGCGAAAATCGACATCATATTGTCGATTATAAGATTCACAAAGTTTAATCCCCGCAATTTTAGCAATCGCATAGGGCTCATTGGTTGATTCAAGCAAGCCGGTTAATAACGCCTGCTCTTGCATCGGCTGTTTAGCCATTTTAGGGTATATACAAGAAGACCCTAGGAATAATAACTTGTTAACGCCTGTGGTATACGCTGCATGAATGATATTCGCTTGAATCATCAAGTTTTCATAAATAAACTCAGCTGGATATTCATTGTTCGCATGAATACCTCCCACCTTAGCAGCGGCTAGATAGACCTCATCAATCGCATTTGCCGCAAAAAAATTGTCTACTTCCGCCTGAATTTTTAAATCACACTCCATCCGTGAGCTTTGAATTAAATGAACATCGTTATCTGCTGCAAGCTGACGGCAAATTGCTGAACCAACCATACCGTTATGACCAGCAACAAAAATATTTTTCATCGACATGAGTACCTCAGTAGCTTATTCATAAGCGACTGACATGGTATAACCGTGCTCTTTTAATAGTGCACTTTTCTTGGCTTCAACTAAGTCATGATTGACCATTTCAGCACACATTTCTTCGACTGTGATTTCTGGTGTCCAACCAAGATCACGAGCCGCTTTACTTGGGTCGCCGAGCAATGTTTCAACTTCTGCAGGCCTGAAATAACGAGGATCAACTTTGACAATCACATCACCCACTTCCACCCCTGAAGCTATGTCTCCTTCAATAGCGGACACAATCGCAATTTCATCCACGCCTTTCCCAGAAAATTCTAAACTTATTCCTAATTCTTGCGCAGACATACTGACAAATTCACGCACCGAAATTTGTTTGCCTGTGGCGATCACAAAATCATCAGGCTGATCTTGTTGCAACATCATCCACTGCATGCGCACATAGTCTTTAGCATGACCCCAGTCTCGCAACGCATCCATATTGCCCAGATATAAACAATCTTCAATGCCCTGAGAAATATTCGCTAACGCACGAGTAATTTTTCTGGTCACAAATGTCTCACCTCGGCGTGGTGATTCGTGATTAAATAAAATACCATTACATGCAAACATGCCATATGACTCACGATAATTCACCGTAATCCAATATCCATACAACTTAGCAACTGCATAGGGTGAACGTGGATAAAATGGCGTGGTCTCTTTTTGCGGAATTTCTTGGACTAAACCATATAATTCGGAAGTCCCTGCTTGATAAAACCGCGTAGTTTTTTCTAACCCTAAGAAGCGGATAGCTTCAAGCAAACGCAGTGTACCTAAGGCATCTACATCGGCGGTAAACTCTGGAGATTCAAATGATACTGCCACGTGGCTTTGCGCCGCAAGATTGTAGACCTCATCCGGCTCAACTTCTCGCAAGATTCTTGTCAAATTTGATGAATCGGTTAAATCTCCATAATGTAAAAATAAATTTGGTTTCTCAGCATGCGGGTCTTGATATAAATGATCAATACGATCTGTATTCAAAGAAGAAGCACGACGTTTTATACCATGGACTTCATACCCTTTCTCCAATAAAAACTCGGCGAGGTATGATCCATCTTGACCAGTGATTCCTGTAATTAATGCTTTTTTCTTGCTCATCTTTAACCTTTTATTTTTAGCTTGGCTTAACTTTATATCAACTTAATCAAACCTGCTTTTTGCATAATTTTTGCGCCTCAGTCTTCGGCCTGACATTTGCGTAGAATTCAACATAGGAATTCTTTCTTTTCGAAAAATAGCTTCTCGCGCGGCAATCTAAAATTGACATTGTTTCGCACTAGTGTAACTGTCGCGATTGTAACGCTCTTGACGAATTTGCTGCAACCTGAACGGATCAATGGTTAACGTAATTATCTTATTTTATACTTTTTTAACACTTCAGGAAGTTCGCGAGTAGTCAATTCTTCTGCTGTTAAAGGCTAATTGGCAACAAAAATCCCATATTATTGAGAAAAATATAAACAAGTAGGTGTTTCCCAGACCTAGAGACACCGACGGTGATAACGTCTGAATAATTATATCGATCCACTTCAATACCATCATCCGCCTCCAATAAATAATTCATTCGAGCTTTTTTATTTCTGAACTTTTGACAACTTTAATTTTCAATATTAATGGACTTGTAAAATCCGTTCGAACAATCCATTTGCACGGCCGCCTAGCTCTTGGCTAATTTGTTCTAGCATTTCATGATCAGCTGCTTGCCTCTGCGCATTCTGCAAATCACATACAATCGGCGCATCACAAACAATTGTGGCTAATTGCTTAGATAATCTCGCTTGCGTTTCGTGTTCACCTAATTTCTTTGGCAATGCTTTGGCACCCCTTATTTTTAAGTCTGACAAACTATCAATATTGCAATAAATTTCATCCATATCTTGATAAGACTGCAATATTGCTGCAGCCGTTTTTGCACCAATACCTGGGACTCCCGGAATATTATCAACAGCATCCCCACAAAGCCCCAGATAATCTGTAATTTGATCAGGATGCACACCAAATTTTTCTTTTATATCGGCTATTCGGTATTCTTTGCGCCTAGCAAAATCCCACAGTAAATCAACATCGGTTAGTAGTTGTGCAAGATCTTTGTCAGCTGACACTATTGTGACTGGAATACCTAGTCGCTGGGCTTTAAAGGCATATGTGCCAATTAAGTCATCAGCTTCATATTCTTTTGAAGCAATACAAAATAAACCTAATGATTCAGCCATTCTTCGACACAGTTCAAACTGTTGCTTAAGCTCTTGTGGCGGCAATTCTCGGTTCATTTTATAAGGCGGATAAAGCTCATTACGAAATGAACGAGTCAAACTTTCATCGAATGCTATTACAATATTCTGCGCTTGAGTTTGTTCAATAAATTCTGTCAAAAAACGAGCAAAACCATAAGCTGCATTAACTGACTGACCTTGATCACCCATTAACGAACTAGGTACTGAAAACCATGCGCGAAAAATATAAATACTCGCATCAACTAAATGCAACATATAACTAAACTATCTTAGTTATCTTTATGTTTTATAAAAAAAGTCAAATCTTCATCGAATTTTTTGTTCACAGTTATTTTTTCTTGTTCTAACAAAGTAATACGCTGTTCAGAAGACTCTTTTTTTGGAGGGATTTCATCTATTTTGGCTTGAAATCTTTTTTTCAAAACTCTGTTACTCGTATCTATTTTTTTCTTTTTAAGTGCTTCTTCTTGTTTTGTTAGTGCGACAATATAATTTTTGTGTTGACCAATCTTACTGTCAATACCCAGAATCTTTTTTTGTCGAGCGTTTTCAATATCTTGCTCATCTTGATATACAGTAAGAATTCGATCGCGCTCTAGTTTAGCTTTACGTTTTTCCTCTAACTCGATTGCTTCTTGACCTCGCTGAGCTTTTTCAGCAGCTAATTCTTCTTTAGTTTTAACACGCTCTTTCTCATCAATTCGCACACCTCGTTCATTAAATGTAGTAATACTTTCAGAGTCCGAGCAACGGTGCAGGTTTGAAGAACCATAATGCCATTTTCCATTTTCATCTTGACATTTGGCTATTTTTGACTGTGCATAAACTGGAGTTTGTTGAGCAAAAAATGCACTCAAACTAAGAATAAATATTTTCAAAATTACTTTCATCTTTCTAACCTCTTAGAAGAGTTCAATATTAATACTATACCGATAAGAAGCATAGGAATTGTATAAAGGTGCCCAATTGTTAACCAACCACCATATAAATAACCAATATGCGCATCAGGAAGTCGAACAAATTCAACTAAAAATCTAGACAATCCATAGCCTACTAAAAATAATGCTGTAATAAACCAAGGCTTTTGCACTTTTCTTGAAACCATAAAGAGCACTAGAAATAATAATAAGCCTTCTAAAAATGCTTCATAAAGCATTGATGGATGTCTAGGCAAACGTTCAGGGCTATTAGTGAACACCATACCCCATGGTAAATCGGTTGTTCTTCCCCATAATTCTTGGTTGATAAAGTTACCTATCCGTCCAAAAAACAAGCCTATTGGAGCCAAAACAGCAACAAAGTCAGAAAATACGGCCAAAGAGATTCGCTTCTTCTTAGCAAAATAAATCACCGCTAACACAACACCCACAAAACCACCATGAAAAGACATGCCGCCATCTTGAATGCCAGTAATAATTTCAAGAGGATGACTGAAATAGTAACCAGGCTTATAAAGCAAACAATACCCTAATCTACCACCAGCAATAACGCTAATCACACCGTAAAAAAACATATCGGATATATCGTCGCCATTAAAGCCAAGCTGCTCTTTGCGCAATGATGCCAGCAAATATGCACCAGCAAAACCCAGTAAATACATTAGTCCATACCAATGTATACTGATTGGCCCGAAATCAATAATTACTGGATCAAAATTAGGATGTATTAGCATATATATTGAAAAAAAGTTATCTTACTCACTTAACTAAAAATATCAGTTAAATTTAGCGACATTACTGTAAACAATTTATCGAAAATGAATTTATCAATCAAACAAACTCTGCTTTCTTATGTAAAAATTTGCAAAATCCTTTGTCTAGTTTTTGCATCACAAACTGTCAACGCGGATGCTACTCTCAATTACAAGACCACTACAGCTATTGTAAACCTACAAATAAAAAATCAACAGATCTATGTCAAAAATATTGATAACGCTACTGATTTATTTTTTGACCAAAGCAGTAACCAAATCACTGTTATTCAACATAATAAAAAAAGTATCTCTATTTTAAATGAAGCCGAATTAACCAGAATCAACCAAAAGTTGAGCGGCTTACAAGCTTCGATTTCAGCGAATTTAAGCCCAGAACAACATGACCAATTAAATAACTTTCTTGGTGGTTTGCTTGGCTCACATAAAAAACAAGCTGCACCTGCATACAGCATTAAAAAAACCGGAGCAGCTCAAGTGGGCAACTTCATCTGTCAACAAGCTCAACTGTTGAAAGACCAGCAAGGAATTGGCCACCTATGCACTGTCACTCCAGATCAGCTCAAACTAACTCAAAACGATTTCAACACTTTATTATCATTACAAGCTTTTATCGTCAAAGCTGGAGATATCATGAACGACTCATTGAATTCTCTATCGAAAACTGAAGTGCCAAATTTAAGCCACATTCAACTCAATGAATTTTTAATCTTCTCAAAAATTAAAGATCAACCGGAGAGCCATTTTTATTTACAGAATATAGCAACCGCACCAATCACGACACAATTTAGCATTCCAAATGGCTATCAACAGCAAAGCATATTAGCCGCCAACTCGTTTCTGCGTTGAAAGCTTTTTCTTTTTTTATACGTATATAACTGCTGTTTACTCTGTTTCTAGCTATGATTTATAAGCTTAACTCTGCGGCAAAACTTTTTTCATAACGGTCTTCAAAATCAGCCGGAGTAAATGTGTGATTTTGCGTGCCGCCATGCTCTATCTTTATTGCACCACAAAGTGATGCGATACGTCCCGTTTCTTGCCAAGATTTACCCTTAAGCAAACCATACAGCAGACCACCACGAAATGCGTCACCACAGCCAGTTGGATCAACAGCTTCAGAAATTGGAGCAGGTGGAATCTGACTCACAACTCCATCATGATAAATTATCGAACCTTCCCCCCCACGAGTAATAATCAACGCTGTGAGTTTGGCTGCAATTTGCTCTTCTGTCATACCTGTTTTTTCTTGCAACATTTTACTTTCATAATCATTAACAATGACATAAGTCGCCTGCTGAATGAATACATTTAATTCTTCGCCAGAAAACATTGGCAAGCCTTGACCAGGATCAAATAAAAAAGGCACACATTCAGCAACAAAGTGGCTAGCATTATCCTGCATAGCCTGCTTACCATCAGGAGCGACAATACCTAATGAAATGTCTTTAATCGCTGCTTTAAAATCATTTTGATGAGCAAAGCACATTGCACCAGGATGAAATGCAGTAATTTGATTATTATCCTTATCAGTCGTAATAAAAGCCTGGGCAGTATAAGTGCCAGGAAATTTTTTCACAAAACTCGTATCAAGCTGATTTTTAGTAAGTTGATATTGATATGAATCAAAGTCATCACCCACTGCAGCTAATATTCTTGGATCGCCGCCTAGCAACTTAAGATTATATGCAATATTACCCGCACAACCGCCAAACTCACGACGCATGTGCGGAACAAAGAAGCATACATTTAATATATGTACTTGATCTGGAATAATATGATTTTGAAATTGATCTTCAAACACCATAATAGTGTCATAGGCCATTGAACCACATACTAGCGCTTTCATTTGCTTACCCTAACTTTCTTCTTTTAATAAAAAAACACTCTAAAAGACTGCTTTTAGAAATTATCTCAAATATTTATGCGTCTACACTGGCTTGATAGGCTTCAGCATCTAATAGTTCAGACATACTTTCATCTACTGATACTTTAATCCGAAAAATCCAACCGTTTTCAAATGGTGACTCATTCAATAGTTCTGGCGCATCGTCTAACTCTTCATTTACAGCCACAATCTCGCCACTAACAGGAGCATAAATATCAGACGCAGCTTTCACTGACTCAACAGCGCAACACTCATCTTTTGCTGATACTTGGGTGCCAATTTCTGGCAATTCAACGAATACCACATCACCTAATGATTCTTGAGCATAATCAGAAATGCCCACTTCGACTATGTTGCCATCAAGCATTTTTGCCCACTCATGCGATTCAGCATATTTTACATCGGGGTTATATTCAGACATATCATACCTGCAGTAATTAGAAAAAATTTAAACCTGACTATACATTTGCATACCCAAAAAGTCATCACGCAAAATCAAGTTTCTCCGCGGTTTAGAAGCTATATAAATTAGTTATTGATAATATAAATGAGAACGATTATTATTAAGTTTCTTATATAAATCACTCCCTTATTTATACAACAGAGTTTATACAATGAAGATTAAACCTACTTTACCAATAGCGGCTATCCTAAGTGCTAGTTTATTCGCATCTCAAGCAGGTATTGCTGCTGACAATCAAAATTTCGCGCTCTCAATACAACTTTAAAAACAAGATTTCAAAAACAAACAAAGCAACACAAACAATCCATTTATACATCGAATATCAAAACTTAATTATCATGCTAAACCGAAAATACACTTTATCATTACTAATCGCCACTGCCCTTCTGAGCTCTAACTTAGTAAGCGCCAAGGAAGTAAACGTATATTCCGCACGAAAAGAAGCGCTAATCAAACCTGCATTGGACAACTTCACTCAGCAAACCAATATCAAGGTCAATCTTATTACAGGTAAAGCCGACGCATTGTTAACAAGGTTACGTCTTGAAGGCAAAGCCAGCCCAGCAGATGTTTTTATCACCGTTGATGCAGGCCGTCTCTATAGAGCCAAACAGGCAGGTGTTTTACAAGCAATCCAGAGCAAAACACTTAATGATCTCATTCCGGCCAACCTACGAGATACTGATAATTTTTGGTTTGGTCTATCGCAACGCGCTAGGCCGATATTTTATGCTTTAGATAAAGTTAAGCCTGAAGAATTATCAACCTATGAAGACCTTGCCAATAGCAAGTGGAAGAATCGCATTTGCATGCGCTCTTCAAACAGCATTTATAATCAATCCATGGTGGCTTCTATGCTAGAAGCAACAGGCAAAACGAACACATTAAAATGGTTAAATTCATTTGTAGCCAATTTTAAGCGTAAACCTGTTGGTGGCGACACTGATCAATTAAAAGCAGTCGCTGCTGGCCAATGTGATATCACCATTGCCAATACTTATTATTTTGGACGATTGATTAATAGTGAAGAACCCTCAGATAAAAACATTGCCAAAAAACTTGGACTTTTTTGGCCCAATCAAAGTGATCGTGGCGCACATGTCAATGTGAGCGGAGCAGGCGTGACTAAATACTCAAAAAACGTCGAAAACGCAAAGAAATTGATCGAATTTCTCGCTTCACACAAAACACAAGCATGGTATTCTTCGATCAACAATGAATTCCCTGTAGTACCTGGATCATTGATTTCAAACACACTAGCTAGCTGGGGTGAATTCAAGCAAGATACTGTTGATTTGACCGTTTTAGGTGAAAAAAATCGTGCGTCTGTTGAATTAATGGACCAAGCCAACTGGAAATAACACCTAAATCAATTCAAATTGTAATTTCAAAATATGTCAAGAATCACCAGTCAGCCGTTGGCATTAATTACACTTGCTAGTACAGCACTTCTATGCGTGCCTTTGATTGTGATTATATCCAGTGTATTTTCTGGTTCTTTTGAAATTTGGCAGCACCTTGCTAGAACCGTTTTAATTGATTACATATTAAATTCATTATGGTTAAGTATAGGTGTTGGGGTTGGGGTTTTATTGCTAGGCGTGCCAACCGCTTGGCTCACAAGCGGTTATAATTTTTTTGGTAAGAAATTTTTCGCATGGGCATTATTACTGCCGCTTGCGACACCCGCTTACATTATTGCCTACACGTATACTGGTTTACTCGATTTTAGTGGCCCAATACAAACTAACTTGCGCCTATGGACAGGCATCGATATCTCACAATTCTGGCTATTTAATGTTCGTTCATTAGGGGGCGCAATTGTGATGATGTCATTGGTGCTTTACCCTTATGTTTTTTTACTCGCTAGAACTGCCTTCCTTGAACAATCAGCATCTATTATCGAAGCGGGACGAAGCCTTGGTTATAGTTATCGGCAAACGCTTATAAAACTCGTTTTTCCGATGGCAAGACCAGCCATTATAGCTGGCATGACGTTAGCACTCATGGAAACACTGGCAGATTATGGCACAGTGCAGTTTTTTGGTATCAATACCTTCACCACAGGTATTTTTCGCGCGTATTACAGTTTTGGTGACACAGCAGCAGCTGCACAACTTGCTACTATGCTACTCAGTTTTGTGGTTTTATTGATTTTCCTTGAACGCTATTCACGCAGAAAAACTCAATATCACAGCACCAAAAACAAACACAACTCAGCAAAAAATATCGATGGCATAAAAGCAAGCATTGCCTTTTTAATTTGTTTCATTCCATTCTTTTTTGGCTTTTTATTACCCTCAGGAGTCTTGTTATATTGGAGCTTTTTTAAAGCAGTGTTTGATGAGTCATTTATACAATTGGCATGGAATTCATTTTATCTCGCTTTTCTTGCAGCCGTGATTGCCACATTTGTAGCGCTAATTTTCGCCTACTCAAAACGTCTTTATAATCGTAAAAAAAGTATTGCTACCGCTACCAATCTTGCCAGCACTGGCTATGCCTTACCAGGCACCATCATCGCCATAGGTGTTCTCATTGCCTTTTCATGGCTTGATCATCAGCTAATTAATCTGGCTGAAAAATGGTTCGATGCAAATCTTGGCTTGGTGTTTTCAGGAACAATTATCGCTCTTTTGTTTGCCTATACTGTGCGTTTTATGGCCGTTTCTTTTGGCGCAGTAAATAGCGGCTTATTCAAAATCAAACCAAGCCTAGATCAAGCAGCTCAGTCTTTAGGTAAACGTCCTAGCGGTGTACTAAAACACATACACATCCCGCTGTTATTAAGCACCATTTTAACCGCAATGCTGATTGTATTCGTTGATGTATTAAAAGAATTACCAGCAACATTGATATTACGTCCATTTAACTTCAACACATTATCAATCAGAGCATTTGAACTCGCGTCTGACGAACGACTCATTGATGCCGCGCCTAGCTCCTTATTAATCGTGCTTGTCGGCATTATCCCTGTCATAATATTAAGCAAATCAATCCAAACTGCATCACGCAAAACAATTGCCCACGATTAAACGTGATTCACTATGAATAAGTCCGCTATCACCTCACCACTTCTTGCTGCGAATAATGTTTGCATTGCTTATGACGGCAAAAAAATCGTCAAAACTGCAAATTTTGAACTAAGAGATGGTCAGATTATTAGCTTGTTGGGGCCTAGCGGCTGCGGCAAATCAACCTTACTACGTGCAATCGCAGGATTTGAGCCCTTAACTGAGGGAAGCATTTCCATGTTTGAAAAAACGCTATCCAATCAACACCTACAAATAGCTCCTGAAAAAAGGCAGATTGGCCTAGTGTTTCAAGATCTAGCGTTATTTCCTCATTTAAGCATTGCTGACAATATTCGGTTTGGCTTACAACAGTGGTCACAAAAAGATCAAAATAATCGAATCAAAAAGATGCTCGATTTGGTGGCGATGACAGGCATGGAAAACCGTTTTCCTCATTCACTTTCTGGTGGTCAGCAACAACGTATTGCGTTGGCTCGAGCCATTGCACCCAAACCAAAACTTTTATTAATGGATGAACCGTTTTCAGGGCTAGATGCTGCCATGCGTGAAGATCTAGTTCCAGAAGTGCGTGACATCTTGCTACAAGAAAAAATCAACGCTATTTTAGTTACTCATGATCAAATGGAAGCATTTGCTATTGCCGATAAAGTTGCCATTATGCATCAAGGAGAAATACAGCAATTTGACAATCCATTCGATATTTACCATAAGCCCAAAAATCGCTTTGTGGCTGATTTTATAGGCACTGGGAAATTCATCCCAGCCACTGTGCTAGATGAAACGAACATCGATTGCGCCTTGGGGAGATTAAGCAATGAAAAGCCACATCAATTTGATGTAGGGCAAACTGTAGAAGTCTTAGTCAGACCGGATGATGTGCTGCATAACGATGATAGCCACATTGTGGTTGAAATTTTATCCAAAAAATTTCGTGGCTCGCATTTCCTATATCTAGTAAAAATCACTGACGATTGTTCACTATATTGCTTTGCCTCGTCTCACCATAATCACGCTATAGGTGAAAAAATAGGTATTGATCTCGATTTAGATCACCTAGTGCTATTCCCTTATGAATAACAAAAAAAGGCCGCAAAAGCGGCCTTTTTATCGCATTAATTCAGCTTTTAAGCAAAATTAGCTGCAGCAAATTCCCAGTTAACTAATTCCCAGAAGTTTTTCAAATACTCAGGACGTGCATTGCGGTAATCAACGTAATAGGCATGTTCCCATACATCACAAGTGAATAGCGGTGTAACTCCAGCTTCAGTGATGACTGTTTCAGCATTACTTGTGTTAACAATTTCTAATTCGCCAGCAGCATTTTTAACTAACCAAGTCCAACCAGAGCCAAAGTTGCCAACCGCAGAAGCAGTGAACTTCTCTTTGAAATCAGCAAACGAACCGAAAGCTGCATTTATTGCCGCAGCTAAGTCACCTGTTGGCTCGCCACCTGCGTTAGGTGCAAGACTGTTCCAATAGAATGTGTGATTCCAAACTTGCGCTGCATTGTTGAACACACCACCAGAAGATGACTTGACGATATCTTCCAAGCTTTTGCCTGCCAATGAAGCATCATCAGCAATAAATTTGTTCAAGTTCACGACATATGCATTGTGATGCTTGCCATAGTGAAATTCTAATGTTTCTTTGGAGATATGCGGCTCTAGCGCATCCATTGCATATGGAAGCTGTGGTAATTCAATAGACATAATATTTTCTCTTTGATTGGTTAAAATTTTTTTACTGCTCAAAAAATAGTGGCTAACGATATATTTTTCAAGCTTAATACTTAATTTCAGCGTTATTAATTTTAATTATACGTTTCAATGGAATAATTTTTGCAAGCATAACAAAATTTTATGACACCCAGCGAAACGTTAAATTGATTCGAGGCTCTAAAACCTTACTGCTCTTTGCCACTTGGTGTTGCCATAGCGCTTGAGTTGCGCCACTCATCAACAAACAACTGCCCGAAATCAGATCTAAAGTATGCTTTTGTCGATAGTTATCTTTGCGGCGCATTTGAAAACTGCGAGTTTCACCAAAGCTAAGGGAGGCAATCACTGGCTCAACTCCCAGCTCAGGTTCATCATCGCTGTGCCAAGCCACACTGTCTTGTCCATCTCGATATAGATTACACAGTACCGAATTAAATTTGGCTGTCGTTCTATTATGCAGATCTTGCCTTAAAGTGCTTAATTCAGTCGTCCACTCAAATGGCTTATGCAATGCCTCTGAATAGGTATATTCCTTACATTGGTCTGCATACCAAGCAGATAACCGCGGCACTTTAACATCACGACCATACATACGAATCATTCTTTCTTGCCATTGAACACTAGCCAGCAATTGTTCATACCAATGTTGTGCTTCTTGTGGTGAATAAAAGTTCGGCCAATAGAGAAGATCGGCGCCAGGCAATGTAATTTTTTGTGGGCCTAGTTCTTCTGAAGCAAACAAATCCAAGGTCAAACTAAGCTCCTCACTACAGCATAATAAAACACTATTTGCCTAACACTTGCTGAGCAAATGCTGACTTAAGCATTGCTTGTTGATCGACAAAGTTTAGACCCACTCGGCGCAAGCTTTGTAGCAATGGATTATTCGTCCTAAACAAAGTATCTAAACCTGTGAGAAAACTGTCCATACGATAATTATCGAGTTTTCGAGCGCGTTCATACTGCCGAAAAGCACGTTTCAACTTCTTATCGCTAGCATTCATGTTCGCTATTTCCAGTAATATCTTACTAACATCTGCCAAGCCTAAATTTGCTCCTTGTCCAGCCATTGGATGAATGCCATGCGCAGCATCACCAAGCAATATAATTGAATCTTTCACATACTGTTCAATCCTGACACTACGTAGCGGAAAAGCAAACCGTTTGGAACATAGTTCCACTGCACCTAATCTGGATTGCAAAGTGCTTTGCAATCGCTTGGTAAAATCTTGCTCAGATAAGTTTAAAAGGGTTTCTGCTTGAGAGTTTTCTGCGCTCCAAACGATCGAACACTCACCATTACTAAGCGGCAATAAGGCAATAGAACCCGAAGATAAATAACGTTGCCATGCAGTATATTGATGACTTTTCTGTGTTCTTATTTTAGCCACAACACCTTGTTGATGATAATCATGCGAGCTAGCAAGAATATCTGCTTGCGCTCGGATCTGCGAATTCACTCCATCGGCAGCAAATAGCCATGAGGCCGACAAATTGAGCATTTTTTCTTGATTGATGATGTCTACTTGAACAGTCGCTTCTAACTGCTTAACAGATCCTACCTGGGACTCATAAAAGCATTCAATCTTATTTCGTTTCTCGCTTTGCAGCAATTTTTCTTGTAAATACAAATTCAAGGCATTGTGATCAACAATCCAACCCAGACAATCCTCATGATAATCAGTTGCATCAAAAGAAAGTTGGCTATCACTGTTTTCATCCCAGACCAGCATTTTCCCATAAGCACATTGCTGCGTATGTTCAAGCTGTTGCCAAACCCCAAGTTCAACCAACAGCTGCTGACTAGGCAAACCCAGTGCGGTAGCGCGAATATTGTCTTGTAAAGGTTCTTTTGCAATAGTAGTTTTTTCTATCAATGCCACGTGCCAACCTTTTTGCTCGGCTAAACCTAGCGCTAGCGTCGCGCCAATCACACCTGCACCTACAACAATGGCGTCATACTGCTGAACAGTTGGCTGATTTGACTTAACCATTGTTAAATTGCGTTCCTTCTGTCTGAACGATTGATCCAGATTCAGGCTCTAATGATCTACCTGTCATTAATTTAAATTGTTGTCCCGTAACTCCCATTAGCTTACGCATTAAATCACGTTTAAATTGCGGATGAGAATCTAAAGCCAACAAACCGAAGGTGCGAAAGAGCGCAAGCGGCACTGAAGAATTTGAAAAAGTTTTGACTAACTTGTCTGTGAAGCCAGCAGTGCGATTAATATCATGTTCGCGTTGGCTTTGATATCGCAGCAATGCATCGACCTCGCCTAAATCCTTTTTTTGATAGAATTGTTCTGCAATGATTTCAGCTAAACAGGCAACATCACGCAAACCCAAATTAAAACCTTGGCCTGCAATTGGGTGCAAACTATGTGCAGCATTACCAATCAAGGCAACTCTTCCACTGACAATCTGCGATCTTGCAGATGAACTCATCGGATAAAATGCACGACGACTCACTTTACAAAAACGGCCCGCCCTGAAACCAAAACGATTTTGCAAAGCCGATAAAAATTCATCATCACCACAATTCATTCTATTTTCTTGGTCTTGTGGTGAAACTGTCCAAACCAGCTTAAACTCCCTTTCTCTAAGCGGTAATAAAGCAACTGGCCCAGTATCGGTGAAACGTTCATACGCCGTATTTAGATGCATTTTATCCACTTCAACATTAGCTAAGATTGCAACTTGCTCATAATCAGTTCCACTTGCGGGCAAGCCCATTTGCTCGGCTATACCAGAAAGACCACCATCAGCCAATACAGCTAGCGATGTTGTAACTTGACTGATTTTTTCTTTTTGTTGCACATTGAGTAGCACACTGTCGTCTTGATGTTGCACACTCTTTACGGCACTTTGGTCTAGAACATCAATATTCGCTGCGAAATCGCCTCGGACAATATACTGATTCAATTTTTCGCCTAACAATGGCGCCGGTATAACCTTGCCTAAATCGGCTTCACCAATTTCAGCAGCAGTCATTCTTAACATACCTAAATGCCCTTTATCAGACACGTGAATTTTTTCAATACACGTTAGGCTATTGACATCTGCATCAGATAAGACACTTATATTTTGCAAGACTTTAATTGAAGCAAACGATAATGCGATTGCTCGATCATCAAAACTAGGTGAATATTTCTCAGATGTTTTCAGTTTTAATGAATTATTGATTGCTGATTTAGCATATTCAATGATCAAGATATTGACTGGCAAACTACTTAACGCAGCAGCCATTGACAAACCAGCCAAGCCCCCACCAATAATGACAACATCACTTGATTGCGTTTCAGGCTGAATGGACATTACTATGTTTAGTTAACTTAAGATGACATTAGATGTTCTATATCATCTATGGCTGTTGGCACAGCATTTGTTAACACTTCATGTCCCGACTTTTTAATCAACACATCATCTTCAATGCGAATGCCTATATCATGCCAGCGCGAATCGACATTAGGATTTTTGCCAACATAGATACCTGGCTCCACTGTAAAAACCATGCCTGGTTCTAACACTCGCCATTGCTGTTCAATTTGATAATCACCCACATCATGTACGTCCATACCTAGCCAATGGCCAGTGCGATGCATATAAAAATCTCGATAGGCGTTCGTCTCTATCAATTCCTTCAATTCGCCTTGTAATAAGCCAACATCAATCAATCCTTCGGTAATCACAGCAACCGCATTATCATGGAACTCATTCCAATGAGCTTCTGGCGCACATGCATCAAAAGCAGATTTTTGCGCCGCCAAGACAATTTCATACAACGCTTTTTGTTCACCACTGAACTTGCCATTCACTGGAAAGGTGCGGCTAATATCAGACGCATAGCAATCAAGCTCAGCGCCAGCATCAATCAATAATAAATCACCATCGTTCAAGAGAGCATTGTTATCAATATAATGCAAAATACAGCTGTTTTCGCCACCTGCCACAATCGAAGGATAGGCATTATACGTACTGCCGCCTTGGCGAAAAATATACTCCATTTCGGCCTGTACTTGTTGTTCTGTCATGCCTGGCTGACAGCTTTGCATTGCTCGTATGTGACCTTGCGCTGAAATTTTGCCTGCTCTACGCATAATGGTTAATTCATCTTTGGTTTTAATCAAGCGCTGCTCATGCAATAAATAGCTTAAATCCACCATTTCATGGGGGGCATTTACACCCCGACGAGAACGCAATTTGACATCATTCATCCATTGCATGACTTTTGCATCAAAATCATTATAACGACCTAAGCTAGCAAAAATCTTAGCTTGATCTTCCAACAGCCTTGGCAAAATATCGTCAAGGTCTTCTATTGGAAAGGCATCATCAGCACCGAAATTCTCTACTGCTCCTTTTAAACCTGCTCTTCTGCCGTACCATAGTTCTTTATCAGGATCTCTCTCACGACAAAACAGAATATATTCACCCGCTGCACGCCCAGGGCACA
Source organism: uncultured Gammaproteobacteria bacterium (assembly GCA_964633815.1). GTDB lineage: Bacteria > Pseudomonadota > Gammaproteobacteria > Arenicellales > Arenicellaceae > CALKZN01. Next base: position 231,973 of record CAZWHW010000001.1, read on the forward strand.
ATACCGCGACGGCTTCAGGTTCGTTAAAACCTGTTAGATAATAAAAGTCACTATCGGGTCTATATTGAAATTCCACGTCACCATTTCTTAATCGCATTGGTGCGGTGGGAATGACAGCAACACCACCGCCCATGCTTTGCATTAGGTGTTTGCGCCGTTGCTGAAAACCATCAATATTAAATGCCTGATTCATAAACTTAAACTTAACTCACTTTCTTATTGTAAAGGGGCTGATTCTTGTTGTTCAGAGCGCAACCTGACAATAAATTCAAAAACCAGCTGCGTTCCCACTTTGACATATTCCTCTAGTTCAGCCAATGCCCATTCATCTTCCTCGCTTGCTTCTTCTTGCGGAGCAGCTTCTGAAATTGCCAAAATATCACGAGCTATTTCTGGACCATCTTCTGGAAGTTGATCAATAGACACCGTTTCATGTTGCAACAACCCAAGCAAATAACCTCGGCACCAATCTGCCAAGCTTTCGGTGCGAACTGACAACTTAGCCTCTGATTCAACCAACATTAATTGGAAGCTATCATCATTTTCCAATAAAGTCCCACTGGTTTCTCTATACAACTCATTCAACAAATCTTGTAATGGCTGTTGTCCTTTTACATCAGTATTTTCACCAACCAATAATCGAATTAAATCGGGTTGCTTGGAAGTAAACATATGATTAGCAATACTACCGACTATCATGCCATGTACTTCAGAGCTTGGTTGAAATAAACCAGCCAAATTCAAACTAGCTTCAAGTTGTTGATGTTGATCTATTAGATTCATTGATTGAAGTTCTCTTTAAACTAATTAATAGCGCCTATCATAACATTTTAGTCATTTTGAAAACGTCGAAGCCTAAAATTTTAAAGAAATTATGGCATAAATGGCTTTCACTCTCAGTTAGGCATTGACCCAGAGAGTGTCTATGCAATATATTGATGTTTAGTCTTAAACCTCAGATATTGCATAGATTATTGGATTTAAGAGATTGAAATTATGAGCATTACAGCATTAGAAGAAAAAATTGATGGCCTGATAAGTGAAGTTCGGCGCCTCAAACATGAAAATATCGCTTTGCGGGATAGCCAAGATTCTTTACTTAATGAGCGTTCTAACTTACAAGAAAAAAACAAGTTGGCTCGATCTCGCTTAGAAAGCATAGTCAAACGTTTAAAAATCATTGACGAACAATAATTAAACTAGCGAAAATTTGATGAAAACAACTAGAGAAAGTGTCAAAGTCCAAGTTATGGGCAAAGATTTTTCCGTCGCTTGCGCACCTGATGAAAAAGCTACTTTATTAGCTGCCACACGATTTTTAGATGAACAAATCGAATTGATACAAAGCCAAGGAAAAATTGTTGGCAATGAGCGAATTGCCATTATGGTTGCCATCAATCTTGCTAGCGAATTGCTTGAGGCGAGAAAGACACAATCTTCTAATGAACAAATTAATGATGAAATACAACTGCTCAGCGATAAAATTGATCGCGTCATGGATAATACTAACGCAGCATAAAGTCTAAATTAGACTATAATGAATTCATCACAGATCTGTCACTATTACTAAATATACTCTAAAATTAGTCTGCAAGGTTTGTGCGAACCTGCGTTGTTTGTTTTGTTTCTAAATCCCTTAGAACCTAATATATTTTTTCGGGTATCAGACTGGAAATTGTTGTGTGCAGTCCTTGGTGTCAGCACCTGATAGGAACACGAGATACCCACTTGAACCCTTGGTTCAAGGCACCGAAACAGGACGGCAAAGGCGGGTTCGCATCTCTTGATACCAAATTTATGGCGAACTCGGAACCACAAATTTCAGCAAAAAAATTAAAGCTACGGAAGCAATTACGAGCTAAGCGTAATCAAGCTGCTCAAACGCTCGAAAATCCAGCTCAGCAAGCATTAACATCTCAACTTAAACAACTTCGTTCATACATAACGGCTAAAAAAATTGCCATCTACTCACCCATTGGTAGTGAATTCCCTACTATATCAATCATTTCAGATACACACTCTTTAAACAAAGAGATTTACATTCCACGCATTACTTCTAGCCAAGACCATACAATGCAATTTTGTTTGTTACGCCGCGATGGCCAAGGCAACATACAATCCAAACTACAGAAAAATATTTATAATATTACTGAGCCACAAGATTTATCGGAGACTATTGCTATCGAAGCGCAAGCTCTAGATATTATTTTTATGCCGTTATTAGGGTTTAATAAAAAAGGGGATCGTTTGGGAATGGGTGGCGGCTATTATGATCGCGCTCTAGAATTTAAAAATCATGACTCATCAAACCCAAAACCTTATCTCATTGGATTAGCTTATGAGACCCAACTAAGTCATGATTTAATCCCTCAAGCGTGGGACATTAAACTAGATGCTGTGATCACTGAAAGGCAAATTTATCATTTCAATTCTGCATTACTTTAAGAGCGACATACACGTATAATCACCTACAATTAATTTTTCCATAGATCACTTAAACAGCATGACTGACACAATTACCATTCAAACAAATTTTGGCGACATCACTGTGGCGCTAGATACTGAGAAAGCACCGCAAACTGTAGAAAATTTCATGACATATATCGAATCAGGTTTTTATGAAAAAACCTTATTCCATAGAATTATTCCAAACTTCATGATTCAAGGAGGTGGATTTGACACAAACTTCAATCAAAAACCTGCGAACAACCGTGTTGAAAATGAAGCCGATAATGGCCTTGAAAATACTATTGGAACAATTGCGATGGCTCGCACTTCAGACCCACATTCAGCCAGCTCACAATTTTTTATAAACACTGCGGATAATGACTTTTTGAATTACCAATCTCGTTCGACGCAAGGCTGGGGCTATTGTGTATTTGGTAAAGTCACTGAAGGCATGGAGGTTGTGGATAAAATTTCTGCTGTCAATACTAGTTCTCGCATGGGACACCAAGATGTACCCACTGAAGAAGTACTTATCGAAAATATAATAAAAAATTAAACGCTTTAAATAAAAAGCCTCGCATATAGCGAGGCTTTTTATTTGAAACAAATGACTATAAAATTTAATAGTCCATCTCGCCTTTATCAACGCGTTTAGAGAATTCTGTTTCTTTACCTTCCGCTAATTCTTTAGCTTGAGACACCCACTCTTCTCTATCAATACGACCTGGAAATGAAATATATTTATCAACCCAAGCGATATTATCGCGGCTGAATTCGGCAATTTGCTTAAACTGATAGATTCCTAGGCCATTTAAAGTCTTCTCGATCACTGGACCGATACCTTTAATACGTTTAAGTTCATCAGCATCAGCAGGCCGTTCGCTAAAACCAGCAGGTTGCCAATCATCTTCAACCATCAGCTCCTCTGTATCCGCAACTACATTTGCAGCTGGTGCAGAAACTTCTTCGACCACCTCCGCAGTAGAACCTGCCGTAGCTGCAGCCGCAACGCTAGTATCTTGTTCTACCGTCTTTTCACCACTGCAACGACAACGACCACAGAGCCACCAACCAACAAGCAAGCCTAAAATAAAAGCTGCAAGAATCCATGCCCAAGTTTGAAAAAATAAATACCACATAATTTGTTCTCCGTTATTTAACAGTAAATTCAATACGACGGTTCGCCGCTCGACCTTCTTTTGTTGAATTATCAGCGACTGGCTTCTCAGCGCCAAAGCCCTCAGATGTCAATCTATTTGCATCAACACCTTTGGAAACCAAATAGTCCACGACTGCCTTAGCTCGATTCAAACTAAGCGGCTGATTAAATGATTGACTACCAGTTGAATCAGTATGTCCAGAAACTTCCACAGCAGACTCACTACACTCTGCTAGCACAGCTGAGATGTTATCAAGTAAAGCATAGCTCTCTGACTTTATTTCAGCCTTTGCTGTAGCAAAGAATATTTTGCTATCACTCATCAGTTCTTTGACCTTGGCCTGACAAATAGCAGCAATATCAATAACTGGCTCTGGTTCTTTAATAACAACAGGCTCAGGTTCAGGCTCAGGAATGACGACTGATAATAAGTTTTTAACTGAGTAATCAGAACCTAAGGCATTTTGTAAATTCTCACCTATAGATAATTTACGCCCTTCAGAATCAACTTCACCTGTTATTTTCAAGCCTTTTTCCAACGAAACTCGTAAAGTCCCATCAGGCAGACCAAAATCTGAAACTAATGAACCTATTTGCTCTATTGGTAAAATGTTTTCACCAATGCTCAATCTATCTATCACATTACTAGCACCATAAGTTCTATTCGCAGCATCAACCAATGCTGCTTTTTGATCTTCATTAGCAACAACACCATTTAAGGTAATCTTGTTATCGACTGCCGTGAAAGATAACTTACCGGGTTGTAAGGCGACTGATAATAAGTTTTTAACTGAGTAATCAGAACCTAAGGCATTTTGTAAATTCTCACCTATAGATAATTTACGCCCTTCAGAATCAACTTCACCTGTTATTTTCAAGCCTTTTTCCAACGAAACTCGTAAAGTCCCATCAGGCAGACCAAAATCTGAAACTAATGAACCTATTTGCTCTATTGGTAAAATGTTTTCACCAATGCTCAATCTATCTATCACATTACTAGCACCATAAGTTCTATTCGCAGCATCAACCAATGCTGCTTTTTGATCTTCATTAGCAACAACACCATTTAAGGTAATCTTGTTATCGACTGCCGTGAAAGATAACTTACCGGGTTGTAACTCGATGACTGGTTCAACAATGTCTCCTTGCCATTCTACGATACGGGCTACAGCATTACCTCGTTTATCTTGCGACAACTCTTCTGCAATCCTAATTGCTGTGCTCTTTGCTTCTTCTGAAGGCGCAGAGCCACTTAATAAAACATCGCGTCCACGATCATTGGTGTCAACCTTTGCCCAATCAATACCGTTTTCTTTTAAATTAAATGCTACAGTATTATTAACATCACTCTCTATTTTACGCCATTCACCACCAGGCCAGAACATCTGCAATAAACCTAGTAAAATTAATAGCGCTAATGGCCAAAAACAATTCCGCCAAAAACAATTCCATAATGACACTTAGCCACCTCCCAAGAGTTATTCTTATTATATTTGTTCTACCACTGAACAAAATCTAGATATATTTAATCATAATTAACATCAATTTGACATTCGATACTGATAGTTTCCCTATAACTTTACAAAATATTACAAGCTTCAATGGCCAAACTGTTTAAATCAATCGTATTGTTTCGACGTGACCTGAGGTTGCATGATAATGCAGCGCTTTTCCACGCGCTTTCACAAGGATCAGTTCTACTCATCTATATCAATGACAACAGTGAACAAGAAAACCTTAATTGGTCAATTGGTGGTGCCAGCAAATGGTGGCTGCATCACTCTCTGCAAGCTTTAAATCATCAATTTAATAAACAAAATCACCATTTGTATTTCTTTCAAGCGGATGCTGAGCAATCTGTTTTTAATGTGTTATTTGAACTTTGCCAAAATAATAATTGTCAGCATATTTTTTGGAACCGCCGCTATGAACCAAACAATATCGCACAAGATACTGAGCTCAAAAAACAATTGATCAATGCAGGTATAACTGTTCATTCATTTAATAACAACTTGCTCAGTGAACCATGGCAACAAATGAACAAACAAGGCACGCCTTACAAAGTGTTTACTCCTTATTGGCGACACTGTAAAAACGGTTTTCTATCACAATCACTGATACCAGAACCTTTACCCCAACCATCTCTTTCAAATATCAAAAACAATTGGTTGGTTCAAAATGATGTCAGCCTAGAAGAATTCAATTTACTACCGGAAAAACCCAACTGGGCTGCTGAATTTAAGCACTATTGGCAAGTCGGCGAACAAGCAGCACAACAAACTTGGGATAATTTTTTATCAGACTCCATCAACAAATATGATGAATCAAGGAATATTCCAAGCATTAATGGCACCTCAAAATTATCACCACATTTAGCCTTTGGCGAAATCAGTGTCAGACAAATTTGGTATGATGTTATGCAACACCGAATTCATGGGCAATCCTCTAATGAAGATTTGGATCGCTATTTAAGCGAAATTGGTTGGCGTGAATTCAGCTACTATCAGCTATATCATTTTCCTCAACTACCCGAAGAGAATTTTAATCTTCGTTTTAACAACTTCCATTGGAACAAACAAAATCTACAACTTGAGGCATGGCAACAAGGTTTGACAGGCTATCCTTTAGTTGATGCTGGTATGCGCGAGCTTTGGCAAACAGGCTATATGCATAATCGAGTACGAATGGTCGTTGCTTCTTTTTTGTGTAAAGACTTACTCATTCATTGGCAAGCAGGCGCCAAATGGTTCTGGGATACTTTATTAGACGCTGATCTTGCTAGCAATTCGGCCAGCTGGCAGTGGTGTGCTGGATGCGGCGCCGATGCTGCTCCTTTTTTTAGAATTTTCAACCCAACAACACAAAGTGAAAAATTCGACAGCGACGGACTATATATTCGTCGCTGGGTACCTGAATTAAAAAATTTACCCAACAAACACATACATTCACCATCAAATGCGCCATCAACCGTATTAACTGAGGCTAAAGTCACACTAGGCAAAACCTACCCCAAGCCGATAGTAGATCATAAAACTGCCAGATTAGATGCATTGGAACGATATAAAAACTTGAAAACTATTGGGAGTTGAATCACTATCTAGGCACTAGCAATCTCACTCAATTTTCGAGTTCTATAAATAAGATGCCTAAACAAACCCCAAGATTATATCTAACAACCTTTATTGTAGCGGTTTTTACTTTGCTCGGCGCATGCAGTGAAAGCGAAAATACGACCACGCAAAAACCCCAAGGAATTGAAAAAATCGAAAAAGAAATTTCAAAAAAAAAGGTAATTCTTGAAGAAAAAGTAGGCGTTATCAGTCCTGAAACTAACGATGGCGAACCCACTATAAATAATGCAAAAACTGAATTAACTGAAATTGAACAGCAACTTGATGCTTTAAAAGAAAAATTAACTCTAGGCAATCAAGATAATGCTTTACTTCGCCAACATATGAGTTTTTTATTGGAAAAGATTAAAGAGAACCAACAAATTTTAGATCAACAAACTCAGAAAATTACGCCAAAAGCTGAGTAAAAAAAGCATCTAAGGCTTGTTCACGGCCATTTTCCCATGCACGCAATGCTGCGGTGCCAATCACTGCGATGTCCGCATGCTTACCAATAAATTCAACATCCTTTTTCTCACTCACGCCAAAACCAATAGCTAACGGCAAATCAGTTACCTCACGACAACGACTGATAAAGTCTGCCACTTCATTATCCATCTGCGTTTGTGAACCAGTGACTCCACGACGAGCAACTGTGTAGATAAAACCTTCAGCACTGTTTGCCAACTCGGCCAAACGCTCCGGCGTATTTGTCGGCGTCATTAAGACAATAGGAGACAATTTAAGTTCATTGCCAATATGATGAAGTTCTTGCGCCTCATTCACAGGTAAATCAGGCAAGATATATCCCACTGCACCAGCATCAGACAATTTTTGCATAAACGCTTTATGCCCCGATTTGAACACAGTGTTGTAATAACCCATCATGATCACTTTAAATGAAAAATGCTCGGTCACTTTGCGCATAAAATCAAAACAATCTTGCACCGAGACACCGCTCTCCACCGCTTCTTGATTTGCTTTGACAAACAAAGGCCCATCAGCACTTGGCTCAGAGAATGGGAACTGTAATTCAACCAAATCGACATCATACTGCTGCATGATTTCTAATTCTTTCCAATTATCGTCAAATGATGGGTAACCACAAACAACATGAGTCATCACCATGCAATCTTTATGTTGACTGCGCTGCGTCAAATAATCTTGTAAAGTACTCATGATTAACCTTTGGAATTATCTTTCTGTTCGCTATATTCATCAGCTTTTTGACCAATGAAACGCTTCCAATGTTCATCACCCAAAGCATCCGCAATAGTAAAAATATCTTTATCACCACGCCCAGACATATTAATTAATATTCTTTCTGATGGCTTCATTTCAGCAGCTTCTTTAATCGCTTGCGCAAAACCATGCGCGCTTTCCAATGCCGGAATCACCCCTTCCGTTAACATTGACATTTTCAATGCCTCGGTCACTTCATCGTCAGTCACAGCTTCAAAGCGTACGCGTTCTTTCTCCCATAAATGCACTAACACGGGATTAACACCAATATAATCTAAACCTGCTGCGACTGAATGAGTTTCAAGCATATTGCCGTCGTCGTTTTGTAAGAAATACGTTTTCATGCCTTGAGCAACGCCAACTGTTGCATCTTTATAAGCTAATCGCGACGCGTGATTGCCTTTGCCTTCACCCAAACCGCCCGCTTCACAGCCTACCAATTGTACTGATTCATCATCAATAAAACCTTGAAATAGACCAATCGCATTAGAACCACCACCAACACAGGCAAATATTCGATCTGGCAAACCGCCAGCACTATCCAACATTTGCTGACGAGCCTCTTGACCTATGATTGATTGAAACCATGAAACCATTTCTGGAAATGGGTGTGGGCCACAAGCTGTGCCTAACACATAATGCGTGTTATCCATATTAGTGACCCAGTCACGCAGGCATTCGTTAATCGCATCTTTAAGTGTTTGTTGGCCATCAGTAACTGCAACCACTTCAGCACCCATATTTTCCATCCAAAACACATTTGGACGTTGGCGAGCGACATCATGCGCGCCCATATAAATTTTGGCATCAAAACCAAAACGAGCACCCATCGTGGCGGTAGCATAGCCATGTTGACCTGCACCAGTTTCAGCAATCACGCGAGTCTTACCCATACGCTTAACTAACAAGCCTTGGCCCATGACATTATTAATTTTATGCGAGCCAGTATGATTTAAGTCTTCACGCTTGATATAAATCTGTGCGCCACCGAGTTTTTTAGACAAGTTTTCTAGATATGAAACAGGTGTTGGGCGACCCGAGTAGGATTGCATCAACTGAATAAATTCTTGCCAAAAGCTCGGGTCTTCTTTAGCTTTGCGAAATTCGCGTTTCAGTTCTTCGATCGTCGTATGAAGAATCTCAGGTAAGAACGTGCCGCCGTACTCACCATAATACCCTTCAGGACCATCATTAAAATCAAATAGGTTCATTCAAATCACTCGTTAAACAACGCTAATCCTATATTAATTAACGTAATTATATCGCAGAATAATGCCTGCAAATTTAAGAAGCTAATATTAGCATTTTCAATGCATACGAGATAGCTTCTTTACATTCAACATATAGAAAGTATTAAGACTGAATATTTGGTTAAATACTGCACTGCGATTTACTTTTTTCATGCACTTATGGCAAATTTGATAATGAACCAAGAGTTCTTAATGATAAGATCGAAGAAACTTTAAAACTTTTTGTGTATCTTGATGGGTCTTAAAACAAATCAACAAAAAGTTTACGCGCAGCTATTCGCTTACCTAAACGCAGCTCATCAAAATACTAAAACACTAAAATGGATCTAGTTTTAATTGCAAAAGCTCTTTCTTTATTGATCTATCCAGTGGGACTGATTTCAGTGCTACTGTTTTTGGCATTGCTCTATCGATTATTGCAAAAGCATTCACTGAGCATATTCTGTATCTCCTTAGCATTAGTGGCATTTTTATTTAGCTCTAATAACTATGTCGCTAAATCCTTGGTCACAAGTTTGGAGCAGCAATACCCACAATTAGACATTGAAAATACACCCAGTGCTGATGTCATTATTGTTTTAGGTGGCAGTCTAGCGCCACCCGCAACGCCCAGAAAATTTTCGCAATTCACTGGCCGATCAAACCGCTTTTGGTTAGCAGGAAAACTGTATTTAGCTGGCAAAGCCCAATACATTATTTTATCTGGAGGCAATGTCTTCCAACAAACGGGTTTACAATCTGAAGCTCATTATATTAGTGAAAAACTAATCGAAATGGGTGTTCCCGAAAAGGCTATCTTAATTGAACCCAATAGTCGTACTACAGAGCAAAATGCACAACAGACCAAGACAGTTCTTGAAAGCGTTAAGGCAAAATCAGCATTATTAGTCACTTCTGCCATCCATATGCCACGCTCAATGCAATTGTTTTCAACATTAGCATTGGACATAAAAATTTTCCCAACCCCTAGCGATTTGATTGTAAGCAATATACAGCAACCATTCATATTAACGATATTCCCTAACAGTGGCGCTATCAATCTGAACACCCAAGCATTGCATGAATATTATGGTATGGGCATAAACAGGTTAAAGCAGCTATTAAAATAGCTATCAATTAATCAGGTTTCTCCAACAAGCGAAATGCATGTATCTGCTTTGCTTGCAAACCCTGTGACACAATACAAGCAATGTAGGACGCCTGTTCATAATTGATGATGACTTGCTGACCAAAAAATTCGCCATCTGGTACGGCAAACTCACTTTTTGAAAGATCTTCGCACACGGAATATTGTCGCAAAGGATAACTTAAACCCCTACCAATGGCTTTGCCATACGCTTCTTTACGTGTCCAACATCGTAAAAACTCACTCATTGAACGATCCTGTAAATACTGTTCCTCTGGCGCAAAGCGGCGCTCAACAATTCGCGCAAACTCTCCATCGCGCATAGCATGTTCTACATCAACGCCAAGCTCACTTGATAAAGCAAAAGCAAATAAACCAAAACCATTGGTATCTGTAAAATTAAAAAATAATTGTTGCGGGTTTTCCTGCAAAGCAGGCTTGCCGTGCTCCCCAAAGACCATCTCAATTGATGCTTGTCGGCCAGCATAATGTCTTAATAGTTGATTTAAGTAGCCTCTACCAGCCACATAATGCCGTTGTCTTTGCAGACTTTTAATGCGATTAAATTTCTGGCGCTGATGTTGATTGAGTTCGGCTGTGAATTTTTTTTGTAACTCGTTATCAATCGATAAAGGCACCCACCATAAATGTATTTGTCCTGCCTCTAATGTTGGGCTAGCAATTTGTGCCGTTTCTTGTAGATCTAAGAATTCTGACATGCAAACTAACTTAGAAACAACTCATAAGCAGGGTTAGCGGTTTCTTCAACATAGATATATCCAATTTCATCAAGAACTTGCACAAACCTTGCCCGCAATCCTTCCGGGACTTGTAGACCACACAATACCCGTCCAAAATCAGAACCATGATTGCGATAATGAAATAAGCTGATATTCCATTCTTGGCCAAGGGTTTGTAGAAACGTCATCAATGCCCCTGGGCTTTCAGGAAAGCGGAAACGATAGACAACTTCATCAGCAACATTTTGTCCGCGACCTCCAACCATATGACGCAAATGCAGTTTCGCCATTTCATTGTCAGTCAAATCCAAAGTTTCATAACCTTGCTCACACAAAGACGTTATCAAATTATCTAATTGTTGCGCGTTTCGAATTTCAACGCCCACATAAATAACAGCTTCCTTAGCATCAGCATAACGATAATTAAACTCCGTGATATTCAACTTATCAATAGCCTGACAAAACTGCTTAAAACTGCCTGGCTGCTCAGGAATTTTCACTGCCAGAATTCCCTCACGACGTTCCGCAAATTCTGTTCGTTCCGACACGTGACGTAAACGATCAAAGTTCATATTTGCGCCGGAAGCGGTCACCGCAATATTTTTATTCTTCCAATCATGTTCTTGACAATATTTTTTCAAACCCGCAAGACCAACCGCACCGGCAGGCTCCAGCACTGAGCGTGTATCTTCAAAAACGTCTTTAATCGCTGCACAAATTTCATCCGTGCTAACGGTAATCATATCATCAACATATTCTTGGGCAAGACGAAAAGTCTCCACACCCACTTGTTTTACCGCGACTCCATCAGCAAAAATTCCGACTTTTTCAAGCACCACACACTCACCAGCTGCCAAAGATTGAGTCATGGCATCCGAGTCATCTGGCTCAACACCAATCACTTTAATACTGGGTTTTACAGCCTTGACATAAGCAGCAATGCCAGCCAGCAAACCGCCTCCACCAACACAAACAAAAATCGCATCCAAGTCATCTAATTCATCAAGAATTTCTTTAGCGACCGTACCTTGACCAGCAATGACATCGGGTGAATCAAACGGATGTATATAACTCAGTCCAAGATCATCTACCAACTCAACTGCCTTGATCGCAGCATCAGAATAGCTTGTGCCATGTAACACTGGCACAGCACCCATAGCCTCAACCGCATCCACTTTGATTCTAGGAGTAGTTTCTGGCATGATAATGGTCGCAGGAATACCGAGATATTGAGCCGAATAAGCGACCCCTTGTGCGTGATTGCCAGCTGAAGCACAAATCACTCCTTTACTGCGCACATCCTTTGATAAATTTGCGATGCAATTGTAGGCACCTCGGATTTTGAATGAAAATACGGGTTGCAAATCTTCCCGCTTTAGCCAGATTTTATTCTGCACACGTTTTGAAATTTTTTCTGCAAACTCCAATGGGGTCTTTTTTGCTACATCATAAACTGAAGCATTATTGATTTTTTCTAAATAATCCGTTGGCATAAAATATTATCGCAAGAGAACTTGAACTAATTGGGTCTTAAACACAGAGAATAGCTTAAACTCTATTTTTTAATAACTATCTAGGAATATATAATGGGTAAAAAATTAATTTTAATCGGAATTGTAGCAATATTAATTGCTGCTTTTTTCTTTTTTGGACTTCACAACCATTTTAACTTGCAAACACTGCAAGAAAAACGTGGCGATCTAATTGATATATATAATCAAAACCCATTCTTAATTGGTGGCGGATTCTTTCTAGTCTACGTTGCTTTTGCTGCATTATCCTTACCCGCAGCCGCGATTTTAACGCTCGGCGCAGGTGCAGTCTTTGGCTTTTGGCAGGGACTAATTCTTGTCTCTTTTGCTAGTTCGATAGGTGCAACTTTGGCGTTTTTAATCGCACGTTATGTTTTGCGTGAAAGCATGGAAAAAAAATTCAGCTCACAATTAGAAAAAATTAATGCTGGCGTTGAAAAAGACGGCTGGTTGTATTGTTTTAGTGCCAGACTAATTCCTGCGTTTCCTTTTTTCATTGTTAATATTGTGATGGCTCTGACCAAACTAAAAACAATCACCTTTTATTGGTCAAGCCAACTTGGCATGCTTGCTGGAACAGCAGTTTTTGTAAATGCAGGAACACAAGTAAGTACAATTAGTCAAATTAGTGACATTCTTTCTCCAAAAATTATTGGCTCATTCGTTCTTTTGGCAATATTCCCAATCGTTGCGAAATTTATTATGTCGAAAATACGCAAGCCAGAAGAATAATCTAATGAAACAACTATCTAAAACCTTTCAATAAGAATCGAGAAATAACATGGGTAAAAAATATGAAGTGAACCTCGTCGTCATTGGCGGTGGCTCAGCGGGCCTAGTGAGCTCGTATATCGCAGCAGCTGTAAAAGCAAAAGTTGTCTTAATCGAACGTCATAAGATGGGCGGTGACTGCTTAAACACAGGCTGTGTTCCTAGTAAAGCAATCTTGCGTTCCGCCAAGATAGCATCGTATATGAAACGTGCAGAAGAATTTGGCTTTAAAGCAGTCAAGCCAGTACCCGTTTTCAAAAATATTATGACGCGTGTTCACGATGTAATCAAAACCATTGAACCACATGATTCTATGGAGCGTTATACTAGTTTAGGTGTTGAATGCATCGCAGGCGAAGCAACGATTATATCACCGCATGAAGTACAAGTCGGTGACCGTATTATCACGACTAAAAGCATCATTATCGCCAGTGGCGCAAGACCTTTTGTACCGCCTATTGAAGGTATTGAAAACATAGGCTACCTCACCTCTGATAACGTTTGGGACTTACAACATCAACCTAAGCGCCTAATCGTTTTAGGTGGTGGACCGATTGGTTGTGAACTTAGCCAAGCTTTTGGCAAGCTAGGTAGTGAAGTCACTCAAGTTGAAATGATGCCGACCATCATGGGTCGCGAAGACGATGATGCCAAAGAAATTGTCATGGAATCCTTACAAAACTCAGGTGTTAATGTGCTAACCGAACACCGTGCATTGCGAGTTGAAACTGAAAAAGACCAAAAAGTATTAATTTGTGACAACAATGGCAAAGAAGTCCGTATCGAATTTGACGACATCTTAGTTGCAGTTGGCAGAAGACCCAACACCGAAGGGCTTGGGCTTGAAAACTTAGGCATCAAACTGCGTAAAAATGGCACGATTGAAACTGACGACTATCTACGCACATCTGTGGAAAATATTTTTGCCTGTGGCGATGTCACAGGCCCTTATCAATTCACTCACACCGCGGCACATCAAGCTTGGTATGTTGCAGTGAATTCCTTATTTGGCTTTATCAAAAAGTTCAAAGTGGATTATCGAGTAATCCCTTGGGCTACGTTTACCATGCCTGAAGTTGCTCGTGTTGGTTTAAATGAAACCGATGCAAAGGCTCAAAATATAGCCTACGAAGTGACCAAATATAAACTTGATGGTTTAGATCGAGCCCTCGCTGATGGCGAAGCACATGGTTTTGTGAAAGTGCTTACTCCTCCAGGCAAGGATAAAATTCTCGGCGTAACGATCGTTGGGCATCATGCCGGTGATTTAATTTCTGAATATGTGTTAGCAATGAAGTACGGCATGGGCTTGAATAAAATTCTTAATACTATTCATTTATACCCAAGTTTAGCTGAGGCTAACAAATACGCTGCTGGTCAATGGAAGCAAGCTAATAAACCTGAAGGCGTATTACGCTGGGTTGAAAAATTACACAATTGGAGACGCTAATAGAGTTATGATTAAAAGAATAAATTTTTTTCTGTTATTGATTATTGGTCTTTGTATATCACTATCAGGACACACAGCGCCAGGATCTGACATTTTAATTCAGTGGCAAGAAAGCGATGAAACGAATACAGCGAAAATTGATCATAGTCAATGGCAAGCGGTTTTAGATAAATATCTCAAACCGCATGACAGCGACATTAATAGATTCGATTACAACGCCTTGCAAGCAGATGGCGCCGACCAGTTAAATGACTATGTCGATTCCTTATTTGACATTAATCCACGGGAATACAATAAAAAAGAGCAGTTTGCCTATTGGGTCAATTTATACAATGCCGCAACTGTGGTGTTGATAATCGAAAACTATCCAGTTGAATCTATCACTAAAATCAAAGATAGCATTCTTTCGTTTGGCCCTTGGGACAGACAATGGCTAGAAATTGGTGATGATGTATTAAGCTTAAATGATGTTGAGCATCGCATCCTCAGACCTATTTGGAAAGACAATAGAATACATTATGCTGTCAACTGCGCTAGCCTTAGCTGCCCCAATCTATCACCATTAGCTTTTACTAGCCAAAATACGGAAACTCAGCTGAAAAACCTAGCTAGTGGCTATATCAACCATCCGCGAGGCGTTAGCGTAATCAATAATCGCTTACACGTATCCAGCATTTACGATTGGTATAAAGGTGACTTTGGCAACAATAATCAAGATTTACTTGAGCATTTTTTACAATATGCTGACCGTGATTTAAAAAGCCAATTACTCAAGCTAAAAAATCTTTCGTACAAGGATGATTACGATTGGCAGCTAAACGACTTAACTCAAAAACTCGATAAATTTTAATTATTTAGATTTTAATTGTTTCGGCGAAGTGATTCACCGGCCCAGAGCCGCTACCAACTTGCAATTGGTCAGCGGCTTGAATTGCAGATTGAGTATATTCTTTAGCTAGCTTGGTCGCTACAGCCAAAGATTTTCCTTGAGCTAAAAATGCGCACAGCGCTGAAGACAAAGTGCAGCCAGTCCCATGTGTGTTACTACTGGCAATCCTTGGCGAAGAAAACCATTCTACGTCACCATCTGCACTAAACAATAAATCACTACTTTGCTCATCCTGCAAATGACCACCTTTTAGTAATACCGCATCTGAGCCTAAACAAATCAACTTTTCAGCACAATCTAACATGTCGGCTTGATTGGCAAGAGGAGCTAAGCCAGACAAAATAGCCGCCTCATAAAGATTCGGCGTAATGACGGTTGCCTGAGGAATTAGTTCTTTTTTTAAGACATCAATTGCTACTTCTGTTAAGAGTTGATCGCCACTAGTAGCAACCATAACGGGGTCTAAGACCACTGTTTGTAGATCATACTGCTTGATTTTTTCCGACACTAATTGAATCACTGACGATTGACTCAACATGCCAATTTTCAACGCAGAACAATCAATATCAGACAACACTGCGTCTATCTGAGCTTCAATAATATCTAAAGGCACATCATGAATTGCATTTACTCCCAAAGTATTTTGCGCAGTAATAGCCGTAATAACACTCGCTGCATATACGCCATTCGCTGACATCGCTTTAATGTCCGCCTGTATGCCAGCGCCACCGCCTGAATCAGAACCTGCGATGGTCAGAACATTAGGAATATTGAGCAATTTCTTACTAGCTAACTTCATCTGTGCATTATATCGGCTATAATTCGCAAAAACTAATCACGCTCATCTGGGCAATAACTACGGTTCCAAATCATGTCAGAACATAAAAAACAACGTGTTGCTGAAGCTGCAATTGAATATATTGAATGGGACTGGATCATTGGTGTAGGCACTGGCTCAACCGCCAATTGTTTTATTGATGAACTTGCCAAACTCAAAAATAAAATTGATGGTGCTGTTGCCAGCTCCGAAGCAAGTGCAAAACGATTGAGTGAGCATGGCATTAAAGTTTTTGACTTAAACCAAGTAGGCGAGCTGCCAATTTATGTTGATGGTGCTGATGAAGCCACCGAACATTTACACCTAATCAAAGGTGGTGGCGCCGCCTTAACCCGTGAAAAAATCGTCGCGGCTGCAAGTGATAAGTTTATCTGTATCGCGGATGACTCAAAATTAGTCGACACGCTTGGCGCATTCCCATTACCTATTGAAGTCATCCCAATGGCCCAATCTTATATTGGCCGTGAACTTGTCAAACTGGGTGGTCGTCCCGTGCTTCGCGAAGGGGTCATCACTGATAACGGTAACATCATCATTGACGTACATGATCTGACAATTCTAAATCCCGTCGAGCTAGAAATAAAAATCAATAGCTTCGCTGGTGTTGTCACTAACGGCATTTTTGCAGAACGCCCAACAGATGTTTTATTACTTGCAGGGGATTCTGAAGTCAAAATACTTACTTAAATGCTTTCGCTTTATTAAAAAGTACTTTCTAACTAGAGTACTGACAAAACATTCAAAAGTGAAAATTCAATAAAACACTAAGGAAAATAACGCGTTTTCAGCTGATCTGTTTGAAGAAATTGACTTATCAAAGAGAATATAATTGTCGACAATTACTATTGACATAAACAATATATACTCGTAAATTGGTTTTTTTGGCATAAATTGTTAACAATTTATGTGTTTTTAAGGCATTCCAAAATTCTAACTCAGCATGTTGAACACTAAATATCGGCAACCACTCCCGAATTCTAATGTCGAGTATTTCGACGCAAGTGAAGCCGTTGAATCACTCAAAAAAGGTAGCTATGACAAGCTGCCATATACATCCAAGGTATTTGCTGAAAATTTAGTCCGCCGCTGCCCACCAGAAAATCTTAATGCGTCACTATCGCAGCTAATTGACCGCAAACAAGAACTAGACTTTCCATGGTTTCCTGCGCGTGTAGTTTGCCATGACATTTTAGGACAAACTGCTTTAGTTGATTTAGCAGGCTTACGCGATGCTATCGCCTTAAAAGGCGGTGACCCGGCTCAGGTTAACCCTGTCGTGCCCACTCAACTGATTGTTGACCATTCTTTAGCCGTTGAACATGCGGGCTTTGACGAAAAAGCTTTTGACAAAAATCGCGCCATTGAAGACCGGCGTAATGAAGATCGTTTTCACTTCATTAATTGGACCAAAAAAGCCTTTAAAAATATTGATGTCATTCAACCTGGTAATGGCATCATGCACCAAATCAATTTGGAAAAAATGTCACCTGTCATTCACAATACAGATGGCATTGCTTTTCCCGACACTTTGGTTGGTACAGACAGCCATACCCCACATGTTGATGCTTTAGGCGTGATTGCTATTGGAGTTGGCGGGCTAGAGGCAGAAAGCGTCATGCTAGGCCGAGCTTCTTATATGCGCCTGCCCGATATCGTTGGTGTTGAACTCACAGGCAAACGTCAAGCAGGCATCACAGCAACCGACATTGTGCTTGCAATAACAGAATTTCTGCGTCAAGAACGCGTAGTTTCAACTTATCTGGAATTCTTTGGCGAAGGCGCTGATGCATTAACCATCGGTGATCGAGCCACCATCTCAAATATGACGCCCGAGTTTGGCGCCACCGCGGCCATGTTTTATATCGACCAACAAACTATTGATTACCTATCGTTGACCGGTCGAGATCCTGAGCATATCAAGCTAGTAGAACGCTATGCCAAACAAACAGGATTATGGGCTGAGCACATGAAACAAGCAGAATATGAGCGCAAACTTACATTTGACCTGTCAACGGTGGGTCGAAATATTGCCGGCCCATCCAACCCACATCGGCGTGTGGCAACTCAAGAACTAAGAAGTGCGGGTATTCTTGACCAAGAAAAACAATCTGATGATTCTGATAAAAAGGGCATGCCTGATGGCGCTATTATTATTGCTGCCATCACCAGCTGCACTAACACAAGCAATCCTCGCAACATGATCGCAGCTGGCTTACTAGCTCGAAATGCTAATGAAAAAGGTTTAACTAGAAAACCATGGGTAAAAAGCTCATTAGCGCCTGGCTCAAAAACCGTACAATTATATTTAGAAGAAGCTGACTTACTTCCTGATCTAGAAAAACTTGGCTTTGGCATTGTCGGCTTCGCTTGCACCACCTGTAACGGTATGAGCGGCGCATTAGACCCAATAATTCAGCAAGAAGTCATTGATCGTGATTTATACACCACAGCTGTCTTATCAGGCAATCGCAACTTTGATGGACGTATTCATCCCTTTGCAAAACAAGCTTTTCTAGCCTCCCCGCCATTGGTCGTCGCCTATGCACTAGCTGGCACTATTCGGTTTGATATTGAACAAGACATTTTAGGTCATGATCAAGAAGGTCAGCCGATAACACTGAAAGACCTCTGGCCATCTGATGAAGAAATTGACGCGATTGTTGCAGCCAGCGTTAAGCCTGAGCAATACCGAAGCGTCTATGAACCAATGTTCAACTTCAAAGTCGAGAACAATGATGCAATCAGCCCTCTTTATGATTGGCGCGAAAAAAGCACCTATATTCGCAAACCCCCTTATTGGGAAGGTGCACTTGCTGATACACGTTCATTATCAAACATGCGCCCACTAGCAATTTTGGGAGACAACATCACCACTGATCACTTATCGCCCTCGAATGCTATTTTAGCCAGCAGCGCTGCTGGAGAATATTTGAGCAAAATGGGTGTTCCTGAAGAAGATTTCAATTCCTATGCAACTCATCGTGGTGATCACCTAACCGCGCAACGCGCAACCTTCGCCAATCCCAAACTTTTCAATGAAATGGTATTAGAAGATGGTCAAGTGGTCCAAGGTTCACTAGCTCGCATTGAGCCCGAAGGCAAAACTATTCGCATGTGGGAAGCCATAGAAACCTATATGCAGCGCAAACAACCTTTAATTATTATTGCCGGCGCTGATTATGGACAAGGTTCGTCACGTGATTGGGCCGCTAAAGGAGTGAGACTCGCGGGCGTTGAAGCAATTGTTGCAGAAAGTTTTGAACGAATTCATCGCACCAACTTAATTGGCATGGGTGTTCTTCCTTTAGAGTTTCTTGATGCAACAAATCGCAAAACTTTAAAACTCAATGGCACAGAAACCTATGATGTCATTGGCACTCCTGCGCCAAACGCACAGTTAGAACTCGTGATTCACCGCCATAGTGACAACACTGAAACAGAAAAGGTTTCAGTGCTATGCCGACTAGACACAGAAGAAGAAGTCAACATTTATAATGCAGGCGGCGTCTTGCAACGTTTTGCTCATGATTTTTTAGAAGCCAATAATTAACCTCTCAAATCAATGACACACTTACCACAAATCAAGATTCCAGCAACGTATATGCGCGGCGGCACCAGCAAAGGTGTGTTTATTAATCTAAATGATTTACCCGCATTTGCACAAAAACCTGGTGCCGAAAGAGATGCCTTACTACTTCGAATGATTGGCAGTCCAGATCCTTATGGCAAACATACCGATGGAATGGGGGGCGCCACATCTAGCACCAGCAAAGTGGTCATTGTCTCCAAAAGCCAACAAGCAGACCATGATGTCGACTATTTATTTGGTCAAATCGCGATTGATAAACCTTTCGTTGACTGGAGTGGCAACTGCGGCAATCTATCCGCGGCAGTCGCACCTTTTGCTATTTCTCAAGATTTATTGCCATCTGAGTCAATTCCCGAAAATGGTGAAATTTCAGTACGGATTTGGCAAGCGAACATCAACAAAACGATTGTCGCGAAAGTCCCCATTTCAGCCAGAGCTGTTCAAGAAACCGGCGACTTTCAATTGGATGGCGTAACTTTTCCCGCGGCCGAAATTGAAGTGGCTTTTTTGCAGCCTGGTGCAAGTGATTCACCTTTATTTCCAACAGGTGAGCTAATCGATACCTTAGTAGTGCCTGGCATTGGCGATTTTTCTGCCACTTTTATCAATGCGGGCATTCCAACCATCTTTTTAAAAGCTGAAGCTTTAGGCTATTCAGGCACTGAATTGCAAACCGACATCAACAGCGATTCCAAAGCGTTGGAAAAGCTTGAATGCATTCGCGCCCATGGCGCAATCAAAATGGGCTTGATCGACACGCTTGAAGAAGCCAACACTCGTCAACACACGCCAAAAATCGCCTTTGTAGCACCACCACAAGACTATATAGCTTCCAGTGGCCAGCCTATTACCGCCACTGATATCGACTTAACTGTCAGAGCCCTATCCATGGGTTTATTACATCATGCCATGATGGGCACTGCGGCGGTCGCGATAGCTACTGCTGCCAGCATCCCTGGCACTCTGGTAAATTTAGCAGCAGGTGGTGGACAACGTAATTCAGTGAACTTTGGCCATCCTTCTGGAACACTAAAAGTCGGTGCTAAGACTTCTTTTAACGATACCCAATGGTCAGTTGAGCAAGCAACAATGAGTCGCAGCGCCAGAATTTTAATGGATGGCAGAGTTCATGTTCCACCAACAAATAGTTAACAAAACGCCTTAATTCTCTTTTTAAATCCTGCCTATCTTAAACCTTAGGAATAACTATAGGTTTGCCTAACTCTCCTTCTTTGAACAACTCTTTAAATGCCGTATAAGATGGCATTTTTCGAAGCCCGTTGCGCGAGTCAACCAAGCCATAACCGGGATTGATCAATTGCCACCAATATACTTTTTCAACCCAACCTGTTTGCCACGCTATTTGGTAATACAGTTTTAAAAATTCTGCTTGAGTAGGCTCGTCGCAAGTTCGATTAGGACTACCGGAGTTTGGAGTGTATGGCTTGGTATTTAACAGCGGCCAATTAGTCTCAGGGATCCACAACTTATCATCACTGCGATTGCTAAGCTTAGTCATTGCCTTGGCTAAGCGAATCTTGTTTTCCAAATCAAAAATCTTATATTGCTTAGCAAAAGGCGAAAACCGTCTGTTGACATATAACAAGGCTGCAGTGCCGTCTAAATGAAATTTTCGCGCATTCCACAATGTGCGCCAGCTTAGCAGAGGTTCAAAATCAATAACCGATGATCCTAATAACTTTACTGTTGGAAAATCACTGCGTAACTTTTCCACCGCTTCTTGTAGTTGCAAATATTGTCCAGAGTGCGCACAGCCCCATTTAGTGCGATTTATGGCATTTCCTATCCAAAATGTTTGTGTCACTTCTTGCAAGTTCTCAATGATCAAACTCACTTGTTCTTGCCAAGCGCTAACATCTTTAATGCTGTCGCGATTTTGTAGAATATTGACTAAAACATTCTGCTGCTGAAAGCTTTCGATATATTGCGCATAGTCGTCTAGCTTATGCAGCTCCCAGCTAGGCACACGTAACAATAGTTCTTGCACACCAAGATCATGCACCATTTCATGCGTCGCCGAACGATGAGGCTTGTCGGCATTAATGCTCAAACCTACAAAATCTTTAGCAGCAATATTGGCAGGAGACTTCTTGAGAGTTAAAAATTGATACGCAATCGCCGGCAAACCAAGCAAGGCCGATGCCCCTACTTTGGCATATTCCAATAAATGCCCTTGCCCTGAACGTGGCTTATCAACATCGGACATTTTATATGGCTGACAAGAATAAGGATCCCACCATTCAGGATGGTCACCAGAAAAATGCTGCGCTTTATGAGTATCTTTGTTTGTCATTAACTATTTTTTAGCAAATATTAAATCCCATACGCCATGCCCCAAATTCAAACCTCGCCGTTCATATTTTGTTTCGGGACGATAAACAGGCTTGTTAGCAAAACCTCCATCGAGTTCTCCCAAATTTTCCAAGCCTTGGTTATCCAACAATACCTCCATAACATGTTCCGCATAATTCTCCCAATCAGTTGCCACATGCAAATGACCTCCCACTTTGAGCCGCTCTAGCACCGTTTGGATAAATTCGGGCTGTATTAGACGGCGCTTATGATGACGCTTTTTATGCCAAGGATCTGGAAAGAAAATTTGCATACGATCTAAACTATTTGCTGGCACGTGCTTCAACACTTCGACCGCATCATCGCACGACACACGCACATTTTTTAAATTTCGATTCTTAATTTGCACCAGCAAACTTCCCACCCCGGGCTTGTGCACTTCGACGCCAAAAAAATTCGTTTCAGGTGATTGTTCAGCCATTGTTGCCAGCGACAAGCCATTACCAAAACCTATCTCCATCACCACTGGGTCTTGTTGTCCAAATAAAGCAGCGAAATCAATCACACTATCGCAAACATTTACTCCAAACTGCGGCCATAATTCATCAATAGCATTTTGCTGACCCGAAGTCATTTTCCCCTCGCGTTTAACAAAACTGCGAATAGTACGGTAATATGGTTTTTCAGCGGAAAGGGGCATCGATCAAGCTCAATTTTATGATGATGCTAATTCTAACTGTTTCTATGAAAATAGTTAATTCACTGTGAGCCTAAATTTTAAACCCTATTACCAAAGAGCAAATGATAGAAAACTATTAGAGATGTTTTTACTCGCTATCACAACCAAAAAATCTTGGTACAATCAGGCTTCTATGCAATCCATTTTTACGTTATATCGGAATCATCGGCTATAGCTATTATTTGGCTAATATCACGCGCAGCTTTTCAGAATGAATCTACCACCAAACATACACCAGCAAATAGACTCCACATGCGCTTGGCGACTAATTAAAGCAACAAATTTTAATCTCGGCACCAATGAAACCGGCAACGTCCAAGAAGTTTTACAACAATTGCCGCAACTACCTATCACTCTAAAAGACGACAAGCGCAGCTTGGTCAAACAAGGCGAGCTATTTGGCAAAACCGTTGTCGCTAAACAACCTCGTGATAAGAATCGTCGTTTATGGATTCGAATGTTAAGTTTTTTCAGGAGCAGTGAAGTACTCAGCGCTCAGAAAACACTATCCCGCTTTGCTGAGCTTGGCATTGAATCAGTGACTCCACTGTGTGTATTAGAAAAGCGCAAATTTGGCTGCTTAGTTGATTCATGGATTATCTATGAATTTCGTGAAGGCAAAGAGTCTTCATTGGAACAATTGCCTGAAATTATTGAAATTTTACAACGATTGCATAGCAATGATTTTCGGCACGACGACCCCAATTTTGGTAACTTTTTAATTAACCCTGATGGCAAACTATTTTTAATTGATTGCAAAGGCAAAAAACGTTTGGGCTATTTTTCTGATTATTATGATTTTATGCTACTTAGCCAGCGCAATCACGGCGTTCCATTCTCAGAATTAATAACCGCAGCCAACATCAACACAGACCATATTGGTTTTCGCCTAGCGAAACTCTATGCCAGCTATAAGCGTAAGCGTACCGAGTTCAAAGCTAAACGGCGAGCTGCAAAAAAGAAATGATAATCAAAGTGCAATTTAAGATTGTACTAAACCATCAATAGGTGAAGACGCACTAGCATAACGCTTACGCTGCATTCTTCCAGCCAAAAATGCTTCACGACCCGCTTGAATCCCTTTTTTCATAGCCGAAGCCATCAACACAGGATCTTTAGCGGCAGCAATGGCTGTATTCATCAACACCCCATCGCACCCCAACTCCATCGCTACGGCAGCGTCACTGGCTGTGCCAACTC
>CAZWHW010000002.1:0-177281 GCA_964633815.1 uncultured Gammaproteobacteria bacterium
GCTTAGATTGTAGTTATAAAAACTTAAGATAGAATGTAAAAAGCCCTGTATTTGCCTAGCCGTTCTGTAAAACTGTTGCATTCCTAAATTAGCATGGTTAATTGAGATATCATTAACCATGCTTTTTAGGCTCTAAAAATTGAAAAAATACCTAAGGCGGTTATAAAGGAATCTATGTTCCCTATATGTGTTTATCCCATTAGTGATCTTGAATGCATAAGCTGTGATCAGCTAGCGCTGATAATACGTAACACCCTTCTGTCACGCTATCACCGCTACATCCGCTCGAAATACGGGTTAATTCCTGTTCTAATAAATTTAATTTCTTAATTTTTTCTCGAACAGCGTGTAGCTGAGTATTAGCAATGTCTGTCGCTTTAGAACAACTGCGATCAGGGTGTTCTTGTAACTCAATCAATGATGAGATCGACTCAAGTGAAAAGCCTAGACTTCTTGCGTGTTGAATAAAGCTTAGACGTTCGAGGCCTTTTTGCGTATAGCGCCTTTGATTTCCTTCGGTTCTTATAGAACTTAGTAAACCAATACTTTCATAGTAACGAACCGTCGGAATTTTGACCCTTGTTAGCTTAGAAAGCTCTCCAATAGAAAACATAAAAATCACCTTGAACCTCTAGTGACTAGAGATATTATACTCAGGTCAAATAGATTACAACTTGATAGGGTTTCTAATGGCTAAGTGTTGTGGAAATGATGCAAAATTTGACGGTATATCCGATGACTATAAACGGCGTTTATGGATTATTATCGCATTGAATGCGATTATGTTTTTCGTAGAAATGACGGCAGGCCAGTTCGCACATTCACAATCGTTACAAGCAGATGCGCTTGATTTTCTTGGCGACTCTGTCACCTATACAATCTCCTTAGCTGTGATTGGCTCATCAATCCAAGTGCGCACTAACGCAGCTCTCTTTAAAGGCATTAGCCTTTTTATAATGGGGCTGTGGGTATTAAGTTCGACTATTTATTCTGCTTTTTATACCTCTATCCCAAAAGCTGAAATGATGGGAGTGATTGGTTTTTTAGCGCTTTTAGTCAATCTATCAACGGTGTTGATTTTGATGAACTATAAAGAAGGAGACGCCAATGTCCGCTCTGTTTGGCTTTGTTCTCGCAACGATGCGATAGGAAATATAGCCGTCATGATTGCAGCATTAAGTGTCTGGGGTTCAGCCAGTCGATTGCCTGACCTCGTTGTCGCAATGATCATGTCAGGATTATTTATCTCAGCTTCTGTTCAAATAATACGCCAAGCATTGAGCGAGAAGCGAAGTTAATCAGTTACCCTCAAGCTGTTAAATTATGCTGAATTAAAAAGTTTTTCATAACTAAATTTATATAAAAATTAATTGACAGAGATGAATTTTTGACATAATTTACGCGCATGCGCTTCGTATATTTGTTAATCTTCGTCTTTTCTTTGAATGCTGCGGGCTTTTCTAGTCTTGCTCATGCTTCGATGATGGTGGATCATAATTGTGCGCATCATCAGGTAGAGCAAGTTGATGATATTGATCAATCTTGTCATTCAAAACATATCCTCATTCAATGTGATGATTGTTGTTGTTTGCATTCTGATTCGACAACGACACCAAAGTTAGCTTATATCCCGCAAACTGCTTCATCTGAAAAAGTCATCATTGGTCTATTGAATAGTCCTTATTCTACCGACCTCTCTGGACTCCGCCGTCCACCTCGTTTCTAAGTCACTAGGCGAAATCCGCTTATAGTTTTCCTTAGCTCATGTTGAGCTAAAACGTTCGCGTATGCTTTTTATTAGCAGCGCTATAGCAACTTAATTGAAACGAAAATTATCATGAAACAACTATACTTAACTATGTTGTTTGTATTAGTAACACCTTTACAGGCTGCTAAAGCAAACACGCTTACGTTAGAAAGTATCATTCAACACGCTATACAAAATAGCCCAGAAAAGGCACGCATATTAGACAATTTTGCTGATTCTGAAGCAGATGCATTCGATATTGAAACTTTAGACAATCCAACCGCAGAAGTTGATGTTACCGCGATTGAAGATGATTCATCGCGATCGGTAGAAATAGAGTTTGAGCAGCCTTTGCGCTTATCAAATTTTGGATCACGTCAATCTTATGCGGATGCGTTAAGACAAACAGCGAGCATCGAGCAAAAAGCACAAATGTTGGAGTTGGTTCATACACTAACACGCAGTTATATAGCGTATTTTGCTTTACAAGAACAAGAAAAGCTTATTTCTCAAAATGTAGATTACGTTATTAAAAAACAAAAACTGATCGAGCGCGCTGCCAGAACAGGGCGCGTTGATATTGCCGATGCAAAGATATTTAAAGCGGAAGCACTACAATTAGAAGAACAACTTCGGACAATTCGCGTCAAAAGAGCTAATGGCGCAGTGAATCTTTTAAGAATGGCAGGCATGGATCAGACAAGCTTTGTCGCAGTCAAACCAAGAAAAATTAATATTCCAGAACTCTCTGTTCTGACAAATTTAGCCGAAAAAAGAGGCTCAATTCGTAGTTTGTTAGAGAGCCGTAAAACGCTTGCTGAAAAACGCTATACAGTTGCCAAACAAGACGCACGCTTTCCAGAATTCGCCCCAAGAGCAATTATTGATCATGATCTTGATGAGAATAATACCAATGTTATATTTGGAATAAACATCAGCATTCCTATTTGGGATCGAAACAATGCTGAGCTGTCGCGAGCGCGTGCCGAACGTAATTTAGCACGGGTCAATCTCGCCGTTCTCGATGAACAAAACTTTTCTACTGTTTTAGCGACAGCCTATGAAAAGGCTCAGGCGTCACAATTATCGGTTTCTAACTATCAAAATAAAATTTTGCCTGCGTGGCAAGACGTGCAGTCTGTGATGGATAGAAAATTTAATACTGGACAAGCGACGATTTTCGATTTGATGCGAGTGCGTGAACGCATAACAACTATTAAGCGCGATGCTTTTCAAGCTTATATAGATTCCATTGAAGCAATAATTAATCTTGAGAGTTTGACGGGTCAAAGTCTGACAAAACAATAGGAACGAAATCATGAAAAAATTATTTATCACATTTTCTTTATTGGTTCTAATCAAGCCAAGTTTTGCAGGTCCTGGGCATGATCATGGTGATAGTGCATTTGCCAGCGGTACAGCGCCTACTTCAAATTTTGAGCTTTCTGAGCAACAGATGAAAAACTTAGGAATTAAATCCGAAAAAGCGGATTTTTTACCGATTACCAATACTGTCGAAATGCTTGCATTTACGGAATTATTGCCTGAAAAACGTGTTGTCATTTCACCTCGATTTGGCGGAAAGATATTAAAAATATCAGTTAAAGTTGGACAAAAAGTAAAAAGAGGCGATCGACTTGTTACTCTAGAACCCGTCAATGTCGGCAATAATAATGTGACTTTGTTTGCGCCAATTGATGGTTTTGTTTTGAATCTTCACGCGAATGCAGGAGAGATTGTTGATGCTGGTGGCAATATACTTGAAGTGGGTGATGCCTCACAAATGCTGATTCGTGGTGTGGCGTATGAAACACCAGATATTGCTAAAATTAAAGTAGATCAAAATGTGAATGTTCATCTCGATATTACCCCTGAACATCATATTCAAGGAAAAGTTCAGCGCATTAATCGTGTAATTGATCCTGAGAGTCGAACATTTTCAGTATTTGCACTTGTGCATACTCCAGAACATGATATTCAAGCTGGCCTGCAAGGCACAATGGAAATTTTGACAGGCAATGACATTCCAGTGCTAGCTGTGCCAAAACGTGCTGTTTTAGGGGAACTAGGATCATATTTTGTTTATGTCATCAAAGACAATCAGGTTGAAAAACGTGATGTAACACTTGGCATAAAAACAGCACATCATTTAGAAATCAAAAGCGGTATTTTCCCATTTGAGCATGTCGTTACTAATGGTAATTATCAACTGCAATATATCTCTGTTGGCGGCATAAAAGACCATGCACATGATGATGATTCAAGTCATGCACATGCAGGTCATAGCCATGATGAAAAACATGATGATTCAGGTCATGAACATGCAGGTCATAGTCATGATGAAAAACATGATGACTCAAGTCATGAACATGCAGGTCATAGCCATGATGAAAAACATGATGATTCAGGTCATGAACATACAGGTCATAGCCATGATGAAAAACATGATGATTCAAGTCATGAACAGGTAGATCATAAGCATGATCATGATCACGGCAACCATAAGCATTAATGGAGTATGAGTTATGTTTGATTCAATAATTCGTTTTGCACTGAACTACCGCCTCTTGGTAGTCACAGTTGCGGCACTGATAGTCGCCTATGGATTTGAAGTGTCACGTTCTCTGCCTGTGGATGTTTTTCCTGATTTAAACCGCCCGACAGTCACTATTATCAGTGAAGTTGAAGGCTTGGCGCCTGAAGAAGTTGAAACATTAGTGACATTCCCGATTGAGGCTGCGATGAATGGTGCCAGCGGTGTTGTTCGTGTGCGTTCTTCTTCGGCGATCGGATTTTCGATTGTATATGTTGAGTTCGATTGGGATACAGAGATTTATCTTGCTAGGCAAATTGTCACCGAAAAGTTAAATCAAGTCACAGGCAGTTTGCCTGACAATGTGAATTCTATTTTGGCTCCTGTTTCTTCGATCATGGGTGAAGTCATGTTTATTGGGGTGACCTCTGAGAACCCAGAGATTAGTCCACTTGATCTTCGTACTATAGCCGATTGGGATATCAAACAGAGATTGTTGGGTATTAGTGGAGTGTCTCAAATTACTTCTATTGGCGGTGATTTAAAGCAATACCATGTCTTGGTTGACCCACAAAAAATGCTTAATCATGGAGTCACTCTGCATCAGGTGCGTGAAGCACTGGAAAACGCCAATGTGAATACCACAGGTGGGTTTCTTCTTGAACCGTTCAAAGAACATTCTATTCGTAACCTCGGACGCATTAGTTCATTAGATGATCTGAAAAAAACCGTGATTGCGAAAGAAGTGACGCCTGATAGACCTGCTTTGACGATTGCGGATGTTGCCGATGTTGAATTAGCAGGTCCAATTGCAAAACGAGGCGATGCGTCTATTAATGGCAAACCCGGAGTACTTTTAGCTGTCTCAAAACAGCCGGGCACAGATACGATTAATTTAAGCCGCCGTATTGAAACTGAACTTACATCAGTTGAGACAACTCTGCCAAGTGGTGTGATTCTGAATCCAGAAATCTTCAAGCAAGCGGATTTTATTGAGAATGCAATTGAAAATATTGTTGAGGCTTTGCGTGATGGATCAATACTGGTGGCGATTATTCTGTTCTTGTTTTTATTAAACTTCAGAACCACGGCAATCACACTGGTAGCTATACCTTTATCTGTCATAGTGACGCTCGTGATTTTTAAGTGGTTTGGAATGAGTATCAACACTATGACCTTGGGTGGATTGGCAGTGGCTATCGGTGAATTAGTCGATGACGCCATTGTCGATGTTGAAAATGTTTTTAGGCGTTTGCGTGAAAATAAACACAAGCAACATCCAGAGCCTGTTTTGAAAGTAGTGTTCAAGGCATCCAGAGAAATCAGAAATTCAATTGTTTTCTCAACGGTGATTGTGTTTATGGTGTTCTTGCCTTTGTTCGCTCTCAGTGGCTTGGAAGGCAAAGTGTTTGTGCCATTGGGTGTGGCCTATATCACTTCTATTGTAGCTTCGATGATTGTCTCTCTCACAGTGACGCCAGCTTTGTGTTCTTATCTCTTGCCTAAAATGAAGCGTATGGAAGATGAACGAGATGGCTGGTTAGTGACGAAACTCAAGGCAGTTCATGGCAGAGTTTTAAATCTAGCTTTACCACGTATCAAAACTGTTTTTACGATTGTCATTGTCATGTTCATCAGCGCCTTGATGTTAGTGCCTACATTTGGGCGAGAATTTTTACCCGAATTCAACGAGGGTAGCTTCACCATCAATGTCACTTTGCCACCAGGGACTTCATTAGACGAAAGCAATCGAATGGGCATTTTGGCAGAGAATTTAATTCACCAGATTCCCGAAGTGGCTCATACAGGTCGCAGAACAGGTCGTGCAGAAGAAGATGAGCATGCGCTTGGCGTCAACTCGACTGAACTTGAGGTGACGCTTAAGTCATCAAATCGTGACAAGAGTGAAATTGTTGCTGATATTCGTGCGCAACTCAGTGAAATTCCCGGAGTGATCATCAATATTGGTCAACCTATTTCTCACCGAATTGATTTTATTACATCAGGCATTCGTGCAGAAATTGCGGTAAAAATCTTTGGAGATGATTTGAATGTGTTGAGGGCTAAAGCAGCAGAAGTGCAAAACTTGATCAGAGATGTTGAAGGTTTAGCAGATTTGCAAATTGAACAACAACTACTGATTCCTCAAATTCACGTTAATTTTGATCGAGATAGAGCAAGACAACACGGTGTAATGATCGGAGAAGCAGCGGAGCATGCAGAATTAGCTTTGCAAGGCCAAACTATTACTAAAATAATTGATCGTAATCGATTGTTTGATGTTGTGTTGCGTTTGAACGATGCTTCAAGAGAAAACAAAGAAGCTATTGCTAAGATTCCGTTTGATACTTTGCGTGGCAATGTTGTGCCTTTAGGTTTATTTTCGGATATTGAAGAGGCTAAAGGACCAAATCTGATTAATCGTGAAGGTGTTAACCGTCGTATGGTTGTCCAAGCCAACACAGAGGGGCGTGATGTTGTGAGCGTCGTAGAAGATATTCAAGCCATTTTAAATGACAATCTTGAACTCCCTTCAGGCTATTACATTAGCTATGATGGTCAGTTTGAGAGTCAAGTAAGAGCGCAACGGAATATCCTGATCTTGAGCATATTTTCCTTACTAGGGATGTTTCTCGCTCTTTATACACATTTCCGTTCAGTCGTTCTGAGCTTGCAGGTGATGATTGCCATACCGCTGTCGTTTATTGGTGCTGTCATTGGCATTTATCTTACAGGAGGAGTGTTCTCAATTGCGACATTGGTGGGTTTTATTACTCTCACGGGTATAGCCACCCGAAACGGCATTATGATGATCTCGCATTATTTACATTTGATGAAATATGAAAACGAGAGCTTTGATCTCATTATGCTCAAACGCGGCACACAGGAAAGACTGGTCCCCGTTTTAATGACAGCACTCACTGCTTTGTTGGCATTAACTCCTCTGGTGTTAGCAGCAGGAGAGACGGGCAAAGAGATTCTTAGTCCCGTAGCAACGGTGATTTTTTCAGGGCTATTTAGTTCAACATTGTTAAATCTAATTGTCACTCCACTGGTGTTCTGGAAGTTTGGTAAAAAAGCTGTTGAGAGATATATGAATCAAGAACTTAATAAAGTTGAGGTTTAGAATGATAAGACAGACAAATCTCCATCCTATGCCAGCAGCAATATGCCATTGCCTGAAAATTTAATAATGATAGCAATGACTATTTTTTATATTGATTAACCTCTAGGGAGCAAAAAAGATGAAAATTATATTAACGATATCGATCACAGTACTTTTATTGGTCGCTGTTGTGGTCACATACCTGCATCATGCTGGACACGATCACGGAGGTCATGATCATTCGCAACATGAAACATCTCAGAAAAAGCTTTTATCAGATGAACAGCATAAATATGAGCATGCTAAAACTGAAGAATCGCAACATGATCATTCACAGCAAGAGCAAGTCAATAAAGAGAATTCGCAGCAGGGTCATTCGCACGATCACGCGCATCACGCTCATAGGCAATATAGCAGTGAGCCTGAATTAGTAATCACACCTATTTCGCCAAACAAGCTAACGGCGGATGATGAGAATAAAATTGCCTTATTTATTCAGGATGCTGAGGCTAATCCAGTGGATATTTCTGAGTTTCAAGTGGTTCATACTCAGCCTGTTCACTTGCTTATTATTAATCCTGAACTTAATGATTATCATCACGAACATCTAATTCAAGAATCTTCGGGCTATTACTCATTTAATTTTACGCCAACGACTTCCTGCTCTTATCGCATGTGGGCAGATGTGAAATTAAAAGGTTCGTTTCAGCACTATATTCCTGTTCAGCTAAATGGAGCTGAAAAATGCGATAGACCAAGTGCGCAAGAAACAGCTCTCAAGGCATCATCTCAAGGCTATGATTTTGTTTTAGAGCTAGATGGTAATTTAAAGGCAGGTGAAGCTATTTTTGCACATATGAGTGTTTTCAAAAATGGTCAGCTCGTGAATTTCCTTGAACCAGTTATGGGTGCATTTGCACATATGGTCGGTTTTTATGAAGACTATGAAACTATTGCGCATATCCACCCAACTGGAAAAGAGCCGGCGGATGATTCAGAACGAGGCGGCCCAAAATTGAGCTTTCATATCGAACCTAAACAAGCAGGATATCTAAAACTTTTCGCTCAAGTACAACTTGATGGCAAACAAGTATTTGCCCCATTTGGCTTGGCGATAGAATAATATTTCAGCCCCCTAAATATCTGTTAAAAAGGTCCGTATACAATGAGCAGCACAAAACTAAGCATGGAATTTATTATTTTCAGCTGAGAGTCTCACGGTCATTAGCTGTTAAGTGTCTGGCGATTAGCAAGTCAATTGCCTGACTTAATTGTAGCAACGATCATGTCTGAACTATTTATTTCAGCTTCTGCGATATATTCTATAGGTTTAATCAAGACTTGCGAGCACTATTACGCTAACAAGAATTAAAATGAATCAATTGAAAAGATTTTTAACAGCTAAACTGTTAAGTAATTATTTATTGCTCTATTTCCCTAACTAATTTTTTTCTAATCGATTTTTTGGACTTATTTGGGAAAGGGAATTCCACAAAAAGGTGAGAAATAATGATAGATCCATGTTGAGGCGCCATATCAACTGGTCGAGTATGCTCAGTATCAAATTCAGCCTTGCTATTAAAAAAATCGGAAGGTTCAGTCAGCAGATGTCCTTTTGAATTTTTGAGCATTTTAAGTGCACCTGCGGCGCCGTTAGCGGAAATTGCTTTTTTTAACGGTGGAACACAATCTTCTTTTGCTGACATCAATATACCAACCATCAGAGATAATGGATGGCGCTTCGCATAATTACCATCAATAAAACGACCCATACCTTCTTTACTGTAGTACAAATCTCGACTACTTTTCGTATGTGAAAGTTTCTTAAATTCAAAAATTATTTCATGACGAGTGCTTTGATCATGCCAGGCATAGTGAATATCTGTTCTATGTCTTTTTGTTATTTCCAATGTTGTTAAATCTAGCATTCCTTCAGTTTGCTCAGCTCCCCACTGACCAAGTAAACCTGCATTCATGGCTTTATAATCCTTTATATATAAACGCAGCATTGTTGTTAGCTTAGGTTCTTTCTCGGTATGGCAAAACTTAGCCGAGTTCCTTGATGATAAATCTTTCCACCCGTCTAACACCACTTCCACAGCCTTGCTTGCTTCTTGTATTGGGAAAGCTTTCAACCAGTGTCTACGGTCCATCGATAGTTCTCTCGTTATTTAGGTTTCTTGCTGAATGGCTGTTACGATTAATCTTGCATCTTTCATCGCATTTCTTTGTAGCCAGTAGCGGGTAATTAACGGACGAGCGATATATAAGGCATCGTTAACCCAAATAAACGCATCTAGGTTCAGGTTCATTGAACTCCCATGTTTCTGATTGATCATTCCTTTTGAGTTCAGTTCCAATAAAGTCGCCTTTACCGCATCTTCATCAAACTTTATTGATTGGTTAGGCTTACTATTGGTTTCAGAGAAATTAACCCTGACAATAGCATTTGCCCCATAAGTACTTAACTCCGCAGAAACAATATCAACCGAGAACTGTCCTTCTCCCCCCATTATGTGTTTCCAACGGTCAAGTTCTGAGCACAGCCTAGCAGCATATTGATTTAATGCTTGCTCTGACGTGCGTTGCTGCATCGGTGTATAGATTTTTTTAAATGATCTGGGCCGAATTGATGGCGAAATATACGTCACCACATCTTCAATTAAGACAATTTCTCTTTCTGAAAGATCAAAGTACTCATAAACCATTTGATCAAATTGCGGCATACGATCTACAAAGGCATTGTTAATCTCAAGAAAATTCAAATCACTTATTTCTGAAAGTAACTCGGAAGTTTGGTGAATAATGTTATTTGCTTTAGTTGGGTTAGATGCAAATTCGGGCGGGAAAAATGGAAAAGCCTTAATATTGACATTTCTTACTGCATTTCTTTCAGCCATGACTTGCCACGAACTCATGATCAAAAAATAAGATGCTAGTTTTGAACGAAGGAAAACTGACAGAAACTTTAATAAGTTACTATCACTATCGGGTCCAGAAATCGCGTTAATACTAACGGTAAAAGCTGCAGGTTCATCGAAATAGGCAGACCTTAGTTGTCGCTGACTGTCAAAGCCATCAGGAAATAACACTCTAGGCCCCTTAAACACTGACATAAGGCTGTCAGTAATATTTGCAACCTCATTAACGTCATGCGGAAATTCGTTTAAAAAATCAGGATGTAAAACACCAGGTGACAGTTTAAAAACACTTGTCTCAATGAATGGCATTGATTTAAGAGGCTCTGCAGATACTGGCGTTGTATTACTATCATGAATATGGACGCCTCCTCGCATCAACCAACGTCTTTCTCCCACAGGACCTGTTAAAAAATCATTTATTGATCCTAGCGCCCTTAATTTTGTTATTAATGCTAAGTCTTCTTCATTGCCCCACATGAGAGTAGCCAAGCGGCTGTGATCTTCAAAGACTGATTGTGTTTGAATAGACAGTCTATCTCCACTTTGCAATGTCAGTCTTCCAAGTGTTAAGCTGACATCGGACTTTGGCACGCAGTACTCGAAAGACTCTGCAGCCAGATTAACTTTGCTGTTAGGGTCACGTTTTTCGACAACTCCGACAAAACAACTATGGCTTCCTGATTTGAACAGTAATTGTTGCAAATCAGCAAAGTTTAATATCCGGATAGGACGAAAGATTGATAACCAACTTCTCAAAAAATCTTTAGCGCTAGGTGAGACTAGTTGTCCTACAGGCATGATGAGACATGCACGACCACCTGGTTTCAAGTAATCCATTGCTCTTAACGCATAAATTGATGCTACTTGTCTATTTGAAACAGAATAAGGTGTTTTCTTTATCCAATTATCTGCGCTAATAACGTCATTTTTTGAAGGTTCCATCCACGGAGGATTAGACAAGATTAAAGTAATATTCTTCTGTGCAAGATGTGCGTTTTCATCAGAAAAGAAATCACCTTTTTCGTTACCGGAGAAGAGATTGCTCAATCTAAGCTGGGGTAATTTAACTTCGTGATTATCTTGGAGAGCAGCAACATCTCTTGGTTCCAACCTCTCTAATAATGATAGGTACAAGCTAAATGCAGTCACTCGTAATGCTGCATCATTTAGATCACTCCCAAAAATATGTGTTTTTAGAAGATCGACTCGCTCCAATAATGTTAGTTGACGATTTTTATCAGCTTCAGCAGCAGATAATAAGCGTCTAAAAAACGTCGTTAATAAAATTCCTGAACCGCATGCACCGTCTAATACAACTTCATTAAGGATTCCAGGTGAGTCTATTAATGCTTGATCTATAGTTAAATTAGCGAGGTGTCGTGGAGTGTAATAAGCGGCTAAGTTTTTTTGCTCATCACCTAAGAATGATTCATAAATACCTGATAAAAGCTCAACTGGAATTTGACTGAAGTCATATTTCCAAAAACTGGTCTGCCCTGATTGCAAATCAACATGTGATAAAAAATCACTCAACACATTAAAAGCACGATCATTTAAGTTCATCCATAACGACTTTTTCTGAGTCGCAGCAGACAAAAAGTCACCATTGAAGTCGTCTTGTAATGAAGATATTAACTTGGATATATCAGTGCCACTAGCATTTGAAATCAATGAATATAAATCGTGTACTCCTCTTCTTTGTCTATAGATATCACTGACAATTTCTCTATGTTCTAAATAAGAAATGAATAATATTTGACCAACAAGAATCTGAGCATCCGAAGAAGAAATACCTTCTTTAGTTAACAAATTAATTACTTCACCAAGGTTTTTGAGTAATTTTTTGTCTACACGACTTTCCGACTTAAACCATAGAGGTAGTCGCTGTTGAATTTCTGAGGAACTTATTTCTCCAGCAGAAAACCATCCGTGCCTACTCACTTCTTCATGCGTAAGAGTTTGCCCTCGATCTTTTTTCTGATTAACTGAATATGCAGTGATAGATTCTTGGTCTAGTACTAAAACTACGGATACAAGGTTTTGGTTCCATAGTTTTTGTCGAATTTGATCTAAATCATCTTTAGAAAGGTTGTTTTTTGCGTCTTTCTCAAAAAAGGCAACTGTAGGCAACCCCTCAACATCAAAAACAGCATTTGCACAAATATCTCCATCTTTTCTTAGCATTTCCCACATCTCTATTGAATAAGGATGCTCAGTGGGCACAGCATCTTTCTCAAGAAATAACTGATTCTCTTTGGAGCTGTAGTCCAAAACGTCAAGCCATGCTTTTAAGTGCGGTTGTTCCATCTCTAATTTTTTAGCTAAATGCGCTTTAAATTATAGCAATTATATTATGTATTGTACAGATAATAATAACTGTTATACTAATATGTGTTATACATAAAATATTGATAGTAATTATGAATTCAGCACTCCCTCATTCCCGAGAGCAACGGTTTAAATTTATTGAAGCACTTGCTTTATGGGAGGGGACTGTAAAACGTCGACAAGTTAGTGATGCATTTGGTGTTGCGCCAAACCATGTCACTAATGATCTAAGAATTTATGATGAAAGCCATCCAAATAACATACGCTTTGATCCAAGAATAAGAGCTTATGTTCCTCAAAGAACCTTTAAGCCTGCCTATATTTCATCTGATCCAAGTGAGTATCTTTCACTGCTGTATGCGCATGCAGATAGTAAATCAGAAGCAGCTTTAGCCAATATTGGCGGTCAACAGATCAATGCCGAAATCATTCCAAATCAACCCCATGGCCTAAGTTCCAGGGCAGTGCAAATCATTATCAGAGCGATTAGAACGAATACGGGTTTATCAATAACGTACAACTCGATGAGTTCTAGCAAGCCCAGTAAGCGAAATATTTGGCCGCACTCATTCTTTCATACTGGATTTCGGTGGCAGGTTCGGGCTTACGATAGCCTAAGAAAAGAATTCAGAGATTTTGTTATACAGCGCATGGGGAAAATAAAACCGTATAATGAAAAAACATCCGAATCTCTGAGCAATGATATTGAATGGTCAAATATTATTTCGATAGATTTAAGACCCAATCCAGAATTTAATGACCATCAAAAAATGGTGATTGCAAATGATTATGGAATGAAATTGCACAAAGGCCAACTTTCATGGAAAGTAAAGTTAAGGCAAAGCCTTTTTCCATATTTTGCCGTTAGATATAACTTATCAAAAACTAACTCAACAAAGCCAAATTACAAACACCCTGTGGTACTCCATAACCATAATGAGTTATCAAAGTATTTTTTTAATAATTAAAGCGTTACGCCTTTAATAAGCTCATCAAGACTGAGGGGGCGGTCAGTTATACCAAGCTTTTGCGCAGGCGTTTGTTTTGTCGTGCCTGCCAAATGATAGTTGTAAACTATTCGAAAAATCTCTAAAAGCTTGACAGTCGTATAAGGATTATAGGCTTGATATCCATGCCACGCTCTATTTGTACTACTTGAAGAGTGAATCGGTCGTTCGAAAAGGGATAATCTTCTTCGCACTAGCATGAAGTATCGATCAACGGAACGCAAAGATGCGCGAGCAATTGCCCATAACGCTTTTTTGGATTGACCTTCGTCATCATAGCTAATCAATTGAATCTGTTTATAAGGTTCGTTAATGTTGGGTAAAGGGCTATCTATCCAGCGTTTACTTGGCTTTAAAGACTGATAGCTTTCCTCTAACAGTTGTCGTTCGATTATGTGCTCTAAAAGCTGTACTTCACTCAAGCTAGGTTGCTTACGTTGTTCTTCTTCCCAGAACTCATCAGAATTTGCTAACAACGTTTTTTTCTCTGACAAGGTCAAATCTTTTTGAATTTTCACTAAACAGACCTGCAATGTATTTTTTATAACTTTCTCTCGAAATGAATAAAGTACCGCTCTTCCGATGCCTGGATCAGGGTCTAATGAAAACTGTAATTCTGGAATGCTATTGAGTATTTTTTGAAGATAAAGAAAGTGCCCATATTGGGTATAGATTTGCCTTACCATTGCACCATTGGCAAATACTTTAGAGATCTTATTTTCTTCTGTACCTTCAGATTCACCCCTAAAGTCACTTGGCATCCATATTCGAGCATAACGACGATAAGATAATTGCAGCTCTGGATCTCCTAACTCTCTTGCTTCGAGTTCAAGCTCAATTGGGTCAATGTTTGGATCGAAATTGACGTGCTGAGCAACGATAAAGCCACTTTTCGCCTCAGCAGTTGCAAAAGATTTTAATACAGTTATCCGCCTGTCGAGGGAAGTATCCCAATTTAGAGTTATATCTTGGCTATCTGAGCATAAATGTAAAAACTCAGCACCTAAGTTAGAAAATATAGACTTCTCATGTTCTGAATATTTGCTAAACACATCATATATTCGATCAATTCGCTGATAAACAAGGCTTGGTGAGACGTCAGCTACTTCGCAAATGCGCCTCATGGGCACTTTGTTAACAAGCAGCTTCAATATTTCAATTGTCTTTTCAGGTTTTCTAAGCCGGTGATTAGAATTTGATGAAATAGAAAAAGTACTTAAACATGATTTGCACCTGTATCTGATTGAACCACTTTGCGATTTTCCAAACTTTCGATATTGCGAAGAGTTAGCTTGCAGTAATACTCCGTTATTTTCACAATCTTTATTCCGACAAGATATAGCTTTTGCTCTTGAAGATAAAAACCGCTTTAATTCCTCTGCACAAGCATAATTACTATGCACTGAGCTAATAACACCACAATTTTTACATTTAACTCCTCGGGATTTGATAACTTCTCCTTTTTTATTAACTCCATTAATACCAACAATTACAAAGTGCTTGTCACGCTCAAGTTTTTCTATTTTATTTCCGTTTATTGGCTTTTTTCCAAAGCTATTGCAGTATGGGTTTGTACAAGTATTGACTTGAATATCATCAGCTTCGAGAGGCAAACGAAATGAGGGAGGCTTAATAGTCTGATTCAAAATAGTCCTAATTAAATTTTAAATTAGGACTATTTTGCTATATCAAGCATTAAAAATGCAACAATTTAACAGAACGGCTAGTGTATTTGCTGGGCTTTTATTTTCTTTTAATCTAGTTGTTAGCTATGCTTTTTAGAATGCGGATTTTTTGGTCAGGAAAAATTAAATCAGGATCTTGGGTCACCTTTTTATTGGCTTAAAAAATTCAGTGTACTTGCTGCCATTACTCAAGAATTGGCTAGCTATGGCCAAGTAAGGTGTCACCGAATAGCGGTATGTGTAGGAGCCAGCTAAATTCGCAAGCTTACTTATTACGTATAACGAAACTTAATAGGCCAAAACTGATAAAAAATATTAAGCCAGAAACAATCAATGCAGGTTCTGTCCGATGTTGTTCAAGGCAAACATAAGAAAATAAATAACTTGCACTAGCGATAGCAGCACTCAAAAATAATGACGACGAACGTCGTTGCGATGCAACTAGTTTATTAAGTTGTTTTTCCATGTGAGTAAGTTGTTGTTTTTGTTCATCCATTTCAATGCGAAGCATAGTGCTATTATTCGCAGCATCAAGCGCAAAACGTGGCAGTTTAGGTAAATTTTTCCGCCACATGGGCAATTCTTGCTTAAAAGTATTCAACATGCCTTTGGGCCCAATTTGTTCAGCCATCCATTTTTCTAAAAACGGTTTAGCAGTATCCCAAAGATCAAGATCAGCATAAAGTTGTCGTCCTAGTCCTTCAATATTGAGCAAGGTTTTTTGCAACAAAACCAATTGAGGTTGAATAGGCATTTCAAATTTTCGCGCTGTTTGAAAAAGGTCAAAAAGAAAATTCCCAAATGAAATTTCACTGATTTTTTTGGCAAAAATAGGATCACACACTGAACGAATAGCTTGTTCAAATTCTTCAATTTTGGTCTTTGAAGGTACCCAACCAGCACGAATATGTGCATCAGCAACACCTTTATAGTCGCGATTGAAAAAAGCAATAAAATTCTCAGCCAGATAGTTTTTGTCTGCTTCAGATAATGTTCCCATGATGCCAAAGTCAATCGCTTGATATTGGCCTTCATCACTGACAAAAACATTACCAGGATGCATGTCTGCATGAAAATAGTTGTCTTCAAATGCTTGCTTAAAAAATGTTTCAACCCCATCATAAGCGAGCTTTTTTAAATCAATGCCTTTGGCTTTGAGGGTGTCTATATCACGAATAGACGTGCCAAAAATACGTTCCATCACCAGCATATTTTTGCAAACATAGCCATCAAAAATAGTTGGTACATAAATCAGGTTTGAATTAACAAAATTACCACGCATGCGAGCACCATTGGCTGCTTCAATGCGCATATCAAGTTCACCATGAATCGTTCGATCATATTCGGCGACTACTTCAAGTGGACGTAATCTTGGGCCTTGCTCCCAATGGTCATGTGCGAGTTGCGCTAATTTATAGAGCACATCCAGATCTTCTTCAATAATTGCTTTAATACCAGGGCGAACAATTTTGGTGATGGCTTGAATTGGTTCTGAATTGTTATCGACTTTTAGTTGGCAAGCATGCACTTGGGCTACCGATGCTGAAGCCAACGGCTGTTCATCAAAAGACGCAAAAACTTCATCAAATGGTTTGTCGAGATTGTCGCGCACAATGCGCATAGCCTTTTTGCTATCAAATGGGGGGACTTGATCTTGTAGTTTGGTTAGTTCTTCAGCAATATCTGCTGGTAATAAATCTGGCCTTGTAGATAAGGCTTGTCCAAACTTGACAAAAACAGGCCCTAAATCTTGTAAGCATAAACGGATGCGTTTGCCACGCGATTGTGAATAGTTGGATTTTGCTTTGCCAAATAACAATCGAATCGCGAATTTTGCTTTGGGCGATAAGGATAAATTCTTAAATAGGTCGACCAAACCATATTGACGCACAGCTTTGCGAATTTTTAAAAGTCGAGAAAGTGGAATTGGACGATGCTGTTTTGCTTGCATAGTGAAACTAAGTGAACAGAAATAATTAAGTATTATTCAGAGTGTTAAGTCGATAGTGTTTTTTCAAGCTCAGATAATCGCGCTCGTAAACGAGCCGTATCATTGCGTAAAACATCCACTGCATGAACGAAATCTTCAATTTGACTTGGATGCGAAATAATTTCAGCTTCTTCAACTAGAAATTCCGCGATGTTTTGTTGCATGGATGTTGTAGTTTCTTTTTGCCAATGCCTTATTTTGTCAAAGAAATCCACGGCAATGCGAGCAGGAACGTCACCAATTTTTTCAGCGATTAATTCTTCCCAATCAATATCCAGAGAATTCAACATGCCAGCAAATCGTTGACCAATAATGGCATCACCTTCAATTTCAAGTTCACCTTTTTCTAAAACAGCATTTTCTATTCCATCGCGGGCTATTTTTAGCAAGGTGCTGGGTTTGGCTTTTAGGCGAACATCGACATCATCATTTTCAGACGTTAGTGCAATGTGATCATCGGCAATTAATAGATAAAAAGTATGATTGACTTTTTTGATTTCCAGCGCAATACGTTTATCAGCCAAACCACTGAGCTTGTCTAGGGTGTCTGGATCTGTGGCAAAAAATGTTTTGCTGGCT
Organism: uncultured Gammaproteobacteria bacterium; assembly: GCA_964633815.1. Taxonomy (GTDB): domain Bacteria; phylum Pseudomonadota; class Gammaproteobacteria; order Arenicellales; family Arenicellaceae; genus CALKZN01. The sequence goes on from CAZWHW010000002.1 coordinate 17,897, forward strand.
GTTTCAAATAAGGCAGATAGCATGTCGCTTCTCTATATAAATTAGAACTTCATACCGATATGCAAAGCAACGATACCACCAGTCAAATTATGATATTTGACCTCGTCAAAGCCAGCATCAAGCATTAATTCTTTAAGAGTGTTTTGATCAGGGTGCTTACGAATGGATTCGACTAAGTATTGGTAGCTTTCGCTGTCATTGGCTAGCCATTTGCCTAGCTTTGGAATAATATTGAAAGAATAAACATCATAGAGCTTTTCTAGCCAATCAATCGTGGGCTTAGAAAATTCTAAAACAATCATCCGACCACCTGGTTTCAAACAACGTGCCATTTCAGCTAGAGCTTGTTCTTTGTTTGTAACATTCCTTAAACCAAAACTAATGGAAATGCAGTCAAAATGTTGATCAGGATAGGGTAGTTCTTCGGCGTTGACGATCGCGTAATCGATGTTTCCAACGATGCCTTTATTAGTTAGTTTCTTTCGTCCTACATCTAGCATGGCTTCGTTAATGTCAGTCATGGTGACATGACCAGAGGGGCCGACTTTTTTAGCAAACTCCAACGACAAATCGCCGCTACCGGCTGCAAGGTCTAGGACTTTGTCGCCAACTTTTACACCACTTTGTCCGATAGCAAACCATTTCCACAATCGATGCGCGCCAAACGACATGGCATCATTCATTAAGTCATACTTGCCTGCAACAGATTGAAATACTTCAGCAACCAGGTTTTGTTTTTGTTCAACAGGAACATCTTTATAGCCAAAATGCGTTGTATTAGCTTGCTGTGTATCAGATTGTTTTTCAGTGTTTGTCATGGTGATGTTTCTAAAAGCTTATCAGTTGGTTGCGCTATTCGTTGATGACCTGCTTGATATAGTCGCTGTAAATAATCTTGCCAGTTCTGTAGTCGGTTTTGACCTAAAGAATGCAATAAATCCCAAGTATATAATCCAGAGCTGTGTTTATCATCAAAAACTAGTTTGACAGCATACTGACCGACGGGTTTGATCGCAATGATGTTAACGGTTTCTTTACCCATTTGCAGTACTGCTTGTTCTGGACTGTGTCCCTGTACAGCTGCAGAAGGTGAGAATACGCGTAAATATTCACAAGGTAATTCAAAACGCTCGTTATTGGTAAACGTAATTTCTAATACACGAGTTTTTTGATGAAGCTGAATAGATGTTGGGAGATAGTTCATGGTTTGATTATATGTTGCTGTTGATAGGGGATCACCAAAAACTGTGTTATCTTTTGCTTATGCATAAAGAAACCATACATCATAAAATTGTGCTTCGCGGTCATTTGAATGACTATGGGAAATTATTTGGTGGATATTTACTGCAATGGATTGATGAACTGAGTTATATTTCGGTCAGTTTGGATTTTCCAGGTCAAAAATTTGTTACCATTGGTTTGGATAATGTTGAATTTAAGCACAGTATTCGTGAAGGACAGATCTTACGTTTTGCGTGTTTACAGACGCGCATAGGCAAAACATCCGCGACTTATTATGTCAAAGTTATTGGTGAGCGTTATCCACTGGAAAACCCCGACGAAGTATTGTTTGAGACGAACATTACTTTTGTTTGTATCGATCAAAAAGGCAATAAAAAAGTTATTCAAAAATAGTGGTTACATTTTTTAGTTGCTTGTGAATGAAGAACTAAAACAATTCGTTGCGAGTGATCGACTCACTTCAATCCTACTCCTTGGTGCTAATTTCATTCCTCTAATGGGCGTGTTGTTTTTTGATTGGGATGTGCAAACAATCATGTTGCTTTATTGGGTTGAAAATCTCATCGTTGGCTTAATGAATATTGTTCGAATTTTGTTTTTGGCTCAATCGAAGAGCTTTTTGAATCGTTTGGGCAGTGCGGCTTTTTTTACAGTTCATTACGGCATGTTTTGTATGGCTCATGGTTCTTTGTTATTTAGCTTGCTTAATATAGAAATTGCCGAAGTTTCTGGGTCAATTTCGCCAATAGATATGGTGCAAAATCTGCCCGCAGTGTATTTGTATTTACAACAGTTGCTTGGAGTGACTGCTAGTGTTGCTTTACTTGGTATGCTATTGAGCCATGGATTTTCATTAAACACACATTATTTTAAAGCAGGTGAACGACACCGTTTGACGGTTTCCAAAGCAATGCATTTGCCATATCAACGTATAGTGGTCATGCATCTTGGTTTAATGGGAGGCGTATTTTTAATTGAAGGGTTTGATTCACCAGCGCTGCTGTTAGTTGCGTTGGTAGTTGCAAAAATAGTAGTCGATTTAACCTTTCATCGAAAGGAGCATCGAGGCTTGCGATCTTCTAAAGACGCGCAAATTCCATAATCATTCACTGAGCCAGCGCAAAACTTCAGGCGTATAGTAAGTTAAAATACCATCACAGCCTGCGCGTTTAAAAGCAATAAGTGTTTCAAGGGAAGTTGCTTTTTCATCCAACCACCCATTAGCTGACGCTGCTTTCAGCATGGCATATTCACCACTAACATGATAGGCAAAAGTAGGCATTTGAAAATTGTCTTTGACTCTACGAACAATGTCTAAGTATGGTAAGCCTGGCTTGACCATAACAAAATCAGCACCTTCAGCAATATCTAATGCGACTTCATGTAAGGCTTCGTCACTGTTGCCGATATCCATTTGATAGCTATATTTGTTGCCGCCACTGAGATTGCTAGCTGAATCAACTGCATCACGAAAAGGGCCATAAAAACTAGATGCATATTTTGCTGCATAAGCCATAATGAGCGTGTTGATATGACCAGCATTTTCAAGAGCTTCACGAATTGCACCGATGCGGCCGTCCATCATGTCAGAAGGGGCAACAATATCTGCGCCAGCTTCTGCATGAGATAATGCTTGTTTGACTAGCACTTCTACTGTGACATCGTTCAGCACATAGCCTTCTTTATTAATTAAGCCGTCTTGACCATGTGATGTAAATGGATCGAGTGCAACATCGGTCATGATACCAAGTTCGGGCACTGCATTTTTTAATGCTCTAATCGCACGTTGTGCTAAACCATCGGGGTTAAACGCTTCACGAGCATCGTCGGACTTTTTGTCTTCTCCAGCAACAGGGAACAAGGCAATGGCTTGCAAACCTAATTGATGCAATCGTTGCGCTTCGCTAATTAATAAATCTATGGATAAGCGTTCCACTTCAGGCATGGAATTAATCGGTTCACGTTGTTCGCTGCCTTCAACCACAAACACGGGCCAGATTAAATCATCTGCACTTAAATTACTTTCTCTGCATAAACGCCTAGAAAATTCTTTGCGGCGAATTCGGCGCATACGCGTTGTTGGAAATTGTCGAAATTGCTGTGTCATCGGAGTTTTTACATTTGAGAGGGAGTTATTATAACTGGTCAATTACACGTTTACCGCCCAGATTTCGCATAGATGTTTCAATCCATGCGGTTTTTTTCAAGGTATGTGCACTTGGCTTGAGAGGGTTGCACCTAGATGGAGCAGGCAAACAAGTGGTGAGCAGCCGTGATTGTGCCGGATTGATCTGCTTGGCAGTAACTCCATAATAATGTTTTGCAGCGGCGTTGACACCAAACGTAGATTTACCAAATTGAGCTATATTAAGATAGATTTCTAAAATTCTTTTTTTTGGTATAGTCAGCTCAAGCCAGAAAGTTAACCAGGCTTCGATACTTTTTCTGAAAAATGTTTTTTCAGAGGTCAAAAATAAATTTTTAATAGTTTGCTGGCTAATAGTACTAGCACCGCGCAGAGATTTACCCGCTTTAAAATCTTCGACTGCTTTGCGAATTTGAACCCAATCAAAGCCCTGATGCTGAGGAAACTGTTGATCCTCAGATGCAATGACTGCTAGTGGCATATGCCAAGCAATGTCCTCGAAATTCATCCATTCGCGCTTAGCACTGCGCTTGGCAGATTGCTCATATTGCAAAATAAATTGAGTGGTTGGAGGGTCAATCCAACGCAACCCGCCCACTAAGCCAGCACTGAGAATGCATAGAATTACAAGGCCGATAAACGACCATTTAATAGTAAAACGGAAAAATTTAACGATAAATTTTTTCAAACGAACTTTAAATATTTACATGCTGGAGTTAGTTTAATTATATTTGAAAGAACACATCTAACGGTGGAAATTTTGTTTTGTGTTTCATGATTAACAAAACACAATATGCAAAAGGCGATGTCGTAGTATTAGAACATAATTAAATCTTAGGAAAAGTGAGAATGCTTATTTAATAAAAGTATTGTAGTTCTAAGGAAATTGGAAAATGTGTTATCTAATAGTTAAAGACATTCGCAACTAATAACTTACGTGGATAATATACGCGTGATAGGTTGTATTTTAAGACAAATTAGTTTTATATTACCGCCTGAATGCCAAAAAATTTCAAAAACTATTTCCTATTCCTAAATTATGAAAAAAAACGCTTTTTATGCTCAGTCTGGTGGGGTCACTGCCGTTATTAATGCCTCTGCTTGTGGTTTGATTCAAGCAGCACAACAATCGGATAAGATTAATAAAGTCTATGCAGGTCGCAATGGCATTATTGGCGCATTAAGAGAAGAATTAATTGATGTTAGTTTCGAAAGTGATGCCACTATTGCCGCTTTAAAGCATACTCCATCTGGGGCGTTTGGTTCATGTCGCTATAAATTGAAAAGTTTGGAAGAAAATCGCGCTGAATATGAGCGTTTGATTGAAGTATTCAAAGCACATGATATTGGTTATTTCTTCTACAATGGCGGTGGCGACTCTGCGGATACCTGTTTGAAGGTTTCCCAACTATCTGAGCAAATGGGCTTTCCAATTCAGGCCATTCATATTCCCAAAACTGTTGATAATGATTTGCCGGTTACTGATAACTGCCCTGGTTTTGGCTCAGTAGCAAAATATATTGCTGTGTCGACTCGCGAAGCAAGTTTTGATGTAGAGAGCATGTACGAAAGTTCAACCAAAGTATTTATTGTCGAAGTGATGGGTCGCCATGCGGGCTGGATTGCTGCTGCGGGTGGTCTTGCTGCTGATGAAAATAATGATATTCCATTAATTATTTTGTTTCCTGAAATCGTTTTCGATCAAGTAAAATTTTTGCAGAAAATACAAGAAAAGGTCGATAAGTATGGTTATGTCAGCGTAGTAGTTTCTGAAGGAGTTAAAACATCCGATGGTAAATTTTTATCAGATACTGGTCTTAAGGATGCCTTTGGACATGCTCAATTAGGCGGCTGCGCTCAAGAAATTGCTAGCATTGTTCGAGCGGAACTTGGTTTGAAATACCATTACGCCATCGCGGATTATTTACAGCGCGCAGCAAGACATTTGGCGTCTAAATCAGATGTTGATCAAGCTTATGCGGTTGGTAAAGCAGCGGCTGAAGCCGCGGATGCAGGCAAAAGCGGTATTATGATGACGATAGATCGCGTTTCAAATAATCCTTATGAGTGGCAGATTGGTGAAACCGCATTAACAAATGTTGCCAATGTTGAAAAAATGATGCCTGAAGACTTTATTAGTGAAGACGGTTTTGGCATTACCCAATCTTGTCGCGATTACCTTTTGCCGTTGATCACGGGCGAAGATTATCCAGAATATGAAAATGGCATGCCAAAATATGCGCGAATTAAAGGTCAGTTAGTGGATAAAAAATTGGCTAATGATTTTGAGGTTTAGGTAGTTTGACGCTAGCTTGTGATTACACTGATAATTTTTTTTCTTATTGGCGCAATCGCTAGCGTTGTTTTAGCTTGGTTTGTTCAAGCAAAATACCCGCCTGTTGGTCAATTTATTCGAGTAGATTATCAAGGCAAACTCATTCGTCTGCATTACTTAGATAGCTTGCAGTATCAGTTAGCGCGTCATAAAGACACCAATCAACCGACAATTATCCTAATACATGGGGCTACGGGCAATTTAATTGATTTTAAAACATCACTTTTTGCATCTTTGAGTGAAAAATTTCGTGTGGTGGCATTCGATCGGCCAGGGTTTGGCTATTCGGAGCGTCCTCGGCATGGCGATAGTGCGATGTGGTGTTCTCCAAAAGAGCAAATGGAAATTATTCGCAGCGGTATTGAGACTTTAAATATTCAAAATCCAATTATATTAGGTCATTCTTTAGCCGGGCCAATTGTGCTCGATTATTTATTGCACCATGATCGAGAAATTTCACTAGCTATTTTGTTGTCTCCTGTTTCTCATCCGTGGCCAAATGGGGTAACTTGGTATAACTATCTTGATAGATTGCCAATTCTAAAAGAGATTTTCAGTTACACATGGTTGCCGATTTTAGGATACTTTAGTACTTCATCGGGTTTAAAGCGCTTATTTCATCCTGAACCCGTGCCAACAGACTATCGTGATAAAACTGCGTTGGATTTATTTTTTCGTCCAAGAGTGATGTTGGATAATTTCCGCGATCAACGCTTATTGTGTGAATATGTTGCAAGAGCGGGCCGTGCTTATCGTTCTATTCAAACGCCAGTTAAAATCATCTCAGGAACTGAAGATACTGTAGTCATCTCATGGCTGCATTCAGAAAAATTGAGCTATGAACTACAATCTGCTGATTGGACTGATTTACCAGATGTAGGTCATTCTCCACACCACAGTTACACCCAGGAAGTTATAGATAATATTGAAAAATTTATTAATAAGAATATTTAGGCTTGTAATTTTAGATAGGCGCTACTCGGAACACTTCATCCAAACTAGTTAAGCCTTGAGCAACTTTGTGTAAACCAGCAGCTTTCAGCGGAATACAACCATCTTTGATAGATTGCGCTTGTAGCTCTTCAAGGCTAGTACCTCTGTCGATTAAGGTTTTGCATTCTGAGCTAAATTCCATCATTTCATAGAGACCAACTCGGCCTTGATAACCTGTTTGGCGACATTCTAGGCAGCCTTCAGCATGATGATAATTTGATGGTTCAATTTTCCAGCCAGAAATTGCCTGTTGCCATATATCTGTATCAACCTGTGCTGGCTTTTTGCAATTAGAACATAATTTTCTTACCAAACGTTGTGCCATAACACCAAGAACTGAAGCATTAATCAAATAGCCAGGAATACCGAGTTCTTGCAAACGAATTATTGCAGAACAGGCATCATTGGTGTGTAAAGTTGCTAACACTAAGTGGCCAGTCAAGGAAGCTTGAATGGCCATTTCAGCAGTTTCAAGATCACGAATTTCCCCGACCATGATAATGTCAGGATCTTGTCTTAATAAGGCTCTGACACCTGTTGCGAAATCTAACCCAATAGCATGATGAACTTGCATTTGATTGAATTTCGGCTCGACCATTTCTATCGGGTCCTCGATAGTACAAACATTGGTTTCATTAGTGGCAAGTTTGCGTAAAGTTGAATACAGTGTGGTGGTTTTACCCGAACCTGTTGGTCCAGTAACAAGTACAATGCCGTGGGTGCGTTTAGTCAGCTTTCCCCAAATATCTAATTCTCGTTGGGTAATCCCAAGATCAGCAAAATTGCGTTTTAATACTTCAGGGTCGAAAATACGCATGACCATTTTTTCGCCTTGCGCGGTTGGAATGGTCGATAAACGTAATTCGATTTCATTGCCATCGGGATTACGTGTTTTTAGACGGCCATCTAGTGGGCGGCGACGTTCCGAAATATCCATTTTTCCTAAGGTTTTCAAACGGCTGGTCATCGCTAGCATTACATTGGGAGGCACTTGATAGACATGTTGTAAAACGCCATCGATACGAAAACGAATTTCACCGCGTTCTTTGCGTGGTTCTAAATGAATATCACTGGCCCGCTGATCAAAAGCGTATTGCAGTAGCCAATCCACGATTTGAATAACATGATGGTGTTCGGCATCTAGTTGCCCCGTTCTCCCAAGGTCAACCAATTGATCAAGGCTGCTGCTAATATCGGTTGTTGATTCTGTGCCTTTAGATTTAGCAATTGATTGAGCCAGCGCATAAAATTCACTGCGAAAGCGATCTATATCTTTTGGATTTGCAAAAACAAAACTAACTTCACGATTTAATAATTGTTCAAGCTCGTTATGCCATTTAATTGTTTGCGGTTTGGAGGTAGCAAAAACAACACTATTGCCTGAAACTTTAATGGGCAGAATGCCATTTTGTTCAGAATAGTCATAAGAGATAATTTCCATCAATGGCCCAACGTCTATTTTTAAAGGGTCAATATGGTAATAATCTAATCCAGTTTCTTTGGCAGCCCACTGGCATAAATCGGATAAACTGAGTTTTTTGTTAGCATCTTTTTTTGATGAAGGAATGGTAGTGCTGATGGCGACAAGTGGGTTTAAATGCTTTTTCTCATCATCTTTAAAGTTTGAAAAAATGCGTGTTGCCTCATCCGAACTAATCAGTTTAGATAAGACCATATCTTTCAAGATGGGTTTAATAGTAAAGTTTTCAGCTTTCATTTTTCTTAATGCTATATTTTGTTATCAGCCTATAGTTTCATATTATGATAACAAAAAGTGAAACCAAGTAGGTAGACAGAGTTTGTTGTATGACATATTAAGATCCTATGTCAGGCAAGGCAAATTAAATTCTCGTTTATTATTTTTCTTAAAGTCTTGAGAATCCGTATTCTTTTATCGGCAAATAAGTTGCTTAATTTCAAAATGATAAAGTTAGAAGGCGCTTCTAAATTACACTTGATGGATTTAATATCGCAAAAGGAACAAGATACGCTTATTTCTATATTAAGGAATATTCGTATACATTTGAAAATAAATGAACATATATTAGCTCACTAGAAATATGTCCCCTATAAAACTCAACAAAAGAATTTGGTTACTGAGAATTACTACTAGCTTTGCCGTGTTGTTTCTGGTGAGTTTTTTGTTCATTTTGTTTCGAGGCATGGCTTGGAGCCCGCACGGCATAGATGAGGACATTTCTAAACTAGAACTTGGTATAACCACCATGATTAGATATTCTGGACAACGTTCGTGGGTAACTCGTTTGGACCAACAACAACGTCAAAAGCTTCAAAAAAATAACCAATTTGTTCACGCTGAAGGCGGTTGTGAAATAAAACAGCCGCTATGTTTTATCAAAGCAGAAACTACAAAGCAGGGTGTATTGTTTGTTTATGTGAACACTAAGCCTGATATTTTACCGATAGAAACTGTATGGCTAGGCGGGTTTATTAATCCTAACAATGGAGCTGTCTATGACTTGCTGGGTCGTTTATATCGCGGCAGCGTGAAAGAAAACGACGATCAAATTGAAAGATATATTAATATTCCTGAATAATTCTTTATTTATTTCGGCTAAAACAATGTCAGTGGCGGTTCATTCATGGCGGCTGCTTGTTCACGCAAATTTAGAATATGATCTTCCCAACAACGTTGCGTATTAAACCAAGGAAATGCCAATTTGAATGCAGGATCTGTCCAACGTTTTGCCAACCAAGCGTAATAATGCATCAGTCTAAGTGTTCGTAGAGCTTCAATCAAACCCAATTCTTTGTGATTGAATTCGCAGAATTGAGAGTACCCTTCAAGCACGGCATCCAAACTAGCTGTCATATTACTGCGGTCACCACTAAGCGTCATCCAAATATCTTGGATGGCGGGTGCTGAACGACAATCATCGAAGTCCACAATATGTGCGGTTTCGTCGGTCCAAAGAATATTACCTTGATGGAAATCACAGTGTGTTCTGATCAACTCAATATCGCCTGATTGCTGATAAATTAGCTGAATTTGATTGATAAGATCTGAGGTTAAACTCTCATAGGCTGTAACTAACTCGGGTGGGATAAAGTTATTTTTGATGATGTATTCCCGTGCCTTAATGCCATAACTTTCAATTGTTAAGGCAGGTCTATATGTGAAAGGTTTGATTTTACCCACTTGATGTAGACGACCTAAAAACCTACCCATTTGTTCAAGAACATCAAAGTTTTCAATATCTATAGCGCGGCCACCTTTTTTGGGAAACAAGCTAAATCTGAAGTTATTGAAATTGAACAGCTGTTGTTCGGAAAAGTATATTGCTGTCACAACTGGAATATCGTTTCCAGCTAATTCAAGACTGAATTCATGTTCTTCAAGAATTTGTGCATCTGTCCAGCGTTCAGGGCGATAGAATTTGGCAATGATTTCAGATCCATCTTCCAAGCCCAACAAATACACGCGGTTTTCAAAGCTATTCAATGCTTGTAATCGACCATCACACATCAGGCCAACACTTTCGACAGCGTCAAGCACTGTTGCAGGACTGAGCTGGTGATAATCTTGACTGCTATTTGGCATATTGGTGCTTGATTTGTAGTGGAGGGCAAATGGTATGATTAACGAATTAGTTGATTATAAAGCAACCCTATTGGTTTAAATCGGTTTAAAATGAGAAAAAAAATACTGTTTGTGCCTGGGAAAAATCCAAAGCCTGAGCCAGAAAAACATATAAATTATTTAAGGCGTTGTTTGTTAGAAGGAGTTTCGAGGCAATCGCCACAAGCAGCGCAAGAAATGCTCGATCAGGATGCCTTCGAGTTGTGTTCTTGGAATTACACGTTTTATAAAGAGCATCTTGATTTTACGCCATTGCTTGACAGCATTGACCAAGTTTGTCGAAAAAATAGGGCAACCGCTAAAGACCGTGTGTTTGCAACTACATGGAGAATTGCCGCTTCCCGCTTAATTTATAAAATAGGCGATAAATATCCGTGGCTGATTGATATATTAGCTGATGAACATGTCAAAGCAATGATTCATGATACTGAACGATATTTTGATAACGTTGATGGCATTGCTGACGAAGTTAGACAGTTTTTGATGGAAGGTATTCTAGATTGCACCAAGAACTGCAAAATCTTATTAATTGGCCATAGCATGGGCTCAATTATTTCTTTTGACACGTTATTTAATTTACAACAACTTGGTACACCAGGTAAGTTGATTGATACATTTTTAACGCTTGGCAGTCCATTAGGTTTACGCTACACCCAAGAACGGTTGGTGAGCTTTAGTCACGTTGAACCTAAAAAGATGCCTGCCAATATTGGTACTTGGCATAATGTTTGTGCTCGTGGCGATCTTGTTTCAGTTGATACAACGTTGGCAAATGATTTTGCCTTGATGAAATCTGCAAAATTAACAGATGACATTGTAGACCATACAGACAAAGTATTTAGTTGGTATCGCAACAACGAAGGTTATAACTTTCATAGTTCATATGGCTATTTAGTCGAGCCGACAGTGGCAAAAATTATCAGTGATTGGTGGTTGGGCGAAGAAAAAGTCAGTACTATAGCGTAATTTATTTTTGGCAAAACAGAGTCTATATGAAAGAGTCAGTAACAATAATTGCACATAGGGGATATTCAGGGAAGTTCCCTGAAAACACTTTGCTCGCGTATCAAGCAGCTTATGCGCATGGCGCACGTTGGATGGAATGTGACATTCAACTAAGTAGTGATTTAGTGCCAATTGTGCATCATGATGATAATTTGTTACGAATGACAGGCTTAAACAAAGATATTCGATCAGTTACAGCTAAATCCTTACGAAAATTCAGTGCTTATTATCCCGAAAAATTTGCCGAGACATTTATTGGTAATCCTCTTTGTACGCTTAAAGAGTTATGTACTTGGATGAAAAATCATAAAGATGTCAAAATGTTTGTTGAAATCAAAGAACATAGTCTCGAAAAATTTGGAATTCAACAAACTATGGAAGCAGTATTTCAAGCGATAAAAAAAGTCAAAAAACAATGCATCATCATTTCGTTTGACCCTTATATTGTTGACCATGCAAAACAGAAATATAAGCTACTCAATGGCTGGGTTATTCCAGAATGGAGTGACGCTGTTGCGGAAAAGGCTAAAAATATGCAACCAGATTTTTTATTTAGTAATAAAAATATCATGCCTGAAAATCCAGATGATTGGTGGCAAGGTGAAGATGAAAAATTATGGCATTGGGCAAATTATAATGTTGACGATGTTGATGAAGTGCCGGGCTGGATAGACAAAGGTTTGGAATTCATTGAGACTAACGAGATAGCAGATATATTGAAAGCTCATAATAAAAAGAGGTTTGCCAATGACTAAAGTTTCAACAAGCGATGCTGGACTCAATATTGATTTTGATGTGACTGTTATTGGTGGCGGCATTCATGGTGTCGGTGTTGCACAAGCAGCCGCGGCCGCTGGATATCGTGTTGTATTGTTAGAGCAACAGCATTTGGCTTATGGCACTTCGCGATGGTCAAGTAAGCTAATTCATGGTGGCTTGCGTTATTTAGAGAATTTTGAATTTGGTTTGGTTCGTGAGAGCTTAAAAGAACGCGAATTATTGTTAAAGCTGGCTCCAGATTTGGTTAAACGACAAAAGTTTTATATTCCAGTTTATGAAAATACCAGTCGTAGACCATGGTTTATTGGCATGGGCTTGTTGGCTTATACGGTCTTGGCAGGCGGTAATAAAAACACGTTTTTTCACCGTATACCTAAAAATAAGTGGGAGACCTTAGATGGTTTAAATTGCAATGCACTTGATGCAGTTCTGCAATATTCTGATGCTCAAACAGATGATGCAAAATTGACTCAAGCAGTTATGAATTCAGCCAAAGAACTAGGTGCAGAATTATTATGCCCGGCAAAATTTAAAAAGGCTAAACGAGTTCAAGGTGGTTTATTGGTTGAATATTCTGAAGGTAGCCAGAAACAGCAATTCAAAACACGCACATTAGTGAATGCTGCAGGTCCTTGGGCTGCTGATTTGTTGGCTGATATTACAGGAGGCTTGCCTGAGTTTGCGATTGATAAAGTACAAGGCACGCACATTGAGTTGCCTGACGAATTAAATCAAGGCTGTTATTACATGGAAGTGCCAGAAGATAAGCGAGCTGTATTTGCTATGCCTTGGCATGGCCGTACATTGGTTGGCACAACTGAATTTAACTATAAAGGCGACCCGCACAAAGTCCGTTCTCGTGATGAAGCAGTTGAATATTTGTTAAAAGTTTACCAGCAATATTTCCCTGATCGAGATTGTACTGTGCTTGATCGTTGGGCTGGCCTGAGGGTTTTGCCAGCAGCGACTGGTGTGGCATTCAAACGAAGCCGCGAAACACAGTTGCCAACAGATAATGATAAAGAACCTACGGTGTTATCGATATTTGGTGGAAAATTGACAGGCTATCGAGCAACCGCTGAAAAAGTCATTAAAAAATTACGACCTAGTTTGCCGCAAGTTGCTGAAAAAGCTCGGACAGATCAATTGTCTTTATCCGCAGAAGGCATTCAAGAAACACCAAGAACAAATTAACTAAACAAAAAAAACCGACTAAAAAGTCGGTTTTTTTGTTTAAGTTTCGATTCTTGCTTATTTCGAAAGTGAGTCACGTATTTCAGTAAGTAGCTTCACTTCATCTGAAGGTTCGGCTGGAGCAGCCTCTTCTTCTTCTTTCATTTGAGCCATTGCTTTATTCATGCCTTTGACAATCATAAATAGTACAAATGCAACAATAAGAAAAGTAATTATCGCGCTGATAAAGTTACCATAGGTGATCACTGCTGCGCCTGCTTCTTTAGCAGCAGCTAATGTTTCAAAATCACCATCACTTAAATTAATGAATTTTTCTTTGAAGTCGATGCCGCCACTGAAGACGCCAACTATTGGCATAATGATATCGTCAACTAATGATTTTACGATTGTGCTGAATGATGCACCAATGACAATACCAACTGCCATATCGAAAAAGTTGCCCTTAAGTGCAAATTCTTTAAATTCTTTTAACATGTTATTCCTCTTATTAACTGCTTTATTTTGATTATTTAGAAATCACAAGTTAACGATTTTTATTCCAGTAATCAAGAGTGGTTGCTATATCGAAGGTTAAAGCTTGTTACATTTTTTTTGAGCGATAATCGAACTTGGTAGTAAGGGTGGTCAGAAACACCAATAGCTTCATAGCTTCCACCTTCGACTTTGAAACCTTTGGTTAATATCCAATCAATGCGGTTTTGTAAATCCATATCAGGCATGGCAAGAGCAAAAGCATCCAGGTGCATACTTTCAGATAAAAATGTTTTGATTAATGAGTTTTCGTTAGTAGTATTAAAATCACCCAGCAAAATTGCTATGTCATATTGTTTAAATTTCTCTAATACAATTTGAAGTTGATCTGTTTTACCTTTTTTCGTATGCAAGTGTGTAACTAAAACTGCAATTTCTTGTCCATTAAAATCTATAAAAGCGGTAGTTAAATTACGAAATTGTTTGCCCGTTTGGTCGGGAAGCATTTCGATAGACCAACGTTTAACAGGTAACTTACTTAATAAGGCGTTACCTCGATGTTCTCGAAGCCAACGTCGTCTAGTCGCGGCAAATAGCCAGCCGAAATCACCATGTTCAGCTAATTGTTGTGCTTGGTTTTTTCCACCTAAGAAAGTTGCAGCATAAACCTCTTGAATACCGACAATATCAGCATTTTGAATAATATCAGCACTGCGTAAAATATCTCGTTCAGCATGAGCATTTTTCCCAGTTTGGACATTGTAAGTGCCGACTATTATCTCATTTGATTGTTGTGCAGCAAATCCTGTTTTGGGTGGTTTGATCGATTTGCCTTGCTGATTGCTAGCGGGTCTGGCTTTATAAAGGATGAAATAAAAGCCAATTAAAAAGATAAGAACAAAGAGTAAATAAAACATAATGTGAAGTGTAACGCGTTACTTTGATATAGAAAATAAAAAAGGCGGTCATTAACGACCGCCTTTTTTGTGCAAAAGTAACTATTGATTTAGATAGCTTTTGGACCTGCATTACAGATATTTTCAGAGCACCCATCAGCATATTGTTCGAAATTATCTGTAAACTTGTTAGCAAGCATGTTCGCTTTTTCGTCATATGCTGATTTATCTTCCCATGTGTTTCGAGGGTTAAGTACTTCCGTTGGAACATTAGGGCAAGAAACAGGTACAGCGACTTGAAAGATAGGATGCACTTCGGTTTCGACATGCACTAGTTCACCATCTAAAATTGCATTGATCATTGCACGCGTGTGTTTGATAGACATACGTTCACCTTCTCCATAAGGACCACCAGTCCAACCAGTATTCACCATCCATACATTTACTTCATGTTTAGCAATTTTTTCACCTAATAACTCAGCATATTTGCTTGGGTGCAGTGGCATGAAAGGGCCGCCATAGCATGGTGAGAAATTAGGTGTAGGTTCAGTGACACCTAATTCAGTCCCAGCAACTTTAGCCGTATAACCATTGATGAAATGATACATCGCTTGATCTGCTGTTAATTTTGCAACGGGTGGGAGAACACCAAATGCATCACAAGTTAGGAAAATTACATTCTTCGGGTGACCGCCAACGCCAGTTTCACTAGCATTTGGAATTTGTGAGATTGGATAAGAAACACGAGTGTTTTCTGCCAAACTATTATCAAAGAAATCAAAGTCACCGTCGTTTGTCATCACAACGTTTTCTAAAATTGTGCCGCGATTTTGTGTGGTAGCAAAAATTTCTGGCTCAGCTTCAGCAGATAAGTTGATTGCTTTTGCATAG
Organism: uncultured Gammaproteobacteria bacterium; assembly: GCA_964633815.1. Taxonomy (GTDB): domain Bacteria; phylum Pseudomonadota; class Gammaproteobacteria; order Arenicellales; family Arenicellaceae; genus CALKZN01. The sequence continues at coordinate 33,451 of CAZWHW010000002.1, forward strand.
CAACCGCCTTCAAAATTAAATAAACCTTCGTCACTCCAGCCATGCTCATCATCGCCGATTAATGTGCGCGAGGCATCAGCTGATAGAGTTGTTTTACCTGTACCGCTTAAACCAAAGAAAACTGCGCTTTCACCATTGGCCCCAATATTAGCTGAACTGTGCATTGGCATGATGCCGCGCTTTGGTAACAAATAGTTCATAACGCAGAAAATAGATTTTTTTGTTTCGCCTGCGTATTGTGTGCCGCCAATCAAGATCAATTTGCGCGTCATGTCAGCAATCACGAATGTACCTGAATTAGTGCCGTCTATTTCTGGGTCAGCGAGGCAACCAGGCACATTGATTACGGTGAATTCTGGATTATGTTCAAGTAATTCTTCAGCGGTGGCAGGAATGAACATATTACGAGCAAAGATGCTGTGCCATGCTAACTCATTGATAACTCGAACTGGCAGGCGATTCTTTTTGTCTGCACCTGCATAACAGTTCTGAACATAAACTTCTTTGCCATCTAGATAATTAATGACTTTTTGATGAAGCTTTTCAAATTTGTTGCTATCGAAAGGTACATTAATTTTCCCCCACCACATGTCTTGTGTTGTTGTGTCTTGAACAGTAAATTTGTCGTTAGCAGATCGACCCGTTTTATCGCCAGTTGTAACAACAATAGATTCGTACCTAGATAATTTACCTTCATCACGATCTAATACATGAGAATAGAGTTCTTCAGTATCAAGACACCAGTTTACTTTTTTAAGATTTTTTAGACCGTGTTTAGTCAAATTTTGTGCGCTCATTTTTAACGAACCCCTATATAGTTCATAGTCAATAGAATATTAGTTATAGTCAATAGAATATAATTTTGCGGGATTGTAACAACATTTTGTCTAAGCACCAATAGCAGTGAACTCAACTATGTTAAAAAGTCATAATCGAGAAACTTATACTTCTTTTTTCAAGTAAAATTTTATGAATTTACTGCATAACTGAGACCTTTCTTTCTAAAAGACCTTGCTAAGTTATTGATATTTTATTTTTCATTCAGTCAAAATTAGAGTTTACTTATACACAAGTTAAGATTCAGGATATAGCTAGATGAAAAATTACATTTTTATAATACTTCAACACAATGCAGCTCATTAAATCAATTTAAAGTATTGATTTATATATAAAATATTCATTTTTATTTAATTTTATAAAACTTTAAAAAATACTTGTCAAGACTTTGCTAATAATGGTAGACAAGTTATTAACAAAGTTATCCACAGGCAAATTTCAATTATTCTAATAAACTCAGAATATGCAATAATTCGTTAATATGTCTGTCACACGCAAAAACAAAAAAAATGACACAAACGAAAATTTCAACATCGTACGAGTTGCAGTACCTGTCCCAATTTTTCGTTTATTTGATTATAGAAGTGCAGAAATATTAAAAATTGGAGCGCGAGTGTTAATACCATTCGCACGGCGGCAGTTAGTGGGCGTAATTGTTGATAAAGTTGAGTCAAATGATACTAAAGTCAAATTCAGCAAGCTTAAGTTTATTTCTGAAGTTCTAGACTCTGATTTTATCCCACGAGATTTAATGGATTTAGCTCAATGGATTGCTAGTTATTATTTAGTACCGATTGGCATGGTGTATGAATTAATTTTGCCAGTAAAGCTTCGCAAAGTAGAGCCAAGCAAACCTATTGGCGAACAACATTGGCAATTAAACAAGGCTGCTGAACGTATTGTTTCCGAAGATTTTGGTCGAGCTTTTGCTCAACGAGCATTGTTTGAATTTTTACAGCAAAAACGATCAGTAAATGCATTGCAATTAAATGAACATTTCAAACAGTGGCGTCCTGCAATGAAAGCTATATCGAACAAAGGTTTGATCAAAACAACGAATATTCTTAGTTTTTCCGAATATGCTCCTAAGCCTCTAGATCAGCAATTAACATTAAATGCTGAGCAGCGAAAAATAGTGGCCAGTGTTGAGGAGAAGTTTGCAAGTCATTTGATACATGGAATCACCGGCAGTGGTAAAACTGAAGTTTATCTCAGCATTGTAGAAAAGCATTTATCCGCGGGCCATCAAGCATTGTTATTGGTGCCAGAGATTTCTTTGACCCCGCAATTTGTTGAACGTGTGCGACAACGGTTGAATAAATCCGTAGCAGTGGTGCATTCCAGTATGAATGATGCACAGCGACATAAAGCATGGTGGGCGGCAAAAAATGGCGAAGTTGATATTGTGCTTGGAACACGAGCTAGTGTGTTCACTGTTTTTAAAAATCTGCGCATTATTATTGTTGATGAAGAGCACGATAGTTCATTTAAACAACAAGATGGTGTACGCTATCACGCCAGAGATGTCGCGATCATGCGTGCTAAACAACATGATATTCCTATAGTTCTTGGGTCGGCGACACCTTCTTTGGAAGCTCTGCACAATGTTGCGCAAGGCAAATTTACACTGAGCACTTTGGAGCAACGCGCAACGGGAACCAGTTTACCTGAAATGCATTTGATTGACTGTAGTAATCCAGTTGAGAGCTTGGAGAATGGTCTTTCAACAAGTTTGTTGAAACAAATCAAAAAGCGCTTAGATAAAAACCAGCAAACAATTTTATTTATCAATCGTCGAGGTTTTTCGCCAACGCTCTACTGTACTGAATGCGGTTGGACTGCTCAATGCCCGCGGTGTGATGCGCGAGTCACAGCACATATTGACCCTAGCAGCGGCGCGATTAAAAGAGTGCGTTGTCATCATTGCGGCTATCAAGCTGGCACTTCGCATACTCAATTCAATCAATGTGGCGCTTGTCATCAACCAACGGTTATGCCATTGGGCGCAGGCACGCAACGTGCTGAAGAAGCATTGCGTCAACATTTCCCTGAAGCGGTGATAACCAGATTAGATCGAGATGTTATAACTACAAAAACAGCGCTTGAAAAAGAGCTAAGTAGAATTAAATCTGGTGAGGTTGATATTATTATTGGCACGCAAATGCTGACTAAAGGGCATGACTTTCCCAAAGTCACTTTAGTAGGAATTTTGGATGCTGATCAAGGTTTATTTGCTTTAGACTTCCGCAGCCAAGAAAAACTCTATCAACAATTATTGCAGATTAGCGGCAGAGCAGGTCGCCACCAAAAAGGCGAGGTGTATATTCAAACGCAATTTCCTGACCATGAATTTTATCATCAATTACTAGCGCAAGACTATGCAGCTTTTGCTCAGCAAGAGATTGAAAATCGTCGCATGCTTAAATATCCACCGATTGGTTATATTTCACTGCTTCGAGCAGAATCTCATTATGCTAAACAAGGCTTAGATTTTCTGCGTTGGTGCAAACAACAGATCGCCCAACCTGACGGGGTGTTTGTTTCCGATGCAGTACCAGCACCGATGGAAAAACGTGCGGGTCGATATCGTGCGCAATTAATGATGCATTCGCAATCTCGAGCCGATTTACATCAATTTCAACATAGTTTGTTGAGCCTTATTAGCAATAATAAACAGCAAAGTTCAATTCGTTGGTCGCTTGATGTTGATCCAATTGATCTTTATTAAACATTGCGCCTACTTTTCTTAAACTAATAGCGGTAAAATCCCCAGCCAATATTGACTTATACATCCATAGAATCGTGAAGCAAGATTTACAACACATTTTCGAACAAGCCATAGCCCGACTCAAAATGGATGGGGTGATTGCATCTGATCAAGTAGTTAAATTAATTTTTGATCGCTCCAAGCAAAAAGAACATGGTGATTTTGCTACCAATGTGGCCTTGATGTTGGCAAAAGCTGCCAAAATGAACCCGCGTGAATTAGCACAAAAAATTATTGATGCTTTGCCAGATTCTACATTGATCCAAAAAGCAGAGATTGCTGGACCAGGATTCATTAATTTATTTGTTGCGGATGACGCTAAGTTTGCGGTCATTGATATTATCAAACAAGCGCGAGAAACTTATGGTTTAGCGGATAAAAACAGCCAAAACCATCGTATTTTATTAGAATTTGTTTCTGCCAATCCAACTGGACCTTTACATGTTGGGCATGGCCGCGGCGCTGCCTATGGCGATGCGCTGAGTCGTTTGCTAACTGCTGCGGGTTATGATGTTCATAAAGAATATTATGTAAACGATGCTGGCAGGCAAATGGATATTTTGGCGACTTCGGTTTGGCTTCGTTATTTGCAAGCCGCTATTGTTGAGCTGGCTTTTCCTGAGAATTGTTATCAAGGTGATTATGTTGCTGACATGGGTAAACAGCAGTTTGAAAAATTTGCTGAAAAATATGTAGTCAGCAATGAAATATTAAACGCTGCAACCGCCGGTCTTGAGCCAGAGGCTGCGTTGGATGCATTGATTGCCTTGGCAAAAGAAACACTTGGTGAAGACAGCTATGAAGATTTTTTTCAGCTAGCTTTGCAAACCATCTTGACGGATATTCGCGAAGACTTAGCAGGCTTTAAAGTGAATTATGATGAATGGTTTTCTGAGCGTTCATTGTTTAGCAATCCAGATCAAGTCATGCGAGCTATTGAAAAACTTAAAACCATTGATTATTTATACCAAGACAATGGTGCATGGTGGTTTAAATCCACCGAATTTGGTGATGAAAAAGATCGTGTGGTTTTGCGTGATAATGGCGCACCAACGTATTTTGCTTCCGACATTGCTTATCATCTGAACAAGCTTGAACGTGGTTTTGATACATGTATCGATATTTGGGGTGCAGACCATCATGGTTATGTGCCGCGTGTTAAAGCGGCTTTGCAAGCCTTGGGTCAAGACGCAAATCGTCTTAAAGTATTGTTGGTTCAATTTGCCATTTTATATCGTGGCGGTGAAAAAGTGCCGATGTCGACTCGAAGTGGTGAGTTTGTCAAACTGGCAGAACTGCGTGAAGAAGTCGGTAATGATGCGGCGCGATTTTATTATGTACAGCGCAAACCTGAGCAGCATATGGACTTTGATTTAGACTTGGCTAAATCACAAAGCAACGACAATCCAGTTTATTATGTGCAATATGCGCATGCGCGTATTTGCCAAGTTTTTAATGCAACGGCTGTTCGAGGAATTGTGATTGGTGAAGTACAAAACTATGGCTTATTAACCTCCGAAACTGAAGAAAATTTGCTTACAGCTTTAGCTAAGTTTCCGGAAATGGTGCAAACAGCTGCCAAAGCGTATGAGCCACATCAAATAACCTATTATTTGCGTGATCTTGCCAATGCACTTCACAGCTACTACAACGCCTGTAAATTTTTGGATAGCGAAGAAGAACTTAGAAACCAGCGCATGGCTCTGTTAACTGCAACTCAACAAGTGTTAAGAAATGGTTTGACATTAATTGGTGTTAGCGCACCTGAAAAAATGTAAGACTAACTCTGGGATTAGATTTCAAAACATGGCTCAAGCAAGACAATCCGCGCGTCGATCGCAGCAAAGTAGTAAAAAGAAAAAAACACGTAGCAGCATGCCATGGGGTTTGCTATTAATTGTGTTGACGTCGGGCTTTGTGATTGGTGCAATTGCTGCAGGTTATTTCTTCAATTACGGTAATTTAGGCCATGGTTTAAAGAACTATCAATGGTCGCAATCGAACAAGACAAGCCAAGAAGATTTGAATCAGCAAAATTTTCCTGTTCGAACCCAAAAGAACTTTGAATTCTATGATGTCCTTGAAGGAACTCGTGATCGCGTGTTGCCTGAAGATTTTTCAGTTGAACAAACTGATCGTCAGCGCCAGCAATATTTTTATATCATGCAGATTGCAACGCTTTCCAGTAAATCAGCGGCTGATTCTTTGAGAGCTAAACTAGCTCTGAAAGGTTTCGAAACCAAGGTTGAAAACACAAACGGAAAGTTTCGCCTAAAAATGGGTCCATTCTCAGATCGACGAAAACTCAAAAATGTTCGTAATGACATCAAAAAAACAGGCTTTGGACTTAATCCAATTGGGATTCAGTATAAGAAAAAATCACAGTAAATTTTCTACAATTCCTATAGAGAAACAAAATTCAAAGGCAATTGATAAAGTGATTAACAATGTGCGATTATTGATGTCATGTTATTTATATCAACATGCCTAAATAGTTAAATGAAAAAAGAATTTTTAGAACAAAGCATTCCATTGGAACCGATTCTGGCAATCGTGGGCTTTTTAGGCGCTGGTAAAACTACGTTACTAAAAAAATTGATCTCAAACTATGGTAATAGTGGCTGGAATCCATTTGTGATTCTCAATGATTATGAAAATGCGCAATTGGATGTTCAGCAACTAAGCGATCAAGTTGAGCCTGAATGGATCAGAGCATTGAGTGGAAGTTGCATTTGTTGCAGTGGTATTGCTGAGTTGAGGAATTTTGTGAATACTATTCCTGAGCGAGATAATGGCATTACTTTGATTGAGGCCAATGGCACTTCGGATGCATGTCAGTTAATGGGTTTTCTCGGTGTTGGTATCGATGATCGCTTTCTACCACCAGTACAAATTTCGGTTGTGGATGTCAAGAATTGGCAACAAAGAGGCGAACACAATGAGCTTGAGGCTAATCAAGTACAGGTGTCTTCTTTGATTGTGTTAACGCATCTGAAAGGAGTATCTGAAACAAGAAAATCTTTGGTCATTGAGGAATTGAAAGCTCTTAACCCAACTGCGAAAATCCAAACCTCGGAAGAGTTAGATATTGCTATTCTTGCAGAACTTGCTCCATCTATTAATTCAGCGCAAAATCTAGATCACCAGAAAGCACATTGGTCTTCTTGCTCAGCAGATTTACCAAAATTGCCTGATAAAACCTATATCGAGGATATTTGTCTGCGACTCCCTAAAAGCATTATGCGAGTTAAAGGTTGTGTTCAAATAGGCGAGGATGAAAATCACACTTATTTTGAGCGTCTACCTGATGGTAGTGTGCATATAAGACCTTATAATGGTTGGCCAACAATGGGTTCAAAAATATTAATTGTTGGCCCAGAAAGTGATCCTGCGTTACTTGATAAGTTGATCAATGCTAGTCTTAAAGGCCATGCCATAGCGAGGCAAAGCTAGACAGCATTAAGCTCGGCTTTTGATAATTCTAAGCATTCGTCTTAATGGTTCTGCAGCCCCCCAAAGCAATTGGTCACCGCAGGTGAATGCACTGATATATTGTTCGCCCATATTTAATTTGCGAATTCTGCCAACCGGCACGGTTAGTTTGCCTGTTACAGCTGCCGGTGTCAGATCTTGCATGGAGGCTTCTTTGCCATTTGGTACTAATTTAACCCAATCATTCGCCTCACTGATGAGCTTTTCTATTTCATCAATATTGAGGTTTTCAGTGAGTTTAATTGTCAGAGCTTGGCTGTGACAGCGCATTGCGCCAATACGAACACACAAGCCATCAACAGGAATTTCTGGGAGCAGTTTGCTTTGGTCAGATTCGTACGAAACGCCGCCTAAAATCTTATTGGTTTCAGCATTGGCTTTCCATTCCTCACGACTTTGACCATTGTCTAGTTCAGAATCAATCCAAGGGATTAAGCTGCCTGCTAAAGGTACGCCAAATTGGCTGGCATCAAGCTTGCTAAATTTTTCACTAACTTTTTTATCAATAGCCAAAATTGCTGATGCTGGGTCAGCTAATTCGTCAGCAACACAGTGTTTTAGTTCGCCCATTTGCGTCAATAATTCGCGCATATGGCGTGCTCCACCACCTGAAGCAGCTTGGTAAGTCATGGCAGAAATCCATTCGACTTTGCCAGCATTTAATAAGCCACTAATTGCCATCAGCATGAGGCTGACAGTGCAGTTGCCACCAATAAAGTTTTTAATGCCGTTGTCTAAACCTTTGTCAATGACATCGTTATTCACCGGATCAAGAACAATTAGCGCATCGTCTTGCATACGCAAGCTTGACGCAGCATCAATCCAATAACCAGCCCAACCGTTTTCACGCAGAGAACCAATTACAGATTTTGTATAGTCGCCGCCTTGGCAAGAGACGATTACATCCATTTCAGCCAATTCTTTGATGTCGTTCGCGTTTTTTAGGCTTGGGATATCTTTGCCAATGCTTGGACCTGTACCACCTACATTGGAAGTTGTGAAGAAAATGGGTTCAATATCAGCGAAATCGTTTTCTTCTAACATGCGACCCATTAACACTGAGCCAACCATACCCCGCCAACCAACAAAACCTACACGCATTGCTTTACCTTTAAGATGCTTAATAAAATAAAATTTGATTATAACTAATGCTAGCCAAAAAAAGAGTGATTAAGATGTTCTTTTTTAGGGTTTTGACTTAATTAATATATTGATTGTTCGCTATCTTATTTTCGGTAATTTTTTGCAGCGCTTTTGTATCAAAGGAAGTTGAATTAAAACCTATGACTGATTAATGTAGTTGCTATTATATTTCTCTCTTTTTCAACAAACTTATTAATGCTGTAATATATGAACTAGTGGGTTCAAATAAAACATCGATCAAAACATTATGAAACCAGGAAAAGCAGGAATAGCTCGAATAATTGATGCATTTGGTTATTCTATGAAAGGTTTGAAATTTGCTTGGCAAAATGAAACGGCTTTTCGACAAGAATGTTATATAGCTTTCGTGTTGTTGCCGTTAGCATTTTTGTTTGCTGAAAGTGCGGTGCAGTTAGTGTTGTTGATTCTGCCAATTTTTATTTTATTAATTGTAGAGTTATTGAATTCAGCGATAGAAGCTGCAATAGATAGGTATGGAGATGAGTTACATGTATTATCTGGTGCTGCCAAAGATATTGGCTCAGCGGCAGTGTTTTTTAGCATGGTATTGCTAGGCATTATTTGGATGTTGATTCTATATGATATTTTTCTGATGTAAATGCCTTACAGTCTGTTCAAAAAAGAATCAAATTCAAGGTTTCTCTGTTAATCTATTTATATGGTCAATGATCCAAAAAAACTGGTTGTCGCAATCTCTTCAAGAGCCTTATTTGATCTTGAGAGTAGTCATCGCATTTATATGGAAAAAGGCGTACAGGCTTATTGTCAATATCAAATTCAACATGAAAATGAAGTGCTTGAGCCAGGCGTTGCGTTTCCTTTAGTGGAAAAGCTATTACATCTTAATTCTATAGGGGCACAGCGCGAACGGGTTGAAGTGATTTTGTTATCACGTAATAGTGCAGATACTGGACTACGTGTATTTAACTCTATTCAAAAACATAATTTACCGATTACTCGTGCAGCTTTCACTGGTGGTCAAAGCCCATTTGAATATGTTGAACCATTTGGTGCTGATTTGTTTTTATCCAGTGATCCAAATGATGTTGCAATTACGTTGAATGCAGGCTTTGCTGCAGCAACAATTTTACCATCTAGTAGTAATGGAAAATGTGTGTCACCGGGTGAAAATCCACAATTAAAAATTGCCTTTGATGGTGATGCCGTATTATTTTCTGATGAAGCGGAACGAGTATACAAAAAACAAGGCTTGGAAGCTTTCACCGAATCTGAGTTGAGAGCAGCTAATGACCCCTTGCGCGGTGGTCCGTTCAAAAACTTATTGGCAGCATTACAAAACTTGCAAAATGAATTTGATACAGATGATTCACCGATCAGAACAGCGTTAGTGACAGCACGAGCAGCGCCAGCGCATGAGCGCGTGATCCGCACTCTACGTGATTGGAATATTCGTATTGATGAAGCATTGTTTTTGGGAGGTATGAATAAAGGTGAATTTTTATGTAAATTTGGTGCGGACATTTTTTTTGATGACCAAGAAGGGCACTGTGAATCGGCTCGCCAGCATGTGCCAACCGGGCATGTGCCGCACGGCATCGCAAATGAAAATTGATATAGGATCATAAAGTTTAGATGTTGCGGTATATTTTTTTATTTTTCTTGTTAATTTATTGTGCTTCTGCAAAAGCAGCTTTGCCATTGACCGTTGATGGCCAACCTTTGCCATCTTTGGCGCCAATGCTTAAAAACACTTCGCCCGCAGTAGTCAATATTTCAACAGTGACCAATGTTCGAGTTAGACAATATAGGCCATTGTTCGATGATCCGTTTTTTCGAAAATTTTTTGAAGGCACTGAACAAGCACCAAGGCAACGTTTTAAAAAGCGCCAAGGACTTGGCTCGGGCGTTATTTTTGATGCTGTCAACGGATTGATTGTTACCAATAATCATGTGATTGATGGCGTTGATGAGATTAATATTACACTTAAAGATGGCCGCCAGTTGCAAGCAGAATTGGTCGGCAAAGACAAAGAAACGGATATTGCGATTATTCAAGTTAAAGCTGACAACCTAACGGCTATTCGTTTAGGTAACTCGGATAATTTATTAGTAGGCGATTTTGTTGTTGCTATTGGCAATCCATTTGGATTACGTCAAACCGTGACCTCTGGAATTGTGAGTGGCTTGGGACGCAGTGGTCTTGGCATTGAGGGTTTTGAAGATTTTATTCAAACTGACGCTTCGATTAATCCAGGCAATTCTGGTGGAGCATTAGTGAATTTGCGTGGTGAATTAGTGGGAATTAACACCGCAATTATTGCGCCTTCTGGCGGCAGTGTAGGCATTAATTTTGCTATTCCAATTAATATGTTTATGCAGCTAAAACCTCAGTTGGTGAAATTTGGTGAAGTTAAACGCGGACATTTAGGTATACAAGTGCAAGATTTAACGCCTGAATTATCCAGTGCTTTAAATATAAGTATTTTAAAAGGAGCGCTCATTTCAACAGTGCAAGAAGATTCTGCTGCAGAGAAATCAGGTTTGCGCAGTGGCGATGTGGTTATCAGGGCAAATGCTAAACCTATTGAAAATGCATCGGATTTAAGAAATATTTATGGCTTGACTAGAGTGGGTGAATCTATCCAAATGCAAGTTGTTCGAGATAACACTATTTTAAATATTAACATGATATTAACCGATGAATTAGCTGCAAAAGCTGGTGATGAAATACATCCACGTTTACAAGGTGCAACGTTTAGCGATATGTCGACTGGTGAGGGCGTTTTGGTTTCGAATTTGGAAGTTGGTAGTTTGGCGCACTCTACTGGCTTACAGCAGGGTGATATCATTCAATTTGCGAATCGTAAAAAAATTAGAAATTTAGAGACATTTAGGACTGTAGTTTCAGCCAGGCAAAGCTTGATGCTTAATATCAAACGTGGTTCGAATAGTTTATTAATTTTATTGCAGTAGTAAACTCTATTGTTGCTTTTCAACAGATGCGCTAAAGTTGCGCTATTATTTCAAATCAATCGATTGCTTATTTAACTATCAATTCCATTATGAAAGATATTCTAATTGCACCTTCCATTTTATCTGCTAATTTTGCCAAACTTGGAGAGGAAGTCGATACAGTTATAGAAGCGGGTGCCGACATTGTTCACTTTGATGTGATGGACAATCATTTTGTGCCAAACCTGACGATTGGTCCAATGATTTGTAAAGCCTTGCGTGATCATGGGGTGAGCGCGCCGATTGATGTGCATTTGATGGTTGAGCCAGTTGATCAAATTATTCCACAATTTGCTGATGCTGGCGCAGACTATATTACATTTCATCCTGAAGCATCTCGCCATGTTGATCGCAGTCTACAATTGATTAAAGATAAGGGATGCAAAGCAGGTTTGGTATTGAACCCCGCAACGCCGTTGACAGAACTCGAATGGGTTATGGATAAGCTTGATATGATTTTGCTCATGTCAGTGAATCCAGGTTTTGGCGGGCAGTCATTTATTCCCTATATCAAAGAAAAAATTGTGGCAGCACGTGAATTAATCGACAACAGTGGTTTGGATATACGTCTTGAAGTCGATGGAGGCGTTAAAGCCGATAACATCGGTGAATTAGCTGCGCTTGGTGCAGACACATTTGTCGCGGGCTCAGCAATTTTTAATCAAGATAATTACAAAAAAGTGATTGATGAAATGCGGCAAAATATTGCTAATTTTGGCAAGTAGTTTCATCCTTAATTTTCTAAAAAAACCACGCTTATAGCGTGGCTTTTTTTGTTTTCCTAATTTAGTTCCTTATGGACAAGCTGCTTGGTTAGTTGTTGTGTTTGTCCCAAGAATAACATTGGCAGTTGCATTATCAAAAGAAGGTTCTCCCAACGGTGTGCAGATAGTGTTATTTGACACATTTATAGTACCAGAACCAGTTGTTCGATTGCGTGAGCCAGCTGCTGAAGCACCATTGGTGTTCAAATTGTTTGCTGTTACATTTGCGGTATTCGTGATTCCTATAACATTGACTGCATCTGCATTCGCACCTTGAGTAGTCACTGTATTTGCTGAAATAGTAATATTCCCACCGTTGTTAATTTGAATACCTTCATCACCCGCACCATTTGTAGCAATAGTGTTGTTAGTTAGTGTGATATCGCCTGTGGTACTACCGGTGCTGTTAATACCCTGACCATCAGTTGTGGTAATTGTGTTATTGCTAGCTGTAATATCACCTGATGAATTGCTAGTAATCACAACACCGGTGCTACTAGGGCCTGTTGTGGTAATCGAATTGTTAGTAATAGTAATCGGACCTTGAACACCTCTATTTTCAATGCCTTCTGCATTAGATCCAGTGGTATTCAGTGTGTTATTGCTAATTGCCACTGCTCCTATTGAGCCATTATTAAATACACCACGAGAATTTTGTGCTGTGCCGGTGAATGTATTATTGCTAACTGTCACGTTGCCAATTGTAGCAGTGTTTTCAACACCATCACCATTTTGAGCGTTACTGACTAGAATATTATTGTTCACAAGAATATTGCCGACAGTGCCATTATTTTCTATGGTATTACTGTTAAGTGCATTTGTTGTTAATTTATTATTGGTGATATTAATTGTACTAGTCGTTTGTGAGTTAAAGATGGCATCGCTATTGTTCCCATTGGTTGTAATATGACTGTCATTCACTGTGACAGGTGCAGCAGTTGAGTCATTTAAAACACCATGGCGCGCATTGGCATTGATTGTTTCAATAACTAAGCGATTAATCGTGTTGTTGCCAGCTGTATTAATAACGCCAGTGTTGGCTGCTTGTGCTGAATTAGTGATTATTGGTTTGTTTTGGGTAGTAAAACCACCAACACTTGATGTCAGAGTTTGACCAGCTTGTAAAGTAATACCCATTGTTTCATCAAACGTGCCGCCACCGCCATTGAGGTCGCAAACCCCACCGCCAGATTCACAAACGAAAACCGTTGCATTCGCAGGAGCTGCATTGACTGCTTCAGCTATGGTTTGAAATGGAGTTTGCACTGAGCCTGTTGCAGCAGCCATATTATCAGGATCAACAAAATACACATTGTTGGCTAACACATTTGTATCCGACGATGACGTTGTTTCAGTTTCAACGGATTTTTCATTGCGAGTGCTTTGCGCCACTGTTTGTGAACGTAGGTTTTCATTCTCTTCAGGGTCGCTGATGTCCGTATTAATGCGCACGTCACGAACAATCATTTCGTGGTGCAAGCGATCTTCTAAGCTGCGGTTAGGAGTGCCAAATAAATTTTTAAGAACATTTTTCCATGTATTTTTGCCTGTCAAAGGCACTTCTAAGCGAGCACCTATAAAATAGTCACTGCCACGTTCACTTGGGTCAAAGCTATCTTCGAAATATTCAACATCAAAGGTGAGATAGTTGCCAGAACGAACTTGAATACGTGCTTTTGCGCCTTCAATATCATCGCTATTAAATGGGTTGTCATAAGAATAATAGCCACCAAAAAGACGTATTTCAGGACCTGTTTTTATTGGTATTTTAAAACCCAGTTCAACATCCCATCCGTCTAAAGCACCTTCAAACTGTTCGAAAGTGCGATTGGTTGTGACGCTGCGGGTAGTGATGCGTCGATTGGTTGTGGTCGTGGTCGTTGTTTCAGTTCGAAAAGTTTGGCTGATGGTATTGCCTCTAGCTACAGGGATGGAATCACCAGATATTGTAGTTTGGCTGGCAATAGTTTGGCTAGTGTTGACTTGTGTGCTCGTTTGCGTTTCAGATGTTTCAAAACTGTTAACCAACTCAAGATCATCTTGCGCATCATAGACATTCGCCCGGGCATCAAAAATTTTGCCTAGCCATTCTAAGCCTGCGCCTAATTGTTCATAGCGTAAGCCTAGGTTACTTTCTCTGGAATCGAAAAATACATTCGCACCTAAGATGCCGCGATTTTTAAATAAATGCCGGTAACCAATGCCAGCATTAAACTGATTATTTCCTTCATCAGCCAGCACTACTCGTGGGTTAAAAAACAAGTGATTTGTATCGTTTTTCCAAATAGGAATAATAAAATCAACATAGCCTTCAATGATAGAATTACCTGCTCGAAGACCAATATTTGCCGTTGTGTTGTAACTGCTATTATCCTCTTCATGTGCTAAGCCAATGCTTGAAGTGAATATCAAGCTAAGCAGTAACACACTTTTTTTCAGTTCTATACCTAACATTGTAACCCTATACCATTTACCTATTCACAATCATACTAAAGTTTATTAATCACAATGTAATCAAATGTAACAAAGCCAAATTGAATGTAAAAACTTGGAAAATTTTATAAGTTATTGAATTTATGTTAGAAAAAATAAATACAGTTTTGTTTGACCTTGATGGTACTTTAATTGATAGCGTGCCTGACATGAGGGCTGCAGTGAATGCCACTATGAGAGAACTTGGCAGGCCTGAATACTCTATAAAACAAATTACGCAATGGGTCGGCAATGGTTCCAAAATGTTGCTGACAAGGGCACTAGCTGGCAAGTTTGATGCTGAGGTAGACGAATCAACGCTTACTAATGTCCTACCTTTGTTCTATAAACATTATGGAGAAAATCTATGTGCTGCTAGTCAAGTCTATGACGGTGTTTTGCCAGCATTGCGTGAGCTACAACAAGCTGGTATCAACATGGCTTGTGTTACCAATAAGCCGATTCAGTTCGCCGTGTCAGTGCTTGCAACATTTGAGCTTGATCAATTCATGTCTGTTGTTGTTGGTGGCGGCTCGCTGCCACAACTAAAACCAGATCCTGAGCCACTTTTCTTCGCTTGTCAACAGCTAGGTATTGATGGAAAAAAACACAGTCAAACGGTTCTTATGGTTGGTGATTCTGGTAGTGACATGAAAGCCGCGAGAGCTGCTGGCATGCAAAGCATCGCAGTTGACTATGGCTATCCACAAGGCGCCAATTTGCTTAATTTAGGCGCGGAAAAAATGATTTCTAATATGCAAGAATTGCCAAAATTATTAAAGGCAACGGTTTCTAGGGGTGTTTAAATCACCTGAATGTTTGCAAGTCTGTCTAAAAAGGAGTTTATATTGATCCTTTCGGTATGATGTACCAACAATAAGGAATGTTATCTCTATGGCCAGTATGATCAAGGTTCGCGCCAATTTTTTCTGCTGCCATACGTGATCGAATATTTTCTTCACCGATATGTAGCCAGACTGTTTCAAAGTATTGCCAAGCATGGTGGAGCATGAGTTGTTTTAATTCGTGATTAGTCTTGCCACCCCAGTATTTTGTGGTCAAAAATGTGTAGCCAATTGCAACTTCATTAAGTTTAAAATCTATTTCATAATAACGTGATGAGCCAATAAGTTGCGTATTACTTTTATCAATAATAGCGAGTGCATTTTCTTGAATTGCTTGCTCAAACCAAGATTCAATATTTGCTTTTTTATAGCTATCTTTTTTTGGATGTCCTTGCCATATTTTTGGGTCTGATCTGGCAAGATTTAGCTCATCAAAATCTGTCGAGAGCATCTCTCTGATCAATAAATTTTCACTCTCTAGAGTTTTGGTTGGATTGAAAGTCATTTGTCTATATCTAATTAGATGGAGCAATAAAAAGGGCATGCTAATGCATGCCCTAGATTATATCGTTGCTAAAAAAGCCTGTTAGGTAATTTTTTGCAATAAGAGATCTACTGATGCTTTGGCATCCCCATAAAACATGCGGGTGTTCTCTTTGAAGAACAATGGGTTTTCGATCCCTGAATAGCCAGCGCCTTGACCTCGTTTGGAAACAAAAACTTGCTTTGCTTTCCATACCTCAAGCACTGGCATGCCAGCGATAGGACTGTTTGGATCTTCTTGCGCAGCAGGGTTCACAATGTCATTTGAGCCAATGACGATAACCACATCAACTTCTGGGAAATCATCGTTGATTTCATCCATTTCATAGACAATATCGTAGGGAACTTTTGCTTCCGCTAATAAGACATTCATATGCCCTGGCAGGCGGCCTGCAACTGGGTGAATGGCAAAGCGTACTTTCTTGCCTTTTGCCGTTAAGCGGCGAGTCAGTTCCGAAACCGATTGTTGAGCTTGCGCAACTGCCATGCCATAGCCTGGCACAATCATAATGTCGTTTGCTTCTTGTAAAGAGGCTGCAACACTATCGGCATCAATTGCGATTTGTTCGCCTTCAATTTCCATTGCCGGACCAGTCGCATTGCCAAAGCCACCTAAAATGACAGATAAAAATTGACGGTTCATGGCTTTACACATGATGTAGGATAAAATTGCACCAGATGAACCAACTAGCGCGCCTGTGACAATTAATAAGTCATTGCCAAGTAAAAACCCTGTTGCCGCAGCCGCCCAGCCTGAATAACTGTTGAGCATGGACACAACCACGGGCATGTCGGCGCCACCAATGGCAAGCACAAGATGCGCGCCAATCACGAAAGCAATGAGTGTCATTAAATATAATGTCCATGAGCCAGCGTGGTTCATGTACATCAACAATAAGATGATAGATGTTCCAAGCATGGCAAGATTTAGCAGGTGGCGGCCTGGCAAGATCAATGCTTTGCCATCAAGTTTTCCAGCTAATTTGCCATAGGCAACAATAGAGCCTGTGAATGTGATTGCACCGATAAAAACGCCAAGAAATACTTCGATTTCATGAATGACGCGCTCAGCATGCGGCAAATCACCAACGGTTAAATCAGAATTGATACCAATAAACACAGCCGCTAAGCCAACAAAGCAATGTAGGGCAGCGACTAATTGTGGCATACCTGTCATTTCAACACTGTTTGCAACAGCAGCGCCTATAGCGCCGCCAATCATTAATACAATGATGAGCATTAAACCAGTATCGACTTGTGGACCTGCTAAGGTCGCAATGACTGCGATGCCCATGCCGACAATACCGTACCATACAGCGCGTTTAGCGCTTTCATGGTTAGATAAACCACCTAAAGCTAGGATGAATAAAACAGATGCAGCAATATAAGCTGCGGTTTGAAGTCCGAATGACATAATTTTCTCCTCAGCTTATGATTTTTGGAACATTTGCAACATACGTCGAGTGACCATAAAGCCGCCGACAATGTTGATTGTTGCGATGAGTACTGAGATCCCTGCAAGAAGGGTCACAATTGCACCTCCTGAGTTGATCTGCAGTAATGCGCCAAGCACAATAATGCCTGAAATAGCATTGGTAATAGCCATTAGCGGAGTATGTAATGCATGGTTTACGTTCCAAATGACTTGGAAGCCCACAAAGCATGCCAAAACGAACACAATAAAGTGTTGCATGAATGAGGCAGGTGCATAGTTGCCGATTAATAGCATTAAAAGACCGCCGAGAGCAAGCAATCCAATTTGTTGTTTGCCAGCTTTTTTCATTTCCGCGGCTTCGTCAGTCGCTATTTCTTCGGCTGTTTTTTCAGACTCTTTTGTTGCTTGCGCAGCAATGGCCTGAATTTTAGGCGGTGGTGGTGGAAAAGTAATTTCACCCGCGTGCGTAATCGTTGCACCACGAATCACATCGTCTTCCATGTCATGCTTAATCATGCCATCTTTTTCGGGAGTGAGATCAGTTAACATGTGACGAATATTTGTTGAATAGAGTTCAGAGGATTGCGTTGCCATACGGCTTGGAAAGTCGGTGTAACCAATCACAGTGACGCCATTTTTTGAAACAACTTTTTCGTCGGCAACAGTTAAGTCGCAGTTACCACCGCGCTCGGCTGCTAAATCAACTACAACTGAACCAGGTTTCATTGCCGCAACCATATCTTTAAGCCAAAGTTTTGGTGCGTCACGCCCAGGAATGAGGGCAGTTGTGATGACGATATCAACTTCAGGAGCTTGCTCGCGAAAACATTCTAATTGTTTTT
The DNA here is from genome assembly GCA_964633815.1 of uncultured Gammaproteobacteria bacterium. Lineage (GTDB taxonomy): Bacteria > Pseudomonadota > Gammaproteobacteria > Arenicellales > Arenicellaceae > CALKZN01. The sequence goes on from CAZWHW010000002.1 coordinate 51,585, forward strand.
CACGAAATTCTGGGCTTGAGGGAGCAGCATAGCCGCCAGTCTCTGCGCCATCGCCAGCAGAGTCTTTAAAATCTAAAAATAAGAATTCAGCACCCATAGATTCAATTTGTTCAGATACTTCAGGTCGAACATCAAATGCTCTAACGATTGCGCCAAGAGACTGCGCAGTGCCGATTGCAGCTAAACCTGCAACACCTGCACCGATAACAAGCACTTTGGCAGGTGGTACTTTCCCTGCTGCAGTAATTTGACCCGTGAAAAAACGGCCAAAATGATTCCCTGCTTCAATCACAGCGCGGTAACCAGCGATATTAGCCATTGATGACAGGGCATCCATTTTTTGCGCACGACTAATACGCGGAACCATGTCCATGGCAATTACGCTCGCACCTTTGCTTTTGCCTGCATCTAGTAACTCTTGATTTTGCGCAGGATAACCAAATGAAATAAGTGTTTTGCTTTTGTTTAGTTTCTTTGTTTCTGCAACAGAAGGTGGGCGCACTTTAGCAATGACATCCGCTTGCTTCCATAATTCAGTTGCAGTCTTGATGATTGTGACGCCTGCTGCTTCATAGTCTGCATCAGAAAAGTTTGCATTTTTGCCAGCACCAGCTTGGATCAAGCAGCTATGACCTAGTTTTTGAATTTGTGCAGCGGAATTAGGTGTCATGGCAACACGCATTTCACCAACGGTTGTCTCAGTTGGAATACCTATTTTCATAAATTCTCCTTAAAAAATTATTCTTGGTATATATAAATTGTTTAATTTTAGTTTTGCACAGTTTTAATGCAAAACTTAGGTTGAATAATTGTCTTTTGATCAAGTAATTTATTACTTGTAATTAGCTGATCAAAAAACAAAAACTTCAGTTCAAAATTCTAACACAAGTGAATTAAAGTAATATCAACATACAATTTTGCATATCCAAAAATTGCAGAACAAGATTATTTTTTTGTTCGTATTAAGAAAAGGACTTTTTTTACAAACTACTTGGAGTAATTTCATTAAATGAGTAGAATCAAAATTCGCGGTTGTTTTACGAAAACCGATTCAAATATTTAATCAATAAATATGAAGCTTTTGAATAATAAAATTTGGCGTTGGCAAAATTAATTATGGTTAGTTCCGCTGGTTTGCGGTTTCATTTTTTTTGTTAAATTTTTATTGGTTTTATTATGTTCTCGACATCTTCGCTTTCTCATTCTGAATTTTTGGCGTTTGCCAAACAAGGTTGTACACATGTTCCAATTGTGCGAGAAGTGCTGGCTGATCTGGACACTCCAGTTAGCACCTTTTTAAAACTTGCAGATCAGCCTTTTAGCTATGTGTTTGAATCGATTCAAGGTGGCGATAAGTGGGGGCGTTATTCGATTATTGGCTTGCCGTGCCAGCGAATCTATGAGTTTCGAGGCAAGCAATTTAAGACCTTCGAATGCGGATCACTTGTTTCTGAAGTAGAGGTTGAAAACCCCTTAAACACCATTCGTGAACTTCAAGCAAGGTATAAAGTTGCTAATCGAGAAGGCTTACCACCCATGCATGGCGGTTTGGTCGGTCATTTAGGTTATGAAACTATTCAATATATTGAAGCTCGTTTGGCTAAGACTTCTAATCCAGATCCGTTAGGTGTGCCAGACATATTATTGATGGAATCGTCAGATGTATTGGTTTTTGATAATGTTTCCGGACGAATTTATTTAATTACCCTAGCGGAAACCGCAAATGAAAATGGCTTAGATATTGCTGAGCAGCGCCTGACCGATATTGCGTGTTTATTACGTAGTCAGATTGTTCGAGAGAATAGTTCATCTGTTAGCAATATTGGTGAACAAGATTATACAGTCCATTTTCAGCAAGCAGATTTCGAAGCAGCTGTCGAAAATTGTCGGGAATACATTCGTGAAGGTGACATCATGCAAGTGGTTTTATCCCAGCGTTTATCTACATCTTTTTCTCAGGCGCCATTCGATGTATATCGCGCTTTGCGAACAATTAATCCATCACCGTATATGTATTTTATGGATTTGGGGGAATATCAAATTATTGGTTCTTCGCCAGAGATTTTAGTGAGCCTAAATCATGAAGCAGATAATAAACGCAAAGTCACTGTTAGGCCTATTGCTGGGACACGTAAACGTGGTTCAAATGAAGCAGATGATTTGCTTTTAGAAAAAGAATTATTATCGGATCCAAAAGAATTAGCAGAACACTTGATGCTTATTGATCTTGGGCGTAATGATGTGGGTAGAATAGCTCAAACTGGTACAGTTGAATTGACTGAAAAAATGATCGTAGAGCGTTATTCGCACGTGATGCATATCGTTTCCAATGTCGATGGTGAGTTGCTAGCAGATATGGATGCTATGGACGTATTAGCAGCCACATTTCCAGCAGGCACCGTTAGCGGCGCGCCAAAAATTAGAGCAATGGAAATCATCGCGGAACTAGAACCTTATAAACGTGGAGTTTATTCAGGTGCAGTAGGCTATATCGGTTGGCAAGGTAATATGGATACTGCCATTGCAATTCGCACAGCTGTAGTTAAAGATGGAATCTTATATGTTCAAGCGGGGGCGGGCATTGTTGCTGATTCAGTGCCTCGCTATGAATGGGAAGAAACTATGAACAAAGCGCGTGCCTTATTAGCAGCGGTTGAAATGGCAGCCAATGGTTTGTGTGCGTCAGATAAAAAGAATGACCAAAAGCTTAACTCAAAGGAAGGTGCATCATGTTAGTGATGATAGACAACTATGATTCATTTACGTATAACTTGGTTCAATATTTAGGTGAATTGGGTGAAGATGTTAAAACATTTCGTAATGACGAAATCACTTTAGCTGAAATTGAGGCATTGAATCCAGATCGCATTATGCTATCCCCAGGGCCATGTACACCAAACGAAGCAGGAATTTCATTAAAGGTTATTGATCATTTCACAGGTAAAGTACCGTTAATGGGAGTGTGCCTTGGACATCAATCGATTGGCCAGGCTTTTGGTGGGAAAATTGTGCATGCAAAAAGTATTATGCATGGTAAAACATCGATGATGACACATACTGATGTAGGCGTTTTTACAGGTTTGCCTAGCCCTTATCAAATCACAAGATATCATTCATTGGTAATTGAAAAAGCATCATTGCCAGATTGTTTAGAAGTGACTGCTTGGACGGATGATGGTGAGATTATGGGTGTTAGACACAAACAGTTTCTGATTGAAGGAGTGCAGTTTCATCCTGAGTCAATTTTGACAGAGCACGGTCATGCTTTATTAGAGAATTTTTTGAAATTATCCTAAGCAGCTTTTAAACATAGATTAAAAGCATAGGCATTCGGAGAACAACATGAACATTCAAGATGCAATTAAAGTAGTAATTGATGCGATCGATTTAAGCCGTGAAGAAATGCAATCGGTGATGCAGCAGATCATGACAGGTGAAACAACCCCTGCACAAATAGGTGGCTTATTGGTAGCATTACGGATGAAGGGTGAAACGATTCAAGAAATTACTGCAGCGGCTCAGGTTATGAGTTCTCTGGCTGAGCCTGTAGCTATTGAGTTGCCGAATTTGATCGATATTGTCGGCACTGGTGGTGATGGTATTAGTACATTTAATATTTCAACGGCAAGTGCCTTTGTTGCTGCTGCTGCTGGTGCCAATGTTGCCAAACATGGTAATCGTTCAGTGTCTTCTAAATCAGGTAGTGCGGATTTACTTGAACAGGCCGGAGCAGAATTGAGTTTGCAGGCGAAACAAGTAGCCGCAGTTATCGAACAAGCGGGTGTAGGTTTTATGTTTGCGCCGATGCATCACAGCGCGATGAAGCATGCTATTGGTCCGCGCAAAGAAATGGCGGTGCGGACTATTTTTAATGTGCTTGGTCCTTTAACTAACCCAGCAGGTGTCAAGAGACAAGTGGTTGGAGTATTTGCAAAAGATTTAACAGACACGTTGGCAAATGTTTTTGCAGAGCTGGGTAGTGAACATACTTTAGTAGTGCATTCGGATGATGGAATGGATGAAATTAGCATTTCAGCCCCGACGACTATTTCAGAAATGAACGCACACAAAAATAAGGGTAAAGTTGAAACCTATAAAGTGTCGCCAGAAGATTTTGGCTTGAAATCAAGTTCATTAGAAGAATTAGTGGTAGCAGATTCAAGCGAGTCGTTGCAATTGATTCATAAAGTGTTTGCTGGAGAACATTGTGCTGCTAGAGACGCCGTTGCCTTAAATGCAGGTGCTGGAATTTATGTGTCAGGCTTAGCAAATAGTTTAGCAGTGGGTGTTGAAAAAGCACTCACTGTTATTGATGCAGGCCAGGCACAAGAAAAGCTTAGTGCTTATGTTCTAGCAACCCAAGCCGTTGCAACACAAAATAATTAGAGATGAATAATGCATTCTGTGATGAAAACACATTCCGATGTGCTGAATAAAATTATGCAGCATAAGTCAAAAGAAGTGGCTTATGCTAAACGTCAGTTGGCGTTGGTAGAAATAAAGGCTATGTCACAAGATCAAGCGCCATGTCGCGGTTTTGTAAATGCTTTGCAAGTCAAGTTAGGTCAAAATAAATCTGCAGTGATTGCAGAAGTGAAAAAGGCTTCACCAAGCAAGGGCATTATTCGCGAAAATTTTGATCCAATGCAAATTGCTGAAAGCTATGCCGAGTATGGTGCTGCTTGTTTGTCAGTATTAACGGACGAAGAATTTTTTAAAGGCCATATGAATTATTTGCATCAAGCACGAAATGCGTGCAATTTACCTATTTTGCGCAAAGATTTCATGCTGGATGACTATCAAGTGTATGAAGCAAGAGCTAATGGTGCGGATTGTATTTTATTGATCGTTGCTGCCTTAGAAGACGGTTTGATGCAAAATCTAGCTGGGCTTGCAATTGAACTAGGTATGGATGTATTAGTTGAAGTGCATAATGGTGAAGAGCTGCAAAGAGGCTTGCAGCTTGAAATGCCGATGATAGGGATTAACAATCGAGATTTACGTGATTTCAGCACCTCGTTAAATACTACGCTTGATCTGCTAGCTGATATCCCTGACGATATTATTGTCGTGACTGAAAGCGGTATTCATGCGCTTGAAGATGTGGCGATGATGCGAGATAATCAAGTGGATACTTTCCTCGTTGGTGAGGCTTTTATGCGTCATCTTGTTCCAGGTGAAAAATTGAATGAATTGTTTGGCTGTCGTTAACTTTGAATTATTAAATACCTTTACTATTGAGTGAGATAAACCTATGAAAGCAACTGTAGAACTCCAGCAAAACGTGTGTTTCAAAGGCACTGCCGGCAGCGGTAGTTCTGTATTAATGGATGGTCCGCCTGATCATGGTGGCGAAAATAACGGACCAAGACCCATGGAGATGTTATTGCTTGGCATGGGTGGTTGCGCGTCATTCGATGTGGTTCATATTTTACGTAAACGTCGGCATGAAGTAAGTGATTGTATCTGTGAAATTGAAGCGGAGCGTGTTGAAACAGAACCCAAAGTGTTTAAGAAAATTCATTTGCACTTTAAAGTGTCGGGCGCTGGTGTTTCTGAAAAGGCGATTGCAAGAGCTGTGGAACTTTCGGCTGAAAAATACTGTTCAGCTTCTATTATGTTAGGTAAAACAGCCGATGTGACGCACAGTTTTGAATTGATTTGATTTATAAATAGTATTGCTAATTTGCAATTTATGTAATACTTTTTGCAAATATGAGGTCTTTTTATCAGCATTTTTGGGGTTATTTAAATTGGCAATAAACGTTTAATAAGCAGCGATGGCAAAAAAACTTATTTCATATTTTACGGCTTTATTTGCGTTGATGATTTTTTCATCAATACAGGCGCAATCGAGTTTTTTTGAGCGGTTTGGTGGCGGCAAACAAACGGAATTGCTAGCAGCAGAAGAAGCGTTCCAGTTGGTTGAATCGCGTATTGAAGGTAGTGATCTAGTCATTCAATGGCAAAGTGCCGATGATTACTATTATTATCGAAATACATTCAAGGTGGTTAGTCTTGACCCCAATATCCAAGTAGGTGAGCTGCAATTACCAACCGGTAAAATTGAGGATGATCCTTTATTTGGTAAAGTGGAAGTATATTTTGATCCGGTATTAATGCGTGTTCCGCTGAGTTTTGCAGAGCCGCAGAACCAACCTGGATCAGTTCAGCAAGGCGAATATGAATTTCGAATACATGCTCAGGGTTGTAATAAACCTGTTGGTGTGTGCTATCCGCCGCAGCAATATCAGGTTAAACATCAGATCGATTCTTTAGAACCACTTGCTGTCGCATCCGCAGTTGATTCGCTGAATGATACTGAATTAACTGATGGAAAGAATTCAATTTTTTGGAATATTGTTTTGGCTTTTGGTGTTGGGATTGTGTTGGTTTTTACGCCTTGTGTTTTACCAATGTTGCCAATTTTGTCGGGCTTGATAGTTGGTCAAGAAAATACATCGCGTTCTAAAGCTATATGGCTGTCCTCGGCATATATTTTAGGCACAGCAATAACTTATTCGATTATGGGTGTTGCAGCGGGCGCTGCTGGGGTTCATCTGCAAGCCTACTTTCAACATCCAGCAATTATTGCCATTATGGTAGCAGTATTGGGTTTGTTAGCAGCCTCAATGTTTGGGTTGTTTGAATTGCGCCTGCCAGCGAGTTTGCAAAATTTAATGACCACTAAAACTGACTCGGTGTCTAAAGGTGGTTTCTTTATGACAATGGTTGTTGGTTTGTTTTCAGCATTGGTGGTTAGTACTTGTGTTTCGCCATTATTGATTCTGGTTTTAGGCGCTGCAATGCGAGAGGGAAGCCCTGTTATTGGCGGGTTCATGATGTTTGTTATGGCGCTAGGAATGGGTATCCCATTACTCTTGTTTGCAATGGGCGCGCAATGGTTGTTGCCACGAGCTGGGGCATGGATGGAACGTGTTAAAGAGTTCTTTGGTTATGCAGTGATTGCAACGGCAATTTTAGTCGCTTCATCACTGAAAACTGTGCCTAGCCTATTGCTCTGGGCGATTTGGTTAATTTTCTTTGGCGTATGGTTGTGGCGCTCAGCAAATAGTGGGAAAAAGCCAGTAATAAATCTCCTGAAAATTGTTTCTTTAGCAGCATTGTTATGGGGCACAGCCAGTGGTCTTGGCGCCTTTTATGGTGGAGATCAATTATGGCGGCCATTAGATCGCGTGGTTAATGCAAATAAACCACAAATAGAGTTGCCTTTTGTGACAATCACATCGGCGCAAGAGTTAGAGAGCTTGTTAATCACAGCTAAGCAGCAAAACCAAGCGGTACTAGTAGATTATTATGCAGATTGGTGTACCTACTGTGTCGTAATGGAAAAAACTACTTATCGTGATCCTGATGTAGAACAAGGATTAAAGAATTGGTTATTGGTGAAGATCGATGTAACAGCGCCAAATGAGCAAACTCAGTCGGCTAAAAATGCGTTTAAAATTATTGCTCCCCCAGCGACATTATTTATCGATAAACAGGGTAACGAAATTCGTAGCTTACGGCGGTTTGGTTATATAAAGTCTAAGGATTTAATTACAATGTTGGCAAAGGTGGAGTCATGACCGAAGAGTATAAAAATAAACAATCACCTCTGAAGAAATCAATTTTCGGGTTTGTAGCAATTTTTGCTTTAATTTTAGGTGTTTGGTTTGGCATAGCTGGAGTCGAACAGCGTCAAGCTAAGCAGGCATTGCAAGCGGCAAAAGAGGCTGCTGAAGGTAGTGCCGCTAGCAATGGCAAAACTATTCAGCCAGCTGGCGATGATGTGGCTTTTTTGCTGACTATGCAATTAAATGACCTAAGTGGGCAATCGCAAACAGTGGCAAGTCAATTGGCCAAAGTAACTTTGGTTAATTTTTGGGCAACATGGTGTGCACCATGTCGAGAGGAAATGCCAGTTTTTAATGCTGTTCACCAAAAGTATCAAGATAAAGGATTTGGTGTCTTGGGTTTAACAATTGATAACCCGCATAGTACGGCTGCGTTTGTTCAACAATTAGATATCAAATATCCTATTTTGATGGCTGAAAATGAAGGTTGGGATTTACTAAATCAAACTGGCAATCCAAAGAACTTGATGCCTTATTCATTTCTAATTGACCAAAATGGCAAAGTTTTGGAAACTAAGTTAGGGCCATTGCATGAAAAAGAGTTAGAAGGATGGGTTGCTAAATACCTTTAAATTCATCTTAGAATTAGCTAACTTCGGTTAAAATAAAATAATTGTATTTATTTATATTTTTCAATTGAAAAGCTCCCAAAATTAATTTTTATAGCTATTTTCGGGATTTTTACAGATTTTAGAGGTATTTTCGTCGATTTTTTGTTTTTTTGTGCTATGCTGCGACTCGTTTTTAATTAACCTTAGAATGTATATACATTCTTGTCGAGCAAATCTAAATTGTGAAGGTGTCCATATGGATTTAAGAAAAATCAAAAAACTGATTGAACTATTAGAAGAGTCAAATCTCCATGAAATGGAAATTAAAGAAGGAGAAGAATCAATTCGATTAAGTCGTGGTGGCGAAGTTCTTGCGCCAATGACAATGCCTCAATTTGCTGCACCGGTTTCGCCAACTCCTGCGCCAGCAGCTGCACCAGCTCCTGCAATTGAGCCGGAAACAAATGAGCCTAATTTGGAGAATGCGTTAACTTCGCCAATGGTGGGTACATTCTATGGTGCTGCTAAACCTGGCGATCCAGCTTTTGTTAATGTTGGTGATACAGTTTCAGCGGGTGATGTCTTATGTATAGTAGAAGCAATGAAAATTTTCAATCAAATTGAAGCTGATCGTGCGGGTAAAGTGGTATCAATTTTAAAAGATAGTGGTGATCCAGTTGAATATGGTGAACCGTTATTCATTATTGAATAGCTCTTTATTGAACTAGTTAAGATTCAAAATTTTGGATATTTAACTCGATAATCACAGAAATCGAAGAGACATCATGATAGAAAAATTAGTCATAGCGAATCGCGGAGAAATAGCACTACGCATTCAAAGAGCATGTCGTGAGCTAGGAATAAAGACGGTAGCTTTATATTCAGAGGCAGATAAAGAAGCTAAATATGTCCGTCTTGCAGACGAAGCTGTATGTATTGGTCCAGCTCAGGCGAACTTAAGTTATTTAAATATTCCAGCAGTGATTGCAGCTGCTGAAGTTACTGAAGCAACCGCTATTCATCCGGGTTACGGTTTCTTGGCTGAAAATGCGGATTTTGCAGAAAATGTAGAAGAGAGCGGTTTTATTTTTGTTGGTCCAAAAGCAGAAACTATTCGAACTATGGGTGATAAAGTTTCAGCAATTCGTGCTATGCAAGCTGCGGGCGTTCCGTGCGTTCCTGGTTCTGATGGTGCGTTGGATAATAATGCTGAACGCAATTTAAAGTATGGTGAAGAAATTGGTTATCCAGTCATCATTAAAGCTGCTGGCGGCGGTGGTGGCAAGGGAATGCGTGTTGTGTATTCGGCCGAAGAATTAGTCAATGCAATCGAATTGACGCGAGCTGAAGCAGGTGCGTCATTTGGTAATGACATGGTCTATATGGAGAAATTTCTGGAAAGACCACGCCATGTTGAGATTCAAGTGTTAGCAGATGAATATGGCAATGCAATTCATTTAGGTGATCGAGATTGTTCTATGCAGCGCCGTCATCAGAAAGTTGTCGAAGAAGCTCCTGCTCCCGGAATTCCAGATGATCTTCGCGAGCAAATCGGAGAACGTTGTGCTCAAGCTTGTCGAGATATTGGTTATCAAGGTGCGGGAACCTTTGAGTTTTTGTATCAAGATGGACAATTCTATTTCATTGAGATGAACACCCGAGTGCAAGTTGAGCACCCTGTCACAGAAATGATCACAGGTGTCGATATTGTCAAACAACAGTTAAAAGTAGCTTCAGGTGAAAAACTGGCCTATGCGCAGGATGACATCGTGTTAAGAGGTTGCGCAATTGAATGTCGAATCAATGCTGAAGACCCAGAAACCTTCTTGCCTTCACCAGGTAAAATCAACCGTTATCATGCACCAGGAGGTCCTGGCATTCGGGTTGATTCTCATGTTTATGGTGGTTATACCGTGCCACCATATTATGATTCAATGATTTCAAAAGTGATATCTTATGGTGTGACTCGGGATGAAGCATTGGCTAGAATGAAAAGTGCATTGACTGAAATTGTAGTTGATGGCATCAAAACAAACACAGCCTTACATCAAAAAATCATGCAAGACCCTGGCTTTGCAAGTGGGAATTTCACCATTCATTACCTAGAAAACCATTTAGTTAAGGACGCTTCATAATGGATTCAGGCTGGCTTCGGCTCCAATTTCGTGTCGATGCCAGCTACTTTGAAAAGATATCTGATTTGTTGGAGGCTTGTCTAGCCTTATCAGTATCAATTGAAAATGATGGTGAAGACGAGTTTTTTGAAGTAGCTTTCCCTGAGAGGCCAACTTGGAAAAAAATCCGAGTTAGTGCTCTTTTTCATGATACTGTTGATATTGAAGCGATAATTAACTTCGTAAATGATACATTATTTCCAGACAACCCTGCGCCTGCAATTGCGGAAAAAGTACAAGATCAAGATTGGGTTAGAGTGTGGTTAGATCAATATAAACCGTTAGCTGTGACCAAAGACTTATGGGTTGTACCAAGTTGGCTCAAAACGCCACAAAAGAATGCTACTAATATTCGAATTGATCCTGGTTTGGCTTTTGGTACAGGAACGCATACATCGACTTATTTATGTTTGGAGTACTTAGCATCACAAACTTTTGAAAATAAAAACATTTTAGATTTTGGCGCCGGTTCTGGAATTTTAGCAATTGCGTGCTTGTTGAAGGGTGCTTCTCAAGCTATTGCCGTTGATATTGATCCACTTGCTGTTAAGGCAAGTCAAGATAATGGGCAATTGAACTGCGTTTCAGAAAATTTGTTATCATTGACTACTCAACAGTTTCTTGACAGTCAATATTTTAGTCAGCAGTATTCAATTGTTATCGCTAATATTTTAGCTGAAGTATTAATTGATAACGCTAAAATGCTGCTAGAAAGCACTAAACCGGATGGGGTTATATTGCTCTCAGGAATACTGGTCGAGCAACAAGCGATGATTGAGTCTGTTTTTTCCAAATATGCGGATTGTCGATTTAATGTTGTACAGCAATCAGGTTGGTTGTTGATGGTTGTTGAAAAAAGTATTTTTTAATATTTCGTCAAATTGTTAGAATTTATTCATGATTAAATTTACTCGATGTCCAAAGTGTCGAACGCTCTATGAATTAGAGGGTGTAAATATTGATGAATCTGGTGGTTGGGTTCAGTGTGGCGAATGTGATCGTAAATTTAAGGCAAAACATCATGCAGTTGAACCAGATGAGTTGAGTTTCACTGTTTCCAATTTTGCTTTTGAAGATTCCATGAAAATTGAGGGTGCAGTTGAAGAAGAATATATCGAAGCATCCATGCAAATTCTTGACAATGTTGAAAAACAAGGCGAGTTGGATGATGAGGCGCTTGCACAAAAAGACCAATTGGTGAACATAGATCTTGATTCAGAAGACGGTGCTATAAAACCTTTTCTAGATGAAGATTCAGCTTTTGAAAAAATGATTAATAAGCGCTCTCAAGATATTGAACAGCAACAGCTAAGTCAGCAAACTCAAATCAGTGATTCTGAATTTATAGATAATACGATTATTCTTCCTGAAGATATTATAGATGGAGCCGATTTTGACAATATTATAGAAAATTTCAGCGATGATGTTTTTAGCCCTGAATTAGTTGATGAAGATAAACGAAAAGATAATAAATCGAAAAAAAGAATAAAAAATACCTATGCTGAGATGCATTCTGAGTTTGCTGAAGAGGAAATTATTGTTGAGTCTTCGTTTTCAGAGAAAAGTTTACTTGAAGAAGAATTAGAAAAGAGTCAAACCAACACCTTCACAGAGACGGTTAGTGTAAGTGATGAGGGTTTTAAAACAATCAATATTGGAGCTCCTTCAGTGTTGTTGAGAGGCATTTCGATGTTGGCAAGCTTGGTGCTTTTGTTGAGCCTGGTTGGGCTGTTTGCTTTGCAAATACATGGTCGTGGTACATATCAATGGGTCCCGCAAAAAAGCTATGAAGGCTTACTTAGTCATTTTCCTTTATTAACAAAGCTTGAAAAAACACAAACAGATTTGTCAGCGATTCATTTGTCTTCAACGCGAATGGAAGTTAATCCTGAAAATACAACTGCTCGAGTGATATCTTTACAGTTAGTAAATCGCTCGTTTTCTAATCAAGCCTATCCAGATTTTCAACTGGAATTTACAGATGCACAAGGCGACATTATTGCGCGCAGAGTAATTTATCCTAGTGTTTATCTGGACCAAGATCACTTTGGATTTTTAGAATCAAGGCAAGCAAAAACTGTCTTTTTAAATCTTGAATTTTTGCCAAATGGTGCAGTTGGATATCAAATAAAAGTCGTTCAACAAAGTAGTTGAGCAATTTACTATGACTAGTTCTCAGCAGCACTAACTCATGCAAATTGGTTCAGTTACTTTACAAAGTTCAGTAATTGCCGCTCCAATGGCAGGTGTGTCTGATAAGCCATATCGTGCTCTAGTCAGATCGATGGGAGCTGGAATGGCGGTGTCAGAAATGTTGACATCAAAGCTGCAACTTCGGCATACCAGTAAAACTCGTTTTCGTATGGATATACATGATGAGCAAGCACCTGTATCTGTCCAATTGGTAGGTACAGACCCTGATTTACTTGCTGAGGCAGCTCAGGTAAATGCCAATAACGGAGCGGATATAATTGATATCAATATGGGTTGTCCAGCTAAAAAAGTATGCAAAAAATTAGCTGGTTCTGCGTTGTTGGGAGATGAAGCATTAGTTAAAGATATTCTGAACTCTGTGGTAGCGGCGGTAGATATTCCAGTGACTTTAAAAATTCGTACAGGTTTGACTCCTGAAGATCGTAATGCAGTTAAAATTGCAGAAATTGCGGAATCTACAGGTATTCAAGCGTTAACTATCCATGGTCGAACTAGGCAATGTCGGTTTAATGGATCAGCAGAATACGAAACTATTACTGAGGTTAAACAAGCTGTAGGAATCCCTATTATTGCCAATGGTGATATAGATTCTCCACAAAAAGCTTTAGCTATATTAGAACAAACAAATGTTGATGCTGTCATGATTGGGCGAGCAGCTCAGGGTCGACCTTGGTTATTTCGGCAAATTATTGATTTTTTATCAACTGGTAAGGTTTCTCCTGAACCAAATTTTAATGAAAAAAAAGAGATAATTTTGCAGCATATTCATGCTATACATGCATTTTATGGGGAGTATTTGGGTGTTAAGTTTGCTCGCAAACACATTACTTGGTATTTGAATAATTTGTCCAAAGATTTAAAAAATGAGCGTTCATTGATTAATCAACAAGACAATATGTCCTCGCAAATTGATTGCTTAGAGCAAGTATTGATGAAGATATCTTCCACAAATAAATTCCAGCCTTTTACATCGTAAATAATTAAAACTTATTGATGGTTCAATAGGATTTTTATGACTAATAAAAAGAAAAAAAAATTGTCTTTACAGCAAGCGGTTAGAGAATCAATTGAACAGTATTTTGATGATATGCAAGATCAAATCCCACAAGATTTATACAGCTTATTTTTGTCGCAAGTTGAACCACCATTAATTCGGGCAGTGTTACGAAAATGTCGGAACAATAAATCTCAAGCAGCAGAAATGTTGGGCATGAATAGAAATACTCTACGCAAAAAAATGAATTTATACGGTATTGATATATACTAGCAAGCTACTAAAAATCAGCTCAAATATTTTTTCCTTTCTTATTTTGTAGAGTTTAATCATGTCAAAAATTAGTCCGCGTAGAGCATTGATCAGTGTTTCTGATAAAACTGGAATTCTCGAATTTTCACAACAGCTCCATGCTTTAGGTGTAGAAATTCTCTCTACGGGAGGAACAGCAAAACTTTTGGCTGAAAACAATGTGCCAGTCAAAGAGGTGTCGGAGCACACTCTCTTTCCTGAAATGATGGCAGGTCGTGTTAAAACATTACATCCTAAAATACACGGCGGAATTTTAGGACGTCGAGGCACTGATGACGAAGTTATGCAAGAACATGAGATATTGCCAATTGATATGGTAGTAGTGAATTTATATCCTTTTCAAGCAACGATTGCTCGAGACGATTGTGATTTACCATTAGCGATTGAGAATATCGATATTGGCGGACCTGCTATGGTTCGTTCAGCAGCAAAAAATCATAAAGATGTTGCTATCGTTGTTAATGCTAGTGATTACGACAAAGTAATTGAAGAATGTCAAAATGGCGGTACAGCATTAGAAACTCGCTTTCAATTAGCTTGTCGAGCTTTTGAGCATACATCGCAATATGATGGCGCAATTGCCAACTATCTTGGCAAAATCCAAACAGATGGGTCTATGTCGGATTTTCCACAAACATTTAATCTGCAATTTCAACGTACGCAAATCATGCGCTATGGAGAAAACCCTCATCAAAAGGCCGCATTTTATATTGAAGAAGACACTCCTCAGGGTTCAATTTCCAGTGCGAAGCAATTGCAAGGTAAAGAACTTTCTTATAATAATATTGCCGACACAGATGCTGCTTTAGAATGTGTTAAACAATTTGAAGAACCAGCTTGTGTGATAGTGAAACATGCCAATCCATGTGGGGTTGCTGTGGCAGATAATATTTTAAATGCCTATCAATCTGCTTTTGTTACAGATAAAGAATCGGCTTTTGGTGGGATTATTGCTTTTAATCGTGAGTTAGATGCAAAAACAGCTAGTGCAATTGTAGAACAGCAGTTTGTTGAAGTCATTATAGCGCCAAGTATAGATGCGGCAGCAGCAGAAATTGTGAGTGCGAAGAAGAATGTTCGTCTACTAGAAATAGGTCAGTGGGATGTTAATTATGTTCAATCAGAATATAAACGTGTTACTGGTGGTTTATTAATCCAAGATGCAGATATTGCCTTATATGATGATTTAAAAGTTGTCACCGAATTGCAGCCAAGCCCAGAACAAATGTCAGATTGCTTGTTCGCTTGGAAGGTTGCAAAATTTGTTAAGTCTAATGCAATTGTTTATGCTAAAAATAGCCAAACAGTCGGTGTGGGCGCAGGCCAAATGAGTCGCGTTAATTCGGCAAGAATTGCTGCTATCAAAGCTGAACACGCAGGTTTTGAAGTCAGTGGTTCGGTCATGGCTTCAGATGCATTTTTTCCATTCCGAGATGGGATTGATAATGCAGCTGAAGTGGGAATAAAAGCCGTTATTCAACCAGGCGGATCGATCCGAGATGATGAAGTGATTGCAGCAGCAAACGAAGCTGGTATGGCTATGATTTTTACAGGAATGCGGCACTTCAGGCATTAACCGTCAGTTTTTCATTTATTGTTAGTATTACTAAGGCATTATTTTCATAATGCCTTTTTTATTGTATTGTTTTAGGGTCAAGGTGTTATATATGTAGCTGCAGTTGTAGGCTCAAAATATGATTGATTAAAATTCACTGAAAATGTTGCCATTATTTACCGCTATTGCCTTTTTGGCTTTGATTATTATTTATATCGCTTGGTGCAAGTGGATTACTATACGTCCTATAATTCCTTACGATATTCATGATAAAAAGCTGATTTTTGGCGGTTATAACGGCATTGGACATTTATTGTCTGCTGAACAAGCCACTCCAGTGGATTTGCAAATCCCTTTGGTTGATATTAATAAAATCCAATCATTTAACTATGAAAAATATCATGGCAGTACTTGGGGAAGTCCTCATCAACGATCGCCAGGAACGGTTGTCAGTGGCGATTATTTTGATATATGGTTTTCGGGGAAAATGCCGGATAGGGATAGATATGAGTGTCTGGAAATTGAACGCGAAGAGTCTGAAGAAATCATTGTAGATTCTGAACTATCGTCACAATTAGTAAGTATAGAACAGAATTTTTCCGTTCCTAAATCATTTAGAAATAGCATGATGATTGAGGTATTTTTATCCTATGGCATCATTTTTTTCTGTGCTTGGGTGATTTATGCAACGCCAGCGATTGGTTTGATTTTTTCTTTTTTGGTTTCAAATATCTATATATATAATTTTTTCTTTTTCCCTAAAAATCTTTACAGCCTTTATATATTGCCAGATTTGCAGATTTCGTTACGTAGTGGACGTTTAAATTTTACTAATTCAGTAAGCAAAAAGTCTATAGCAAAATTACCTCGTTTAGTGTTGCCAGATAAAGAATTAGATTTAGGAGCTTTACAGAAAGTTGTGTTTGCTCCCTTTGAAAAAGGCTATTGGCCAAAATTTTCGCGTTATCATCTTTATTTGCAATATGAGCTGCATTTCAAACATGAGACAAATGAAAACGAAGTTTATCGTTTTACTGCATTATGTGATGGAAATGCAGAATTATTTAAGATTTTATTTTTAATTGCTCAGCAGAATAACTATCAAGATTTTGAGCAACAAGTGAATCCTTAAGCGAGCAAGTCTTCTAGCAAAGCTTTTTGTGCGTGTAAGCGGTTCTCAGCTTCTTGGAAAACCGCGCTTTGGGAACCTTCAATGACAGCATCTGTGGTTTCAAAGCCGCGATAAGCTGGCAGGCAATGCATGAATAGTGCGTCTTTATTTGCAAGTTTGAGCATTTTGTCATCGACACAGAAACCTTCAAATGCTTGCATGCGAATGGTTTTTTCATCTTCTTGCCCCATGCTAGCCCAAGTGTCTGTGACAATGAGATCAACATTTGTTGCGGCTTGTTCTGGTGAGTCGCATAGAACAATATTGTTTGCACGAGCCTTTACTAGTTCTGTTTTGGGAAGAAACTTTTCTGGGCAGGCGATATTTAAAGTAAAGTCAAATAGTTCGGCGGCATTCATAAAAGACTGACACATATTGTTACCGTCACCAATCCAAGCTACGGTTGCACCTTTAATGTTGCCGCGAAGTTCTTGGAAGGTCATCACATCAGCAAGCAATTGACATGGATGATAATCATCTGTTAATGCATTGATAACGGGTACGGAAGAATATTTAGCAAACTCTTCTACGATTGCATGGCCATGAGTACGAATCATCACACCATCAACCATACTTGAAATCACTCGCGCGGAATCTTTGATAGGTTCGCCGCGGCCCATTTGTGTATTTGTTGAAGATAAAAATAAACTTGAACCTCCCAACTGCGCCATACCAGTTTCGAATGAAACACGTGTTCTGGTAGAAGATTTTTCAAACAACATGGCTAAATTTTTGCCAACCAAAGGAGTATGTTGTTTCCCTGACTTTAACCATTGTTTGATTTCGATTGCGCGATCAATTAGCGCTTGCAGGTCATTGGCTGAATAATCGAATAGTGTTAAAAAATGTTGAGTCGACATAGGGTTTCTAAGAAAGCTTAAAGTTCAAATTTAGATCAAAGTACGATTTATAGGCTGACAAGATTCACCACGGTACCGATAATTTTTGCTATTTCATCAACGTCTTCACGGCTAATGTTAGCAGCGGGTAATAAACGAATAACTTTGCCTGCTCCCGTGATATTCACGATTAAGCCATGGTCAAGAAAACGTTGAGCTAAATTTGGATACGTTTCATCAAGTTCAATAGCAAGCATTAGGCCTTGACCGCGGATATCATTAACTTTGTCATGTTCGTCAAGATGTAATCGGAATGATTCAAGGAAATATTCACCCATTGAAGAGGCATTTTCTAATAATTTTTCTCGTTCAATAATATGAATAACATTCAACGCAACAGAGCACGCAAAAGGGTTGCCACCAAATGTGGTGCCATGATTTCCAGCTTGTAGAACAGTTGCAGCTTTACCACGTGCTAAGCAGGCGCCAATAGGAATGCCATTGCCTAAAGCTTTTGCGAAGGTGGTTACGTCTGCTTTGATGTTATGGCGATGATGTGCGCACCATGATCCTGTACGGCCCATACCAGATTGAATTTCATCAACAATTAAAAGCCACTGGTTTTCATCACAGATTTTTCTGACTGCGGTAAAATACTCATCTTGAGGAATTACAATGCCTGCTTCACCTTGTATCGGTTCTAGCATTAAGGCGACGACATTTTGATTGCTACTAAACTCTTTGATGGCATCAATATTGTCATATGGCACATGTTCAAAGCCGGATAACATAGGTTCAAAGCCTTTTTTAACTGCTTCGTTGCCTGTCGCGGCTAAAGCCGCCATGGTGCGACCATGGAAAGATTCATTCGCGGTGATAACTACTGGGGTTTCAATGCCACGATCATTTCCATATTTTCTAGCAATTTTGAGCGCTGCTTCATTTGCTTCAGTACCAGAATTGCATAGAAAGGCACGATCCATATTGCTTATTTGGCATAACTTTTTGCCTAAAGCTTCTTGGGCAGGAATTTGAAATAAATTGCTGACATGTAAAACATTGTCCGCTGCAGTTTTAACAGCAGTTGTAAATTCAGGATGTTGATGGCCTAAAATATTCACTGCTATGCCGCCTAGTGCATCAATATATTCGCGTCCATTTTGATCCCATAACCTTGAGCCTTCGCCACGTTCGAACGCAATTGGAAGACGATTATAAGTCATCATCAAATTTGAAGTATCAACAGCGGTTTTATCTCGTTTAAAGTTTTGTAGTATCTTTTTTAGCATGACTATTTAGTGTTCAAAATGAACGAATATTTTAAGACGAAACAAAAAAAGCGCCCAACTTGGGCGCTTTCATGTTGGAATAATAGTTTACCGAATTTAGCGTAATTTACAACGGTCTTGTTAAACGTGAATTTTCGCTTTGAAACCTTATTCTAGAATTGACTTAAGATATTAGTTTTTATCTTGATCAATAATTTTGTTGGCTTGAATCCAAGGCATCATGGCGCGTAATTTAGCACCAACAATTTCAATTGGGTGTGCTGCGTTATTGCGACGACGAGCTGTCATTGATGGATAGTTCAACTGTCCCTCAGAAACAAATTGCTTGGCATATTCACCATTTTGAATGTCTTTCAATGCTTGGCGCATCGCTTTGCGTGACTCTTCATTGATGACTTTAGGGCCTGTTACGTATTCACCGAATTCAGCGTTATTTGAGATTGAATAGTTCATGTTGGCAATGCCGCCTTCGTACATCAAATCCACAATCAATTTAAGTTCATGCAAGCATTCGAAATACGCCATTTCAGGGGCATAACCTGCTTCTGTTAATGTTTCAAAACCCATTTTAACCAACTCAACAGCGCCGCCACAAAGAACTGCTTGCTCACCAAACAAATCTGTTTCAGTTTCATCTTTGAATGTTGTTTCGATAATGCCTGAACGACCGCCACCAACGCCAGAAGCGTAAGAAAGCGCAACACTTTTTGCATTGCCTGAAACGTCTTGTTGAATAGCGATCAAATCTGGGATGCCGCCACCATTAACAAATTCGTTACGCACAGTATGGCCAGGAGCTTTAGGAGCAACCATGATGACGTCTAAGTCAGCACGGGGTACAACTTGGTTGTAGTGAATAGCGAAGCCGTGTGCAAATGCTAGAGTTGCGCCTTGCTTAATATTAGGTTCTATTTCTTCTTTGTATAGAACTGATTGGAATTCGTCTGGCGTTAAAACCATGACAACATCAGCGCTAGCGACAGCATTTGGAACAGTGTCGACTTTCAAACCATGTGCTTCAGCTTTTTTGATTGAACCAGAGTTAGGGCGTAAACCAACAATAACATCAACGCCTGAATCTTTTAAGTTACATGCGTGTGCATGGCCTTGCGAGCCGTAACCTAAAATAGCAACTTTCTTGCCTTGTATAATTGAAAGATCGCAATCTTTGTCATAATAAACTTGCATAGCCATAGTGATATCTCTTTTTTGTTAAAAGGGTTTAAGAATTTCAAGGCGCGATTGTAATGCTTTCTGTATATTGCGTAAAATGATATATTTGAAACGTAGTATTTCACTATATGAAATACTCTTTATTCTTATTTTATTTCATCTTTATCTTCATATAGCTAAACTCATGTTTGACCGTAAATTGCTTCAACAGTTTTTAACGCTTAGTGACAGCCTGCACTTTGGTAAAGCTAGTCAGACCTCTCATGTGAGTCCATCGACCTTATCAAGGTCGATTAAACAGTTGGAGGATCAGTTGGGTTGTGAGTTGTTTTTTCGTGATAATCGTTCGGTAGAACTCACTAGTGAGGGTTTGAAGTTCCAGCAGTTCGCTCGTGATAATTTGCAACAGTGGCAGCAATTGCAAGAGTCTCTTTCCCAAGGTGAACAACAGCTGCAAGGCACGATTAGTTTGTATTGTTCTGTGACTGCAAGCTATAGTTTTTTGCATGAAGTGTTAATGAAATTCCGTTTGGATTATCCAAAAATTGAAATTATTCTTCACACGGGTGATACGGATAATGCGATTACGCGTGTATTAAATGATCAAGAAGATGTTGCCATTGCAGCCAAGCCTACTATCATGCCGCCGAGTTTAGCTTTTGAGTTGTTGGGGCAAACGTCATTATTAATGATTGCGCCTTGTTCGACTGAGTTTAAGCGGCAGTTTGATTTTAGTCAGATAGCAGATTGGAGCTCAGAGACATGGCAAAGTGTACCGATGATTTTGCCCGAGCGAGGAATTTTTCGTGAACATTTTGATGCCTGGTTAAACCAAACAAATATGACGCCCAATATTTATGCACAAGTAGGTGGTAATGAGGCGATTGTGAGCATGGTAAGCTTGGGCTTTGGTATTGGTATCGTACCTAGTATTGTTGTCGAAAACAGCCCCTTAGCAGATCAGGTAGAAATAATTGCAAAGCAGCCTAATTTTGCGCCTGTAGAGATTGGTTTTTGTGTGCGTAAAAAACGTTTACAAAGTCCGTTAGTAAAAGCGCTCTGGCAGTCTATTGCCGAATAATATTTGATAGTCTAGTAAAGCAAGCAAAATTAGAAAAATATTAAATAGACTATGCCAAAGTATAAGAAATATTTTGTGGTGTAATAGATTTTACGATTCCAGCGTTTAAAGGAGCGACCAATGCTGCGTAATTTATATAAATGTTTGAATATGTGATTTAGGAAACCAACTTTCTCACCAGCGATATTTTTCGATGAACTTGCTTTGACCACCGTATTACACATTTGTTTGTTGATCCAGTTAGCCCAACGATAGCGAAGCGGACGATTGATGTCACAAAATAAAATAACACGTTGTTCGTCGGTATTGTTAATTGCTCTGTGAATGAATGTTTCATCAAACATAACACTCTCACCGTCTTTCCAGTGATATTTTTCACCATCAACAAGGATGAAGCAATCTTCAGAGTTGGGTGTCATTAAACCAAGATGATAGCGTAAAGAACCAGAAAAAGGATCGCGATGCGGAACAAGTTTTGCCCCAGGTGGTAAAGAAGCAAACATTGCTGCATTAATATCTGGCATGCTTTTAATGAGCTCGATAGTTTTAGGGCAGTGTTCTAATGCTGAAGGTAAGAAATCGTCATACCATTTAAGATAAAAACGGCCCCAGCCGGTGCGAAAAAACGAATTAAACGCGAGGTCATCTACAGCATCTGATTTAGTAATTTTTTCAGCAGCATGTAGTGCTTTAGCTTCATCACGAATGGTTTCCCAATGTTCGTCAAAAATCCGAGCGCTTTCGAACTGGCTTTTATCAATATAAGGCGTATTCGCTACTTTAGAAAACAAGTAAGTGAAAACGTTATAGGGTGCAGTCAGGTTGGTGTGACTAGTTAACTGGCGTCCAAAAGAATGGCGAACTTTGCCACGATAGTGCATGTAAACACTAGAAGCTACGAAGATAAAAAGTATGAAAACGCCCATTTAAATACTGTGAATGTAAAAGCTAAAAATTATGATTTAACAGATTTTAACAAAATTAGTCTTATTCAAGTCGTTTTAATTACGTATTTTTATAGTAAAAAATGGCTAAGACTTGACCTATACTGAAGAACGAATACACTAGCGCCCTTAAACGCTAATCGCATAAACAATTTGGTGTACAGTATGGCAAAGGTCAACAAAGTAGTTCTCGCCTATTCTGGAGGTTTAGATACTTCTATCATCTTGAAATGGCTACAAAATGAATATCAGTGTGATGTTGTGACGTTCACAGCAGATATTGGTCAAGGTGAAGAAGTTGAGCCGGCTCGCGCGAAAGCTGAAAAAATGTGCGTGGCTGCGATTTATATTGATGATTTACGTGAAGAATTTGCGGGTGATTTCGTTTATCCAATGATGCGCGCTAATGCAATTTATGAAGGTGAGTATCGTTTAGGTACATCTATCGCCCGTCCGTTAATTGCTAAACGTTTGATTGAGATCGCAAATATTGAAAAAGGCGATGCGATTTCACATGGTGCAACAGGTAAAGGAAATGACCAAGTACGCTTTGAGCTAGGTGCTTATGCATTGCGACCTGATATTAAAATTATTGCGCCATGGCGTGAGTGGGATTTAAACTCGCGTGACCGCTTGCTTGCATATGCTGATAAGCATGGCATTGAAGTTGAGAAAAAAGCTGATGGAAAATCACTCTATTCGATGGATGCTAATTTACTACATATTTCCTATGAAGGTGGCATTTTAGAAGATCCATGGGCTGAAGCTGAGGAGTCTATGTGGAAATGGACAGTATCGCCTGAGGCAGCTCCAGACCAAGCACAATATTTAGAATTGGAGTTTGAAAAAGGCGATATCGTTGCAGTTGATGGAAAGAAAATGTCTCCAGCAACAGTGATGGAGCATTTGAATAGAATTGGCGGTGAACATGGTGTTGGTCGTGATGATATTGTTGAGAATCGTTATGTAGGAATGAAGTCTCGAGGTTGTTATGAAACGCCTGCTGGCACGATTATGCTAAGAGCGCATCGTGCAATGGAATCGCTTACATTAGACCGAGAAGCAACACATTTAAAAGATGAACTAATGCCGCGTTATGCGAAATTAGTTTATAACGGTTACTGGTGGAGTCCTGAACGTGAAATGTTGCAAGTCATGATTGACCAGTCACAAGAGAAAGTGAATGGTAAAGTGCGTGTAAAGCTGTATAAAGGCAATGTTAGTATTGTTGGCAGACAATCTGAGCATGATTCTTTATTTGATGAAGCAATAGCGACCTTTGAAGATGATGGTGGTGTTTATAATCAAGCTGATGCTGAAGGCTTTATAAAGTTAAATGCTTTACGTTTAAGAACACTAGCTAAGCGAAAGTAATAACTACTCAATAGAACGTATTGAATAAAAAATCTTCAACAATCCCAATGGCGAAAGATCAGATCAGTGTGATCGTACCTGTGTTGAATGAAAAACATAATTTGCCCAAGTTGTTAGAACAGCTTGGGCAATTTTCGTTTATGCAAGTAATTATTGTTGATGGTGGTAGTGAAGATGGGAGTTGGCAATGGCTCCAAGACTATAAAAAAGCATCATCGATAGCAGGACTTAAAATACTGGTTTCAGAAGCGGGTCGTGCTTTGCAGATGAATGCTGGAGCAGAACATGCAACAGCAAAGATACTATTGTTTTTGCATGCCGATACTGAACTACCTAGCAATGCAATTGAAAAAATTCGTGTAGGTATTGTGGGTCTCAATTGGGGTAGGTTTGATGTTGCTTTTAAAGAGCCTGATTTACGTATGGCGCTAATTGCTTGGTGTATGAATTGGCGTTCACGAATAACCGGTGTTTCTACGGGTGATCAAGCGATGTTTGTTCAGCGCAAAGTTTTTCAAAAATTGCAGGGGTTTGCGAATCTACCCTTGATGGAAGATGTTGAATTAAGCAAACGTCTGCTTAAGCAGTCTAGGCCTGCTTGCTTAAAAGTTAAGGCCTTAACTAGTGCACGTCGCTGGCTTAATCATGGCGTTACAAGAACTGTGGTGTTGATGTGGCGATTGCGATGGGCTTATTTTATAGGCGTGAGCCCTGAAAAATTAGCCAAAAAATATCAAACTGTGCGTTAATTTGATGAGCGACTATCCGTTAATTTTATTTGCGAAAGTACCGCAAGCAGGCAAAGTTAAAACTCGTCTGAGCCCGGAATTAAGCATCAATGAAGCTGCAGATGTTGCAAAAGCATTATTAACAGAAACATTGCAGCTAGCATCAAATCATTGGTCTGGAAAAGTTGTATTGGCAATTTGGCCCGATACTAAAGATGTATTTATTCAAAGTTTGATCGAACAATTTGAATTAGAAGTTATTGTGCAGTCTGAAGGTGATCTTGGAACGAAGATGTTTAATGCGATGGAACAAGTAGGTTATCCTTGTGCGGTGATGGGTTGTGATGTACCACATCTTGGCGAGGCGGAACTTTATAAGGCGCATGATTTGCTAGTCAAACATCAGAATATTATCGGTCCAACTAAGGATGGTGGATATTATCTGTTAGGTCTGCAAAGTGGTCAGCCTGAATTGTTTACCAAGAAGTTATGGGGAGGAGATACAGTACTTGAAGCTAGTCTTGAGATTGCAGAGCAGAAAAATTTTCAATTTCATCAATTAGACATGATGATTGATATTGATCATTATGCTGATCTAGTCAAGGCGAGCGCTGTACTAAAAAGCCTGCAAAGGTTTTTAAAGAATTAAGTGAGATCTGGAAGTATTGGACAGAGAATCTAGTACCTTATTTCTCACATTTAAGTGGTGCATCAAGATCTTGTTCACCTATTAACCCCCAAGCCTTGACTATGGCGCAATATCCAATTGGATCGTGCTCAGCAAGTTCAATGCGGTTGGTAGGGTAATTGGCATCAATACCAAAATACGCTTCGGTTAGTGTTGAAAAATATTCTTTATGATTCCTTCGTGCATAATGATTGCCAAATTGATGCAAATTTTTCTGGATCGCATTTTGATAAGCTTCATGAATCGGTGGATACGAATGTTTGGTAACAAATTGATGATACGCATGGGTTAATTCATGCAGCATTTGCCAGGGATGAATATGTGCAACAGCAAGATACGCTTTGGTGCTGCCAGCAACAACGCCACCATATAAATGCTCTATTTGGTGTTTTTTGCTGCCTTTTTTTGAGCCATTGAAAAATAAATTGTCTTTAAATGGCGGGGGCATTATTTTTTCAAACCAAATAGGTGTTTGGCGTAAATAGGTCAATTTTTTAACAGGCACAACCTGAACAATATCGTATAGATCTTGATCAATTTGTTTGAGAATGCGTTGATAAAGGGACTGATCCCTATTTACTGCGTCAGCAATCATCACTCGCCAACCATGAATTTCATGTTGCGTATATCCAGTTAAGGAGTTAGTGACTTGGGTATCCTCAGCTAAAGAGCTAGAGACAGTATTTTTAGATGAATTAATTGAATAGCTATAGGAAAAAAAAGCTAACAACAGGACTAAGATAGGTGTAATAATTACCAAACGCTTCATACTTTACCTCAAGATATAAGGTCTATAAGTATAAAGCGTTTGTTTAGCTTGTTGAATCAGCCTTTTCAGGAATAAATTTAAGTGCTAAGCCATTATTGCAATAGCGTAAACCGGTTGGTTTGGGGCCATCTTTAAAGACATGACCTTGATGGCCTCCACAACGAGCACAATGGTATTCAGTGCGAGGGTAACCAATTTTCCAGTCAGTTTTAGTGCCCATTCGGCCGGCAATAACATCATAAAAACTTGGCCAACCAGTGCGGCTGTCAAATTTTGTCTTAGATTCAAATAGAGCTAAACCACAACCACCACAAACAAATTGACCAGCTCTTTTTTCATTGTCTAGGGGACTGCTAAAAGGTCTTTCTGTAGCTTCTTTTCTCAGAACTGCATAAGCATTGTCATCCAACACTTCACGCCATGCAGTATCATTCATTTCGATTGGAACAACCGTTTCTGGATTGCGTTCTAGTGTTGCTAGTTCCTCTTTAGAAATCATTTTTTTTGGTGTTTCGTTATTAGCAGTTTCCTCTGACTTTGATTTGTTGTCAGCAGATATAAATTTGCTAAAGCCAATAATACCGCCAGCTGATAAAATTGCAGCAGGCACTAATTTTAAAATATTTCGTCTTTTCATAATAACTATTGACCTATAACACTGCAAAAATATTACAAAGTTTATGCTTTTTCTTTATCAAGCCACATTAATAATGGTGGCAATAATAAAAAGTCTGTTATCAATGCTAAAGAAATAGTTAGGAAGACTAATTGGCCTAACTGCGCATTAATTAAGAAAGATGAAGAGGCTAAAACCAAAAAGCCTAGCACAAGGACTAGTGATGTCATCCAAAGGGCGATCCCCACAGTTGAAAAGGCATAACGAATGGCATCTTCAGGGCTTAGTCCTTTTACGCGCCTTGCGCGTAGGTATTTACTTAAAAAATGTACTGTGTCGTCAACAACAATCCCCATGCAAATTGCTGCAACGATTGATGAAGCTAGACCTATCTGCCCAACAGCATAACCCCAAATTCCAAAAGCGAGACCAATGGGTAGCAGATTTGGTACTAAGCTTACTAAGCCAATTTTTAATGATCTTAATGCAAAAATCAGTATCCCTGAAATCAAAGCAAGGGCGATGAGTGTGCCATATAACATAGTATTGATGTTTCTTTCGGCAACATTGGCAAACATCACCGTCGGGCTGGCGCCTATGGAGTGCATATAATCAGGGGCGTTGTCTTCTAGCCATTGTTTGCCATCGTTGGCAACTTTCATAATTTCATTGTTAGTCACATTTCCTGTTGTGATAATGATTCTGCTGGCTGATTTATCAACATCTATTTGATTGTTAAGGTCTAATCCATACGGCAATGATAATTCATAGAGCAATAAATATTGCGCGGCGAGTTCTTTGTTTTCTGGAATTTTGTACCAATTAGGATCATCACCATGCATATTTTTATTCAAACGTTTAAAGACATCATTGATACTGTTAACATTGAGAACGTTTTCTTGTTCGCGATGCCATTCGACAAATTTTTCAAGAACTTTTAAATATTCAGGATCGGTGATGCCATTACTTTCTTTAGCTGGCAATGAGTATTGAATATTGTTAATTCCAGTGAGTTTTTTATATACATTGTCTGTATCGGTTCGAAATTCAATCTTCTCATCGAAATATTTAACGAAGTCATCATTTAATTCATTTTGGCTGGCACCATAGAGAATCACAAGTGATAGCGGAATAAACGTTAGTAAAATCAACTGATGTTTGTTAATGACGAAATCAGCGAATTTGGACATCAGCAAGCTGGAGCGACTTTCTTTTGGTTTTATGTCCACCGGCAGAGCATAGATCATGGCAGGCAAAAAAGTCATGGACATAAGCCATGCTGCCATCACACCAAATGCTGAGGCGTTGCCTAGATCATTAAACGGTGGTGTTTCGGAAAAATTAAGCGTGAGAAAACCAATCGCTGTGGTGACGCTGGTCAGAAAAATTGGCCAAGCATTGACAGTCAAGCTTTCTGTCATTGCACTGACTTTGTCTTGACCATTGCGCATGCCTTGGACAAATGTCATTAATAGATGCATCCCATCGGCGATGGCCAATGTCAGCACAATATTCATTACGGAGAACATCGGCGAGGTGAGTTTCATGCCAACATAACCAGAAAACCCATATGCCCAGATAATCGAAAAAATAATTAATAGCATGGTGCTTAAAACAGGCACGGCCGAACGTAGCATGACAATTAGAATAATTAACACTATGAGATACATAATAGGCAATAAATTTTTCGCATCATTTTCGCCTGCGTCGCCAAATGCTTGGTTCATCATGACGATGCCTGTCAAATAAATAGTATGATCTGGAAATTTTTTTCTGAATTCGGAACGAATTGTGAATATTTCATCCGCGATGGTTTTGAATTCGATGGTTTGGTCGGCATCATCGGGCAGGGTGAAAGTCACATTGATGCCAGCGGCTTCACCATTATCAGCGATCAAACGTCTGAGTAGCAATGCTTCATTTAAAACTATATTTTTTATATGTTCGAGCTGGTTAATTGAAAGCCCTTCAGTTTCTTCATAGAGTTCAGCAACGGTTAGATCATCACCCTCGGCTTCAGTGTGTTGATAGTTAGCAATGGAATCAACGCGAGTGCTATGGGTGAGCTGCCAGGCTTGTTCAGTTAGCCACTGAACAGCTGCAAGACTATTTGGATTAAACACATCGCCTTTTTTTGGAGAAATAACAATTAACGCACTATCAGATTTGGTGAAGTTGTTCTGTATAAAGTCGAACGCTATTAGTTCAGGATTATCATCATTAAAGAAAGTGCGATAATCATTGTCTGGATTGCTGAATAGCAGTTTTGCTCCATTGGCCAATAAAACAGTGAGCAGCAATGTGAAAATAATGAAGATAAAGCGGAATTTATGAATGACAGCAGCGTAGTTTTTCATAATCAAAGTAAGACAATATTGTTTTTCAATTTGGATTGAGTAACTATATTTAACAGCAACTACAGCTCTGCTATTTCAGAGCATAAATCATAGCACTATCCTGATAGTGTTTTGATTAAAATAAACATGGAAATTTTGCTTTTAATTCGTATTTTCATAGGGAATAAATTTTTTAGCAACTGTATAAAGTTGTTAAAGTTTATTACTTGGCGTTTATATGACTTGGTGTTGTTTATAAGCTCTTGTATATTGGCTTCACAAAAATAAATTTAATTTCAATTACAGGAGAACAAGAATGAGCAAACGTGATGATTTAATTGCTAAATATGCGGATGACCTAAAGAAAAAATGTGGCGTCACCCCTGATATGGATTTTCTAAAAAAAGTAACAATTGGCTGCGGTCCTTCAATTTATAATCGTGACGCATCAACAGTGTCTGCTTCCGACCCAAAAGAGTGTGAAACTGTTAAGAAAAATTTTCTGATTAAAAAGTTGGGTTTACCGAATAGTTCTAAATTGGATGATGCAATTCAATCAGTTTTAACTACTTATGGTAAGTCAAATCCGAGTAAATATCGTGCTGTTGTCTATTACATGTTGGCAAAGCACTTCAAAAAAGAGTCGATTTATAAATAATCGTCAATTTTAAAAAAATAAAAAGGCTGGATAATATCCAGCCTTTTTATTTCTTGGTATCAATCCCTAATGCTTTAAGTTTGCGATATAGGTGAGTTCTTTCCATACCTATATTTTTGGCTAATTGTGAAACATTATTGTCAACTTTATTGAGCTGATATTGCAAGTAGAGTGATTCAAAGCTATCGCGAGCTTCTCGCATGGAAAGTTCAAAATAGTTTGGAATTGTCAGGCTGTCACTGCTGGTGTTAGTGCCAGCTTCACGGTTTACTGAAGATTCGAATTCTTCAGAGTTGATGACTTTATCTGTATTGAGCAGTTGCAAACGATTGACAACATTCGTTAGTTGGCGGACATTGCCAGGCCAGTTGTATTCACACATGGCTTGAATTGCTTCTTGTGAAATTTTACGAGCGACTACATTGTTTTGTTTAGCAAGCCGCTTAATATGGAAATTAGCAATTTCTTCAATGTCTGCTTTGCGTTCGCGCAAAGCGGGCATTCGAATTGGAATAACATTGAGTAAAAAGTATAAGTCTTCTCGAAATAAGCCCTTGTTGACAGCATCATCTATATCACCACTGGTTGCCGAAACAATTCGAATATCGAAATCAATAAATTGTTTGCCTCCAACTCGTAAAAATCGTTGATCTTGTAAAGCACTTAATAGTTTTCCCTGTGTTTCAAGATCAATATCTAGAATTTCGTTAATAAATAAAGTGCCAAGGTGAGCTTCTTCAAAACAGCCGACTTGTTGTTGTCCATCATATTCCACACCAAATAATCGGATAGCAATATTTTCTTGCGGAATAGCAGCTAGATTAAGTTGTACAAACTCCCCAGTTCTATTGCTTGCAGAGTGTAGGCTTAGCGCAGCAATATTTTTTCTAGTGCCAACTTCTCCGGTCAATAAAACCCAGCTATCGGTTGCGCCAATTAATTGTATTTGTCGCTTGGCTTCTTGTATTTGAGGGCTCGTACCTATCAACTCATGTTGATACGCAGACTCTTGTTTTAGGCGTAAATTTTCTTTGCGTAAGCGTTCTTTTTCAAGAGCTCGATTGATGGTTAACATCAATACTGGCATCGACAATGGCTTTTCGAGAAAATCATAAGCACCATTTTTGACAGCTTCAACGGCAGTTTCAACATTACCATGTCCTGAAATCATGATAACAGGCTGTTTAAGTTGGTCTTTTCGTTGCCATTTTTCGATGAGTTTCAAGCCTTCATTGCCTGCGCCTTTGCCATGTTCGTCAGGCATCCAAATATCCAGCAATACTAAATCAGGAGTATAGCTATTGAAGAGTTGATCACCTTCTATTGCATTTGAAGCCGTTTGAATCGTATAACCTTCATCTTCTAAAATGTCCGATATAATTGAACGAATGTCAGGTTCATCATCGATGATTAGGATTTTTTCTTTGGTCATTTTGTTTTTATATCACATACCTTTTGGCAAGGTGAGCAATTGCTTAAATTTCAATAGGAAATTTAATAATGAATTGAGCTCCTTTGGGCTTGTTTTCTTGGGCCCAAACAATGCCGCCGAGATTTTCAGTGATTCGTTTGACAATCGCCAAGCCTAGACCAGATCCTTTTTGTTTAGAGCTGACATAGGGCTCGAATAAGGTGTCAGTTAAATCTTGTTTAATTCCAGGCCCATTATCGATGATGTTGATTTGTATAAAATTATCTGTTTTGTCATACTTTTTTTCCGACTTTATAATGAGCTCAGCTTGGTCTTGTTGGCTCATGGCCTGAATGGCATTGAGAATTAAATTGTTGAATACCTGTCGCAAGGCGTCACTATCACTTTGAATTTCTGGTAAATCTTCGTCTAAATTAAGCAATATTTTGCAATTATTTAAACTATCTTGGTGTAATTCAGCAATTTCTTCTAAGAGTATATTAATGTCTACTGGTTTTTGTTCAATATTGATTGCTTGAGCATAGTCCGAAAAAGCGCCGACCATATTTTTTAAGGATTTAACTTGTTGCACAATAGTATGCGTGGTTTTTTCAAGAACCGCTTGATCTGGCTCATTCAGTTGTTTGTATAATTTGTTTTTAATTCGTTCAGCGGAGAGCTGAATAGGTGTTAATGGATTTTTGATTTCATGAGCTAAGCGTCTAGCAACTTCTCCCCAAGCCGCTTCTTTCTGGGCATGGATAAGATTAGTTACATCATCAAATACAATGACCGTAGAGTTTTGTTGATGTGGTAATTGTTTGCCTTGGATGATTAAAAACTGTTTTCCTTTAGCACCCAAAATAGTGTGTTCATCTTTCCAAGCCGACATGGACATGCTGCAGGCATGGTAAATAGTTTCAAAAAAAGGTGTAAGGTTTTCATATTTGAAACGTAACTTGTCAACTTTTTCATTAATATCGTCACTCAAATCGACATCAAGAATTTTGCTAGCCCTGGCGTTAAAGCTTTCAAGTTCCAATGCTTCATTAATAGATATAACTCCGGAGGATAAATTAGCCAGTACAGCCTCGAGATATGCTCTTTGCGCTTCAGTTTCTGATTGGCTTAATGAAGCGATTTGACGTGCGTGGTTTAACTGTTGAGTCATGTCATTAAATGAACCCACTAATATGCCTATTTCGTCATTACTAGGAACAGGTAATTTCATGTCAAGATTACCTGCTGCTACTTCTTTGGTGCCTGAAGCTAATACGCTCAAAGGCTTAGCAATTCTTCTGGAGATAAAAAATGAGACTAGGTTTGACAATAATAATGATGCAAGAGAAATTAGTGTAAGTGTCAAGATTAGGCTTAACCGCAAAGGCTCTCGAGCAAACTGCATTTGATTGTATTGTGTTTTGGCAGATTCTACAGTTTGCGCTAATTTGGCATAGCGCAGCGGCAATGGTTTGACTGCTTGTAATGCTCTTGGAGGTACGCCAATATTGCTATTATAAACTGGAGCAATTACCTTGAGTTGTTGGGATATATCACTGATAGATTCAATTTCAGCAAAAATATTGCCATTACGTATCTGTGCGAGTGCAGCGAAATTTGGTGCATTATTTAAAAGTGTGTTATCAGTATTATAGCTTGAAGCTAAAATTTGGCCGTTATTGGATAATAGCGTTACTTGAGAATAATCAAATCTCTCAGCTATTTCATTTAGCCTTCGAGCAATATCAATTGCTGAAAAAATGTTTTCAATTGATTCAGTATGTTGGCTCATTTCTTTAATCATATCTTGCTTAATTGCTTCTAACGATGTTTCTCCGAGCAAAACAGCGTCATCAATGGCTTGTTCAACTCTGACATCAAACCAGCTATCAATGCCTTTATTTAAGAATTGCACAGCAAAAAAGTACACCATTAATAGAGGTAAAAAATTCAATACTAAGAAGACAGTAATTAGTCGAAGTGAGAGTTTAGAACCAATTTCACCGCGTCGATATTGTCTGAATAAAACAGCAAAATTAATGAAAACCAGTAATAGTAAAATACTGATTCCAGCAACAGTGGCGACAATTATCCAATAATGTTCTTGGCCAGATAATTCATTTTGAAACGAGTTAGCAATTAAAAACGATAAAGAAATAACTAAAATAGTCGCTATCACTAGCAAGGCTTGGGGCTTGGCTACAGCTTTAAAAAATTGGGATAGTTTCATGATGACACGTCCCAGATTGTCCAAAAGCTATCATGCCGCCAACTGCTTGAGAAAAATGCGCTGGCTCTAATTTGTGCGGGCAGATTAAAAGTATCTAGATAAACCCGAAGAGCAATTTTGTCTGCTGCGCTAATATTAAGTTTTTTCAGTTGAAAAATAGCGATATGTTTCAGTGCTTCATCAATAGTAATGAATTGATGAGTTTCAAACGCAGATAGATTTTTTAATTGGTAATTATTTGATAATGTATGTCTGGAGATGCGGAAAGTGGTTCTATCTAAAGAGTTGTAAGTTTGCCACCAGAGTTGTTTTTTTGGTTGAGCATACTTAAGAACAATGTAGATAGGAACTCCATGATTTATGGCGTCATAAACTTTTGGAGATAGTGATAATTGAAATTGACTTAAAATATCTAAGCTGCTGTCATTAGAGTTTGAAACTGAAACATTAGTGATTTCAAAACGGGTTGGGCTGTTCGAAATAGTTTTTGAAAAAATCACCAATATGATTGCAATAAAACATATTAACGGAATTAATAATCCCCATTTGATTTCGTTTTGCTTATTCGAAGAATGATAGACCATAAACATATTATTTTACCGCTTTATGCAGAAGGCAATAGTAGAATCCGTCCATATCAGAAATTCCAGGTAAAGTTTGTCGACCATGCTCTAGTTTAATTGCAGTAGGGTGATCAATAGCGATAGGGGTTGCTCCAGGGAGTTTTTGTAAAAAAGCTTCAATTTGTTGTTCATTTTCTTCTGGAAGTATAGAACAGGTTGTATAGAGTAGTTGGCCATTATCCGCCAACAATGTCCAGCAAGATTCTAAGATTGCGCTTTGTACTTGTTTAAGTTGTTTAATATCTTCCGCTTGACGCAAATGCTTAATGTCGGGGTGGCGTCGAATCACACCAAGACCACTGCATGGCGCATCAACTAGAATGCGTTGATAGGGTTTCCCATCCCACCATTCCATGGGTTTACTCGCGTCACCTGTGAAAATCTTTGCCGTTAAGTTTAATCGCTCGAGTGTTTGCATTAGTTTGTTATTTCGATTGCCTTTAATGTCAACTGCATGCATAACAATATTATCATTGGCATGCTCAAGTAATAGGCTAGTTTTACCTCCAGGTGCTGCGCAAGCATCTAAAACTCGATCAACGTTAGTGGTTTGCAAAAATTGATGAATCAACTGTGAGGCAGTGTCTTGAACCGAGACCCAGCCATCAGAGAATTTAGGTAAGTTTTGAACAGGAATACTTCTGCTGATGCGAACGCCTATTTCACTGTATGGGTCTTTGCTTGCCTCAATGTTATTTTCTGTTAATAACGACAAATAATTTTCCTGCGAACAATATTTGCTATTTACCCGTAAGCAAAGTGGTGCAGCTAGATTATTCGCAGCAAAAATAAATTTTTTCTGGTCAGGCCATGCATGTTCAATTCGTTCAATCATCCATTGCGGGTGCGAATAATGCGTGGGCGGCAATTGTTGTTTTACAGTTGTTTCTTGTTTGCGAATATAATTTCTTAAGCAGGCATTGATTAGATTTTTGGCCCACAATTTGTTAAGTTGTTGACAGCATTTTACTGTATCAGAAACCGCTGCATGCGAAGGTGTTTGTAAATGTTGGATTTGAAAAATACCGACCAATAAAATTAACTTTACTTGTCGTTCTTTTGACTTCAGCGGTTTTTTTAATAACGGTTTAAGTTGGTCACTTAATTGCCAATACCAGCGGGTGACTCCAAAACTGAGACTTTGAATGAAGCCTCTATCTTGGATTGAAATATCTTTATTTTTGAGTTGATCATCAATGGCATCACCAATAGATAGACCTTCATAAATTACCGATTCACAGATTAATACAGCTAGGCTTCTTGGGTGTGAAGAGTGTTTAGTTTGTTTCATTGTAGCCTGGGATACACTCAAATATGAAAGACTATGAAAATTGATCGTTAATTTTCAGGTCTGTGCTGTTCATGAAATCACTGATAGGCAATGGTTTGCTGCCATCTCGTTGCAAAGTTTGAATAGATAAAATATCTTTTCCGCATTTTACGTATAAGCTATTTTTATCTAATTTTACAATGTTACCTGGCTCAGCGTCATAATCATGTTGAATAACTTCAGCTTGCCAGATTCGAAGCCTTTGCGCATTGCATATGCTTTGGCAGATAGGCCAAGGGTTAAACGCTCTGATTGTTTGATGAATTTCTTGAGCGCTTTTATGCCAATCAATTGTAGCTTCAGCTTTCGTGATTTTATGGGCATAGCATGCAGCAGCATGATTTTGAGTTTGAGCGTTTGTTTGATGGCTTGTCAGCGACTCTAGTGTCGTTATTAGTGTTGTTGCTCCAATTTTGGCGAGTTTGTCATGTAGGCTGGCGGATGTGTCAGTTTGTTCAATAACGACCTCCGCATGTGACAAGACAGGTCCAGTATCAAGGCCTGCTTCCATTTGCATAATACAGACACCAGTTTTTTTGTCTCCAGCTTGAATTGCTCGTTGAATAGGAGCTGCACCACGCCATTTTGGTAACAGAGATGCATGGATGTTTAGACAGCCGTGTTTGGGCACATCCAATACACTTTGCGACAATATCATGCCATAGGCGACGACTATCATTAAATCAGGTTTGAGTTTTTTTAAGGCTTGATATTCTTCGTCAGATTTTAGTGAAGATGGCTGTCGAACATCAATTCCACATTCGATAGCAACTTGTTTGACAGGCGGCGGCGTTAACTTTTGACCTCGTCCAGTTTTTCTATCTGGTTGAGTGTAAACACAGATAATGTCATGTTGTTTTGCAATTAAGTTAGTTAATGTGTGAGCCGCAAAATCGGGCGTGCCTGCAAATATGATACGCATAAAATTTACGCTTTGCGTTTGAGTAACTTTTTTTGGATGCGTTGACGTTTGGCTGTTGATAAGTAGTCAACGAAAACCTTGCCATCAAGATGGTCTATTTCATGTTGTATACATACTGCAAGTAAGCCATCAGCTTCAATAGAGAATTCTTTGCCATTTACGTCTTGGGCACGGACAGTGATTTTTTCGGCGCGGGTGACTTCAGCATATATTTCAGGAACCGATAAACAGCCTTCTTGACAAATTTGTTCGCCTTGCGAGGAGATTATCTCAGGATTAATTAATGTGATCAGTTCTGTTTTGTCTGCAGAAATATCGACAGTTATAATGCGTTGCGTGATATTAATTTGAGTAGCTGCTAAACCAATGCCATTTTCAGCATACATAGTTTCAGCCATATCAGCAGCTAAGCACTTGAGTTTGTTATCAAAAATCGTTATTTTATCGGCGATATTGCGCAGACGACTATCTGGAAATATCAAAACTGTTCGTAATGCCATGTTTATGTAATATGCAGTTAAAATGAGTATCAAATCAGTAAATTCAATTATTTAAAGCAACTTTGCGTATTTTATCTGCAATAACGCTATTAGTCTGATGAATTTTCTGCTAATTTATTGCAAAATTGAGAATTATTAAGAATACAACGGAGTAAATTATAATGAGTTGTCTAGCAAAAGTGTCAAAAAAACTATTTTTAATCGGTTTATTGGCCGTTTTGACTAATGTCGTATACTCTGTGAGTTTTGCCGCTGGGATATTAAAAGACGGACATCCTGAAAAATATGTTGTCAAAAAAGGCGATACCTTATGGGGTATCTCAGGAACGTTCTTGCAAGATCCATGGCGTTGGCCAGAAATATGGCAAAACAATGAGGATATCAGAAACCCGGATTTAATATTCCCTGGCGATGTTTTGTTCTTAACATTTATTGATGGAAAGCCTGTTTTACGTGCTCTTAAAAGAGAAGTAGTAAAGCTAAAACCAAGTATTCGTGAAGAGGACCTTCTTAAGCCGATTCCTCCAATATCACCAAAATCAATTGCTGCTTTCCTAAAAGCGCCATTAGTGACTTCTAGAGCTGAAGCTGAGGCAGCGCCGTATATTGTCGATGGTTTTTATAATCGATTGATTACGGGTAAATATGATCAGATGTATGCAAGAGGTATCAAAGAAACTGCGGCTGCAAATTTTCAAATCTTTCGTATTGGTCGTGAATTTGTTCATCCTGTGACACAAGAGTCATTGGGGCTTCAGGCTTTGGATATAGGTACGGCTAGCCTTGAGCGGCCTGGCGATCCTGCAAGAATCGCTATTACTTCTAGTCGAGAAGAGGCCGCTATCGAAGATAGATTAAGACCAACAAATGATATTGGGGTTACGCCATTTTTCTTTCCTTCAAGCCACTCGGATAAATCTATAACAGGGTTTATCTTGCCAGTTGATGAGAAAACGCCAGAACTTGGTCCATTGGATCGAGTGATTGCAATCACTTTGGGCGAACGAGAAGGCGTCAAGCAGGGACATGTGTTTAAAGTTTTATCTAGTCCGGTTGTTAAGGCTGACCCATTGAAGCGTAAGGAAAGCTTTACAATCCCTGAAGAGGAGATTGGTTTAATTATGGTTTTTCGAGTATTCGATAAAGTCAGTTATGCCATCATTACAGATGTTGAAAGAGGCATTGAACCAGGAAATAAGATTGTTCACCCGGATTACCGTTAAGTAGAAATTTTTAGTATAGCCCTAGACAGGATTGTATTAGGGCTATTAGTTTTTAAAAAACTAAGGGGAATTATTCGTAATCAAGGAGGTTTACGATGCATGGACATACTATTGATCAAGAAGTTACGGCTTGTCTGAAATTGATAAAATGGCAAGGTTTTAGTCTTAGACGTAAGTATCAAGCATTAAAAGAGTTAGGAAGTTTCTCGGCTGCATTAAATTTGAGTGTCGATCAATGGGAAAAGTTAGTAAACCGTAGTTTGAGCAATCAGTTGTTGCCAAGCCAGTTAAATATAGAAAATGATTTGGAATGGTTAAATCATCCTGGAAATGATTTTATAAGTATTCTTGACGAGCGTTATCCTGTTGCCTTGAAAAGACTAACTGACCCTCCATTGGGTTTATATGTTCAAGGTGATTGCGGTGTATTAAATATGCCGCAATTAGCAATTGTAGGTAGTCGTCGACAGACACCTGCGGGCAAAAAAATAGCAAGCCGATTTGCCTATGAGCTCTCTGAACTAGGCATCGCTGTTACAAGTGGCTTGGCTTTAGGGATTGACGCGTCTGCGCATTGGGCAGTGTGTGAAGCTAGAGGAAAAGCCGTGGCGGTATTAGGTTGTGGTTTAGATATAATTTATCCTCGCCAGAATATTCAGTTAGCAAGCATGGTGCAAGCAAACGGTTGTATGGTTTCAGAATTTCCGATAGGAACTCCGCCGAGAAAAGAAAATTTTCCTGCTAGAAATCGGGTGATCGCTGGCCTTAGTTTAGGTGTCTTAGTGGTAGAGGCAGCGCTACGAAGCGGTTCTTTAATTACTGCTAGATTGGCTTTGGAGCTAGGCAAAGAAGTTTTTGCTGTGCCGGGTTCTATTTTATCACCACAATCTTCAGGTTGTAATTACCTCATTAAGCAAGGAGCAGTGCTTACTCAGGATTTAGATGATATTTTATTTGAATTACAATTGCCCTTACTAGATTTAAGCTCTGATTTAAAACAACAACAATCAAAGATAAAAAATAAGTGCAAAGATTGCCAGGTGCTTAGATCGATTGATTTTGAGTCAACTCCGTTAGATTGTTTAGTACAACGAACGGGTCTAGAATTTTATGCGCTCTCAAAAAGATTATTGGAATTAGAGCTTGAAGGATTGGTTGAGCGAGCCCATAATGGAGATTACTTTCGATTAACATAGTCAAAACAGTAGAGATTAAGGCGGTGATAATGAAAGAAGATTTGATTGATATATTGATCTATTTGTTTGAACATTATTTGACTGAACACAATGATGGTGTTCTTCGGCTTGATGATAAGCAGTTAACTGGGGAGTTAGTTGAGGTAGGATTTGCGAAGAAGGAAATAGATCAAGCGTTTATTTGGTTGGATGAATTGATTGTTGGGTTAGATAAATCACTCAAGTCTTATCAACCTATTTCAAGTTGCAGGGTCTTTAGCCAGAATGAGAAACTACAAATTCCAGTTGAAGTGCAATCACTTATCTATCGTTTAGAACAAGCTGGAATTTTAGATTTGCCTACCCGAGAATTAGTTATCGATCGTTTGATGGCACTAGAATTTGAAGTGGTCAACATGGATGATGCGAAATGGGTAATCATGATGGTTTTGTGTAATCAGAGCGATTCTCCTGAAGAGTTAGAATGGGCTGAAACGTTGGTCAGTGAGAATGTTATCCATACGCATTAGGTATATTTTTTTCGGAAAAGCTTGACCTATGCAGCCACTCACATTATAAGTCGTCCCATTCAAATGTGGTCAAACCACAAAAATTTAGTCGGATTATAATTCATGGGTAAGTCTCTCGTTATTGTCGAATCGCCTTCCAAGGCAAAAACAATTAATAAATACCTAGGTAAAGATTTTGTAGTGAAATCTAGCGTTGGCCATGTACGGGATTTGCCTGCCAGTGGCGCGTCTAAAAAAGTTGTTGACCCAAAAAAGCGTGCTGTTGAAGCAGCTAAAACACGCAAAATGAAGCCTGTTGCGAAGGCGAAGCATAAAGCTAAAAAGGCCAAAGAACAGTTAATTCGTCGAATGGGGGTAAATCCTGAAAAAGATTGGAAAGCCGATTACCACATTCTGCCAGGTAAGGAAAAAGTAGTTAAAGAGTTACAAAAGTTGGCTAAGGATGCTGATCATATCTATCTCGCAACGGATTTAGATAGAGAAGGAGAAGCAATTGCATGGCATTTACGTGAAATCATTGGCGGCGATGAAGAGCGCTTCGAACGTGTTATTTTTAATGAAATTACTAAGTCAGCTATCCAAGAAGCATTTTCAAAACCAGCCAAATTGGATATGAGCCGTGTGAATGCACAACAAGCTCGTCGGTTTTTAGATCGTGTGGTTGGTTTTATGTTGTCGCCCTTACTGTGGTCAAAAGTTGCTCGAGGTTTGTCTGCAGGCAGAGTGCAGTCGGTAGCAGTTAAATTATTGGTTGAACGTGAGCGTGAAATTCAGGCATTTGTTCCCGAGGAATATTGGGATGTTCAGGTAGATGTTTCAGCTAAGAGTAAAGACGAGACGATTCAACTGACCCTTGATGTTAAAAAACAAGATAACGAAGAGTTTAGGCCAACATCTAAAAATGAGACTGATATTGCCTTAGCCTTACTGAAAAAACACGATTATGTGGTCAGTGAGCGTAGTGATAAGCCAACATTGAGTCGTCCAAGTGCGCCATATATTACTTCGACTTTACAACAAGCTGCGAGTCGAAGATTAGGTTTTTCAGTTAAAAAAACTATGATGCTTGCCCAACGCCTTTATGAGGCTGGCTATATTACGTATATGCGAACCGATTCTACCAATTTGAGTCAGGACGCGATTCAAAGCTCTCGAGAATTTATTGATCAGAATTATGGTAAAAAATATCTGCCAGAATCGCCTAAAGTTTATGGTAGCAAGCAAAATGCGCAAGATGCACACGAAGCTATTCGCCCA
Organism: uncultured Gammaproteobacteria bacterium; assembly: GCA_964633815.1. Classification (GTDB taxonomy): domain Bacteria; phylum Pseudomonadota; class Gammaproteobacteria; order Arenicellales; family Arenicellaceae; genus CALKZN01. Next base: position 91,889 of record CAZWHW010000002.1, read on the forward strand.
TCGGATGTCACAGTGCAAGCTTCTAATTTGACTAAGCTTGAACGTGATCAACAGCGTTTATATGAGTTAATTTGGCGACAGTTTGTTGCCTGTCAAATGACTCCTGCACGTTTTAAAAGCTCACGATTAGTAGTAATGGCTGGTGATTTTGAATTACGCGCCACGGGTAGAGTGATGGAGTTTGATGGTTATCAACGCGTACAACCAGTTGCGGTTGATAAAAAGAAAGAAACCCAAGTGCTGCCAGATATTAAAGTCGGAGAAGCATTAACATTAGAGGGGTTGAAACCAACGCAGCATTTTACTAAGCCAGCCCCGCGCTATACTGAAGCAAGTTTAGTAAAAGAGTTGGAAAAGCGAGGTATTGGTAGGCCGTCAACTTACGCCTCGATTATTTCAACGATTCAAGATCGCGGTTATGTTCGATTAGAAAGTAGACGATTTTATGCTGAAAAAATGGGCGAGATTGTTACTAGTCGTTTGAATGAGAATTTTAATGACTTAATGAATTATGATTTCACCGCCAATATGGAAGAGGCGCTTGATCAGGTTGCTAAGGGCGATAAAGATTGGAAAGGTTTGTTAAATGAGTTTTATGAAGGCTTTTCTGAAAAAGTAGAAGTAGCTGGCGGTGATAGCGAACTTGCTATGCGAGCGAATTCTGTAACTCAAATTGATCATAGTTGCTATAAGTGCGGCAGACCAATGCAAATTCGTACAGCAAGTACTGGGGTTTTCTTGGGTTGTTCTGGCTATAATTTGCCGCCAAAAGAGCGTTGTAAGGCAACGGTTAATCTGGTTTCTGGTGATGAAGTGGCTAGTGTCGAGGATGATGTTGAAGGTGAAGCCGAATCATTATTGCTATTAGAAAAACGTCGTTGCCCGATTTGTTCAGTTGCAATGAATAGTTATTTAATTGATGATGGGCACAAATTACACGTTTGTGGTAATAATCCTGATTGTGGTGGATATGAGATTGAAAAAGGTGCTTTTAAAATCAAAGGTTATGATGGGCCTGTTTTAGAATGCGATAAATGTGGCAGTGACATGCAGCTTAAGTCAGGTCGTTTTGGCAAGTATTTTGGTTGCACTAATGAAAATTGTAAAAATACTCGTAAATTGCTACGTAATGGGGAGGCCGCTCCGCCGAAGATGGATCCTGTGCAAATGCCCGACTTAGAATGCCTAAAAGTGGATGATCATTATGTTTTGCGTGATGGTGCAGCAGGTATGTTCCTAGCGGCAAGTCAATTTCCAAAAAATCGCGAAACAAGGCCGCCTAAGCTAGAAGAGATTTTGCCCTATAAAGATCAAATTGATCCAAAGTATACATTTTTGTTTTCAGGTCCGGTAACTGATACTGCCGGTAATCCAAGTCAAATCCGTTTTAGCCGTAAAGAAAAAACGCAATACTTGATGACTGAAAAAGATAGTAAAGCCACTGGTTGGCAAGCTCATTACTTAAATGGTAAATGGGTGGAAAAAAATACCAAGAAGAAAAAATAGGCCTAATTTAAAAAAGACTTTCAATTGTTGAGGGTGCTACAGATCTGCTTGGTTGAATATCTTGTTGTTCGGATTGATCTTGAGTCCCATAGACCTCAAAATTCTCAGCATTGCTGGAAGGAATAAATACACCTTCTGGTTTCTTTAATTGTTTTTCCGCTTTGCTTTGTAAGGCAACTTTCATGAAGTCTATCCACATGGGTAAGGCTGTTCTGCCGCCCGATTCAGCATGTCCCAGCGTTTGCGGAGTATCGAAACCGATCCAAGTTGTTGCGACAATGCCTCCACCAAAACCATTGAACCAAGCATCAATATAATCGTTTGTTGTGCCAGTTTTACCACCTAAATCATTACGTTCCAGTACTAAAGCTTTTTTGGCAGTACCGAAGTTAACAGCATCTTGGAGCATGTTGTTAATGACGTAGCTGGTTGTTTTAGGCATGATTCTTGGAGCGAGTTTTTCAGTAGGATCAACAACACATTGGTCGCAAAATTTTTGGTTTTCTTGTTTAAAAAGAATCGTGCCATCGCGATTTTCTATGCGATCGATCAACTGGGGATTGACTAAATAGCCATTATTGGCAATTGCAGTGTATGCTCGATTGATCTCAAAAGGCGTGAAGTTTCCAGAACCAAGTGCCAAAGAAAATGATTTGACCAAGCGTTCTTGTTGAAGTCCAAATTTCGATAAGTAGTTACGCCCATAGTCAAGGCCGATTGCTCTAAGAAGCCTGATTGAAACGATATTCATCGATCTCGCTAACGCCACGCGCAAAGATGTAGGGGGATAAAATTTTTTATTATAGTTTTGCGGGCGCCAAACCGTGCCTTGAGCTGCGTCTTCGATGGCGATAGGAGCACCGCTAATTTTGGTTTCAGAGTTATAGCCTTTATCTAGAGCCGCAGCATAGATAAAAGGTTTTAAACTTGAGCCTGGTTGTCTTTTAGCTTGAGTGGCTCGATTATAATTGTTGAAATAGAAATCAAAGCCACCTACAAGAGCAATGATTTTGCCAGTTTGGGCGTCGGTTGCAATTAATGCGCCTTGCGCTTGGGGTAATTGTGACAGTTGCCATGATGATGATTGGTCGAGAGTCGGCTCAACATAAACTACATCACCAATAGAGAGCATTTTTTTTAGATTTTTTGGAGTACTTCCCACAATGTCAGATGAAATATGTTTTTTTGCCCATAAAGAATCTTTTAGGGAAATGGTCAGTGAATCTTGATTTCTAGATAGAAGTTTGGCTTGATCTTTGGTCACTTGGACAACAACAGCAGGAATAATTTTTCCACTTGGTTGGATTTGCTGAAGCTCGTTAATCCATGAGGATTTTTTCGTTTCTGCGAGCGATTTTATTGGACCTCTAAAACCATGGCGTTTGTCATAATTGAGAAGGTGTGTTCTAAGTGATTGGTTGGCTGCGAGCTGCGAGCCTTGTTGGATATTAGTATAAACATCAAGGCCTTGCCAGTACGCTTGTTCACCATAGAGTTCGATAACTTTTAACCTGACCATTTCTGCTACATACGGAGCTTCTACTTCACTTCTACTTTTTTGGCGTTTTGCTGAAATTGGTGCAACTTTCTCTGTTTCAAGCTCTTGCTTGGAAACCCAATTATTTTCATATAAGCGTTCTAGGACGTAATTGCGCCTTAGTTTTGCGCGTTCTGGATTGCTCAAAGGATTATTTTTGGATGGCGCCTTAGGTAGCCCAGCAAGCATCGCTTGCTCGGCGATGGTGAGCTCTTCAAGTTTTTTCCCGTAATAAACATCCGCGGCGGCGGCAAAGCCATACGATCGATGACCTAGAAAAATTTTGTTGAAATATAAGTCGAGAATTTGATTCTTGCTGAGAGTAGATTCGAGTTTCAACGCCAACATGATCTCACGAATTTTTCTTGAGTAGGTTTGTTCAGAGCTAAGAAAATAATTGCGAGCCACTTGTTGAGTAATTGTACTAGCACCTTGCCGGCTACCAGCAGAGAGGTAGTTATTGATAGCTGCCCGTATAATGCCTTTGAAGTCGATGCCAATGTGAGAATAAAAATTACTGTCTTCACTTGCCAATATGGCTTTAATTAGACTTTCAGGAGCGGTTTCGATATCAATAGGTTTTCGGCGTTCATCACCAAATTCAGCAATCAAGAGTCCTTCCGAGCTAAAGACTCGTAGGGGAGTTTTTAATTTTGTTGAAGTAATATCTGCCGTAGAGGGAAGGTTTTGGTGCAAACTAAGGAATACAAAGCTGGCTAAAAAAACGCCAATAAATATAAGCTTCAAGCTCCATAAAAGTGTAAAAAAAACTAATTTGGATTTTAAGCTCATAGGTTTGTGACTAGTTGTACTGGTACTAGATGCGGATTGAGCCAGATTAGAATTTTTTTCTGCCAAAGTTGTCTTATTAAAATATAAAGGAATGGTAAGTATAAGGGTACCGTATGTGCTGCTCAACGCACTTAGGTTAAATATTTGACATATTTTTTCAATATTAGATTAGGAATTGCTTGACTAACGCTATACTCTTCATTTAATTTACTAGGATAATAAGTTAAATTAGTGTTTTTGAGGGTGTTTTGAGTTTTTTTTCAAGTAAATCTGGATCATATTTAGGAGTTGATATCGGCGCTAGCGCGGTAAAATGCGTTGAGTTGGTGGGTTCTAAAAGTTCTCCAAAAGTTAAGTCTTGGGGTATAGAGCCTATAGGTATGGGTGCGATTGAGGATGGTTCGATTGTGCAGCAAGACAATGTAATAACCGCATTAGATGCATTGTTAAGCCGCTGTAAAGTGAAAACAAAGAATGTTGCTGTTGCCGTGAGCTCTTCACATGCAATTACTAAAGTTGTACCAATGGCAAGTGATTTGACCGAATCAGAAGTGGAAGATTTAATCGAGGTAGAGGCGGCGCATTTTGTGCCTTATGCAATTGATGATGTTAATCTTGATTTTCAACTGATGGGGCCAACGTTGTCAAATCCTCAACATGAACAAGACGTTTTAATTGCGGCTTGTCGAACTGATATTATTGATGATTATGTCAGTGTAATTGAAGAGGTTGGTTTGCAGCCAAGTATTGTTGATGTTGATACTTATGCTATTCAACGATTATATTCGAGTCAGCGTGTGCCGAATTTAAATGAAAAAACATCCAATGCAGTAGCGGTTTTTGATATAGGTGTTAATACTACTAAAGTCGTTGTGTTTGAAAATGATGAAGTGATTTTTAACCGACAGCAAAAATTTGGTGGTGCCCAGTTAGTGAATCTTGTTCGACAAGAATATGGTTTAGGTTTCGCAGAAGCTTTGACTGTGCTTCAATCCGATAGCCCGCCTGCTGATATAGTTGAAAATGTTTATAAGCCTTTTATGTCTTTAGTGGCAAATGAATTTAATCGAGCGTTACAATTCTTTTATTCTTCTAGTAAGCATGAGGCAGTATCTCAAGTATTATTTACTGGTGGAGTTGCTGGTATGCCAAACTTTTCTGAGTCTATGAGTCATGTTATGAATATTAACGCGCAAGACTTAATGGATTTTTCGCAATTTGCTGTTAGAGGTAATCGCGGTGCCTTAGTTAATAACATGGGTCGGTTGTCTGTTGCAACTGGTTTGGCTCTGCGTGGTCTTGATAGTTAAATAAAAAGTTCCCGAATTTTGATATGAATGTAACAAACATAAACTTGCTTCCTTGGCGTGAGGAACTAAAACAAAAACGATCAAATCAGCTTAGAAATGCAATTTTCTTTGGTTGGATTTTGGCTTGTGCTGCTGCGTTTCTGATGGTGAAATATTGGGATAGTCGAATTGATCATCAAGATGGCCGAAATCAGTATTTACAGAGAGAAATTACTAGTTTGGAAGGGATTATTAAAGAAATTGAAGGGCTTAGGGAAAAGCGTGATGAAATTGTCGACAGGCTAGAAGTTATTCAGGAACTTCAAGCAGATCGAGCGCAAATTGTTCATGTTTTTGACGATTTAGTGCAAAAAATGCCTCAAGGAGTTTATCTCGATCAAATAAGCAAGAAAGGTTCTGGACTTGATGTTTTAGGATTTGCCCAAGCTAACGCAAGAGTTTCATCTTTAATGAGAAATTTAGATGCTTCTAGTTGGTTTAAGTCTCCTAAGTTGAAAATTGTTAAAAATACTAATCAAGAAGGCTTGGAGTTAAGTCAATTTAATTTGAGCATTTCTGAAGAGCGAAAAAATAGCGAGGATTCACAATGATAAGTAATATCTTTGATGGTTGGTCAGATATTGATATTGGTGACCCGAGTTCATGGCCAGCAACATTTAAAATTTTTGGTGGAATAGTAATTGCAATTGCAATTATTTATGCCACATATCATTTTAAAGTTATTGAACAGCGTCAAGTTTTGCAGACGGCTGTTGATAAAGAAAAAACTCTAAAAGATGAATTTTTAGAGAAAAAAGCATTGGCAATTAATCTTGAAGCATACAAAGCGCAGAAAAAAGAAGCAGAAGACTTATTTGCTGAACTCAAAGAGCAGTTACCAAGTGAGACTGAAATTCCTGATTTGCTTGTTGATGTTACTCAACTTGGTTTATCGCGTGGATTGATTTTTGAGCAATTTGAACCTCGTGATGAGGTGCCACAGGATTTTTATAATGAAAAGCCTGTGCAGATTATAGTAAGTGGCAATTATCATGAAATGGCTAATTTTATGAGTGATATTGCAGCATTATCTCGAATTGTGAATGTTAATGATTTTGATATTACCCGCAGAGATGCGAACCGAAGAAGCTCAAGAAGAAATGACGATAGTGTTGATGTTGATATTAATGAAGCACCTTTGAAGATGAGTGCTTTGATCAAAACATATTACTATGAGGAGGAAGAGGAAAAATGATTTCTCGTCATGTAATACAACTGTTTACTATCACAATCGCACTGCTTTTCGTGAGCGCTTGTGAGCAAAAATCCTCTGAAGATCTTGTTCAGTTTGTTGAAAACGCTTACAAAGATAAAAAGCCAGATATTGAACCGTTACCACCAATAGTGCCTTACGAAGAATTTATTTACGAAGCAAGTAATTTGCCTGATCCATTTTCTAAGAGCAATGTATTATCAAACGATGTGGAAGCGGAAGAGGATGAGGCTTTGGCCTCGGGTATTGATCCTAACCGTAGAAAGGATCCGTTAGAGGCATTCCCGCTTGACGGGTTGCGTCTTGATGGTGTTTTGGAATTTAGAGGAGCATTGTCTGCGATTGTACGATCTCCTGATGGGGATTCAGTTCCGGTGACAGTCGGTAATTATTTGGGACTTAATAGCGGCAAGATTATTTCTATCGATAGTGAATCTCAAAAAGTTGAAATTGAAGAAACTGTTCGTAACGCGACAGGCAAATGGATTAAAAGAATAGTAATAATGACTGGCGATGAGTCATAAGACCAAGTCAATAGTTGGATGAAATTGTAATGAAAAATAACACTGCATATACTTTGAAAAATAATCAACGGTTTAAACGCGAAAGCTTTTTTATAAAAAAGATAATTTCTTTTGTTTTTGTGTCAACAGTTGCTTTGTTTACTAACACTCTTACAGCTGCTGAATTGGAGAAGGTTTTATTTAGTAAGCTGCCTTCGAGTAAAGTTCAAATTAGTTTGAAATCCATTGCTGGTGATCTTCCTGAGCCAAAGATTTTTAAAACTCAAAGTCCAGCTAGATTGGTCTTTGATTTTCCTGGATTGAAGTCTTCGCTAGAGCAAACAGATTTTATTGTGGGTTTGGGTAATGTTACATCTTTAAAAGTCGTAGAGGTTTCAGATAGAACAAGATTAGTGGTGAACTTGAAGTCAGCTTCTACACATGCTGTTTCGAGAGAAGGTGGTCAATATGCAATTGTTGTTAGTCCGAACGAAAGTAAAGGTACCGATAATGTCGAACCAAAGCGTTTTGAAAAGAAGCCACAAATTGCTAACAGTAAAAAAATCGCTAAAGTAGATTTTCGTAGAACTACGAATGCAGGTGGTAAAGTAATCGTTAAATTAACTGATTCAAATACTTCAGTAAATGTTTTTCAAAAAGATGGTGAAGTCATTGTTGATTTTAATGGTACTTCTGTAGATTCATCGTTAGAAAAAAGATTAGACGTAACTGATTTTGCTACTACAGTAAGTTCTGTTGATACATTTCAAAATGGTAAAGATGTACGGATGATTATTACTCCTAATGCGGAATTTCAACAGATTTCATTTCAAAATAATGATATTTTCACTGTTATCTTAGATCCAATTATAGAAACTGTTGAAGAGGATGAGTCAGATCTTGTTGATGAAAATGGCTACTCTGGTGAACGCCTTTCACTAAATTTTCAACGCCTAGAGGTTCGGTCAGCGTTGTCTGTCATTGCCGATTTTACAGGTTTAAATATTATTGCAAGTGATACGGTTGATGGCGAGTTGACTCTTAACCTGAAAGATGTTCCTTGGGATCAAGCATTAGACGTGATTTTGGAGACAAGAGGTCTATCAAAAAGGCAGAGAGGAAATGTTATTTGGGTTGCCCCAGCTCAACAAATTGCTGAATTTGAAAGGCAGCAATTAGAAGCTGCCCAAGCCTCAGCTGCTCTTGAGCCACTAATTTCAGAAGTTATAAAAGTAAACTATGCAATTGCTGAAGATTTGGCAGATGTTATTTTGGATGATGTGACTGATGAAGATGATGGAGGAAGTGGAGGAGGAAGTGGAGGAAATGATGAAGATAGTGGACGCCAAGTTATTTTCTTACAGCAGGATGGCAGTACGGTTACGTCTGATGATGGTGAAGGTGCCGCATCTTCTATTATAAAAATCACACCTGATCAAAGAACAAATTCATTAATTGTGACGACCACTAAGTCGAACATGATTGCCGTGAAAGCATTAATAGCTGAACTTGATATACCTGTACGTCAAGTGATGATTGAAACACGAGTCGTCACTGCTTCAGACGATTTTAGTAAAGAACTTGGCGCAAGACTTGGTTTTAGTCGACTAACTGAAAATGCTCGAGGTTTAGGTAGTGGTAGTAACTTAGGAAATACGTCGTTCTCGGGTAACATAGCAGGTGCTAATGCAGCACAACAATCAATAATTGATGGGTCGGATATTTTTGGTGGAACAACTGCAGCGCCTGGAAATTTGAATGTGGATTTGGGAGCAAATGGTATAGGTGCAGCAAGTCCAGCCTCATTTGCATTTTCATTGTTTAGAGCTGGAACAGGGTTCGCGAATATTATTAATTTAGAACTTTCAGCTCTTGAGCAATCGGGTAAAGGAAAAATTATTTCGAGTCCACGTTTAATTACATCAAATCAACAAACTGCTGAAATTGAAACTGGTGAAACACGTTTTGTAAGTAGTACAACAGATGATTCTGGTGATGCGGAAACTACGGCGCAAGATGCGTTTTTGAGCTTGAGTGTTACCCCCCAAATTAGCCCAGATGGTAATATCACTCTTGATGTTGAGGTGACTCAAGATGATTTCACTCCTGATGATAATATTCTTAGAAATAGAATAGAAACTCAAGTAATAGTTGAGAATGGTGAAACTATAGTGATTGGTGGGGTATACCAAGAGTCAGAGTTTAATTCTGTAACTAAGGTTCCTGTGCTTGGTGATATTCCGTATCTAGGGCAATTATTTAGACAAAAAACTAAAAACAAAACTAGAAATGAGTTGTTGATATTTCTAACGCCTCGAATAATAGATGGAGAAGTTAGTCTAAATTAACAGAGGCTCGCCGAAAATCGTGAAGGGCAATAATATTGTTCTTGTTGGTTTGATGGGTGCTGGCAAGTCTACAGTAGGTAGAGAGCTTGCTGGTATCTTGGGATATAGTTTCATTGATACTGACGATGAACTTGAAACAAGAATGGGCGTATCGATTCCGGTAATTTTTGACGTTGAAGGTGAGGATGGTTTTCGTAAGCGAGAAGCAAAAGTAATTGCTGATATGCCAGATCAACATAATGCAGTGATTTCCACTGGAGGCGGGGCTATTCTTTTAGCTGATAATAGGCGATGCTTACAAGAGTGTGGCAAAATTGTTTATTTGTCAGCCAGTGCATCTATCTTGTACGAACGAACAAAGAATAGCAAAAAGCGTCCGTTATTAAATACCTCAGATATAAAAACTACAATTAAACAGTTGCTTACTGATAGAGAAAGCTTGTATTTAGAAGTTGCAGATATTGTGGTTGAAAGCGGCAAATTTTCACCTAAAGAAATGGCGAAGAAAATCCTAGTGCAGATTTAACATAACGATTTGCCTGCGTTATGAAGAGATTGACTTAAGGGGTTCTTTCGCAGATAATCCGTCGGTTCAATTAGCATATACTAATATTTACAATTGTTTTAAATTTGGTATTAATGCAAAACGCCTTTCTTTACTTCGGTTTTCTTGATTGAAGTACATTTGAAAAGAATAGATCTATGACCGAGATGAATATGTACCACAGCTCGGAGGGCTTATACCGCCCCGAGTTTGAAAAAGATAATTGTGGCTTTGGGTTAATTGCCCATATGGATGGAGTTCCAAGTCATGAATTAATTATTAATTCGATCAACGCTCTAGCGCGCTTGACGCATCGTGGTGCTATAGCTGCAGATGGTAAGAGTGGTGATGGTTGTGGATTATTAATTGGAACTCCTGAAACATTTTTCAAAAAAATAGCTACTGAATTAAATTTCTCTGTTTCTGATTTATTTGCAGTGGGCATGGTATTTTTAAATAATGGTGCTGATTTAGCGCAATCAGCACGGAACATTCTTGACGAAGAAATTGCTGCAGAAGGTCTGGATGTTTTAGGTTGGCGTGCAGTGCCTATAGATCCATCAGTTTTAGGTAAACAGGCATCTGACTCGATGCCACAAATTGAACAAATTTTTGTTAATGCTGTTGATCAGTCTGATACCGATGGCTTCGAGCGCAAATTATTTATTGCTAGACGACGAGCTGAAAAACGTATCCTTGAAAAGGACGAACAATTTTATATAACTAGTCTATCAAGCAGAGCAATTGTTTATAAAGGTTTGATGATGCCTGAAACGATGCCGACCTTTTATAAGGACTTTAATGATCCTGAAATGATGTCGGCTTTGTGTGTATTCCATCAGCGCTTCTCGACAAATACACTTCCTCAATGGCGATTGGCGCAACCCTTTCGTTATCTAGCACATAATGGTGAAATCAATACCATACAAGGAAACCGGAACTGGTCAGTTGCACGCAGTTTTAAATTCGATACTGACAAAATTCCTAATATTGATGATATCCGCCCGTTTGTGAGTACAAATGGATCAGACTCGATGAGTTTTGATAATATGTTGGAAACATTATTGATGGGCGGCGTGAACTTATTTCGTGCAATGCAAATGTTGATTCCACCTGCATGGCAAAATGCGGAGAATATTGATCCAGACTTAAAAGCATTTTATCGCTTTCATGCTATGCATATGGAACCTTGGGATGGTCCTGCTGGTGTGGTGATGAGTGATGGACGTTATGCAGCTTGTGCTTTAGATAGAAATGGTTTGAGACCTGCACGATATGTGATTACCAAAGATCGGCATATTACCCTTGCGTCTGAAATTGGCGTATATGATTACAGTCCAAAAGATGTGGTTTCGAAAGGTCGATTATCTCCTGGTCAAATGTTGGCAGTTGATACGCATACAGGTAGTTTGATCAGTCCTGAAGAAATTCAAGATCGAATTAAAAATGAGCACCCATATAAAGAATGGATCTGGAATAGTACAGTTCGTTTACCATCTGAATTAAACGACAAAACCAATGAAGTGGTGTTAAACCCAGCTTCTTTAAAAGTATATCAAAAAATGTTTCAAGTAACGAACGAGGAACGTTCACAAGTCTTGCGTGTTTTAGCCGAATCAGGCCAAGAAGCGATAGGTTCTATGGGTGATGATACTCCTATGGCTGTATTGTCGCGCAAGCAGCGTAGTGTTTATGATTATTTTAGACAACAGTTTGCACAAGTAACTAATCCGCCAATTGATCCAATCAGAGAAATGGTGGTGATGTCTCTGGAAACATATTTTGGAACTGAACAAAATTTGTTTAATCCAAATAAAGAAATGGCAAAAACTGTTTTTGTTGATTCTCCAGTCGTTTCAACGAATAAATATTTATCACTGTTAAATTTAGGTTCCCAAGGCTTTACTCATAAAATAATAGACTTAACCTATTCAAATGATGACAACTTGAAATCTGCAATTGAGTCAATTTGTGATCAAGCTGTTGCTGCGGTTCAGGATAAAAAAGTCATTCTGGTTTTATCAGATCGTGAAATAAGTAAAGACCGTTTGCCAGTTAGTGCAGCAATGGCTACAGGTGCTGTCCACCAGCGTTTAACTCGTGAAGGTTTACGTTGTGATTGCAATATCGTTGTCGATACAGGTAGCGCTCGCAATCCCCACCACTTCGCTGTGTTAATAGGATTTGGTGCAACTGCCGTGCATCCATATTTAGCATATGAATCATTACGAGGAATGTTGGCGAATAATGAAATCGAAGGCAAGATAGATTCGTTAATGCGTTCTTATCGTAAAGGTATCAACAAAGGGTTATACAAAATCACCTCTAAAATGGGGATTTCAACAATTGCTAGCTATCGTGGTTCGCAATTATTTGAAGCAGTTGGTTTGCATGAAAATGTAATTAATTTGTGTTTTAAAGGCACGACCAGCCGAATCCAGGGAGCTGATTTCTCGGATATAGAAGCAGAACAGAGAATTGTAGCGGCTAATGCTTGGAATGATCGTAAAGCCTTGACTCAAGGTGGATTGTTAAAATATGTCTTTGGTGGCGAATATCACGCCTACAACCCAGATGTTGTGAATACGATGCATGCGGCGGTTGAAAGTGGTGATTATGAGAAATATCAAGAGTATGCTGATACCGTAAATTTGCGTAAGCCTATGGTATTACGTGATTTGTTAGTTCCTAAATCGGGTATTGAGCCAATTGATATCAATGATGTTGAACCAATTGAATCGATTTTACCCCGATTTGATAGTGCTGGGATGTCATTAGGTGCGCTTTCGCCGGAAGCTCATGAATCATTGGCTCAGGCCATGAATAGCATGGGTAGCCGTTCGAACTCAGGTGAAGGTGGCGAAGCGGTTGAGCGCTATGGCACGAATAAGATGTCAAAAATTAAACAAGTGGCATCAGGACGTTTTGGTGTAACGCCACACTATTTAGTGAATGCAGAAGTACTGCAAATTAAAGTAGCGCAAGGTGCAAAGCCCGGTGAAGGCGGTCAACTGCCTGGACATAAAGTGAATGAAATGATTGCTAAGCTACGTTATTCAATGCCTGGAGTTGCATTGATTTCGCCGCCGCCGCACCATGATATTTATTCAATCGAAGATTTGGCTCAGTTGATTTTTGATTTAAAACAAGTCAATCCTGAAGCCTTAGTATCTGTGAAATTGGTTGCTGAACCTGGCGTTGGGACAATTGCTGCCGGAGTTGCTAAGGCTTATGCTGATTTAATCACAATCTCTGGTTATGACGGAGGCACAGCCGCAAGTCCACTAACGTCAGTACATTACGCGGGCTCTCCGTGGGAGCTTGGTTTGACAGAAGCGCATCAAACACTTCGTGCTAACGATTTGAGAGATAAAGTTCGATTACAAACTGATGGTGGCCTAAAAACAGGCCTTGATGTAGTTAAAGCCGCGATTCTTGGCGCTGAAAGTTTTGGTTTTGGTACTGGGCCAATGGTAGCGTTAGGCTGTAAATATCTACGAATTTGCCATTTAAACAACTGCGCGACAGGTGTGGCAACACAAAATGGTGTTCTTCGTAATAAACATTATGTTGGCACGGTTGAACGTGTGGTAAATTATTTTAAATTCATCGCTGAAGAAACTCGTCAGTGGCTTGCTGTATTAGGTGTCAGTTCATTGCAAGACTTGATTGGTCGTACGGATTTGTTAGAAATGCTTGAAGGCGAAACGCCCAAGCAGCAACGCCTTGATTTAGCGCCTATTTTGTCAGATGGAGGTGTTTCAGCAGATAAACCGCAATACTGCGTGTCACCAAAAAATGAGCCTTTTGATAAAGGTGAACTTGCTGAACAAATGATAGCCGATGTATTGCCTGCAATTGAAAATCAGTCAGGTGGTGAATTTTCATATGAAGTAAAAAATATCCATCGTTCTATTGGTGCACGTATATCCGGTGAAATTGCTAAACGTTATGGCAATTTAGGTATGAAAGATAATCCACTAACTTTGAAACTTACTGGTTCAGCTGGACAAAGTTTTGGTGTTTGGAATGCTGGTGGGTTGAATATGTACCTAGAAGGTGATGCAAATGACTATGTGGGTAAAGGTCTTGCCGGCGGTAAAGTGGTAATTGTTCCGCCTGTAGGAAGTTCTTTTCAATCAAATGAAACAACGATTATTGGTAATACATGTTTATATGGCGCTACCAGTGGCAAACTATTCGCATCAGGCCTTGCGGGTGAACGCTTTGCGGTTAGAAACTCGGGTGCTACTGCGATAGTTGAAGGTGTTGGCGATCATTGTTGTGAGTATATGACAGGTGGAACCATCGTTGTTTTGGGTGAAACTGGAGTCAACTTTGGTGCTGGCATGACGGGTGGTTTGGCATTTGTTCTAGACGAAGATAAAGGCTTTAGCGACCGCTATAACCATGAATTGGTAGATACCCATCGTTTGATGAGTGAGCCAATGGAAGCATATACCCATTATCTAAGGCGTTTGCTCCAAGAGTATGTTGAAGAAACTAACAGTGAATATGCGCGTCAAATATTAGTTAAGTTCCACGACTATTTGCCAAAATTTTGGTTGATTAAGCCTAAAGCAAGTGATTTGGCGACATTAATGGAATCTATTTCTGACGCTGCTTAATGCTTCAAAATTCATTTCACAGAAAAGATTGATAGGATAGAAAATGAGTAATGTTTTTCAATTTTTGGACTTACCACGACAGGACCCTGAAAAAACTTCAGCATATGAACGTGCTAAAGAGTTTAAAGAAATCTATGGTCAATTTGCGGAAGATCAAGCAGCAGCACAATCTAGTCGTTGCTTAGAGTGTGGCAATCCCTATTGTGAATGGAAGTGCCCTGTCCATAATTTTATTCCTGATTGGCTAAAATTAGTTTCAGAAGGCAAACTTTTTGAAGCGGCAGAACTTTCCCATCAAACCAATTCTTTGCCTGAGATTTGTGGCCGAATCTGCCCACAAGATCGTTTGTGTGAAGGCGCCTGCACCTTAAATGATGGTTTTGGTGCAGTAACAATAGGTTCAGTGGAAAAATACATCACTGACGAAGCATTGAAACAGGGCTGGCGGCCAGATATGTCAGGAGTTGAAGCAACTGACAAGAAGGTTGCGATTGTCGGCGCAGGACCAGCAGGTTTAGCTTGTGCAGATATTCTTGCGCGTAATGGTGTGAAGCCAGTTGTTTATGACAAATATGAAGAAATTGGTGGTTTACTCACATTTGGTATTCCACCATTTAAGTTAGAAAAAGATGTCGTGCGCACTCGTCGTCAAATTTTAGAGGAAATGGGAGTTGAATTTGTGTTGGGCACAACTGTCGGTGAAGACATACCATTTCAAACTTTAGTTGATGATTATGATGCTGTTTTCTTAGGTATGGGTACATACACTTATATGAAAGGCGGTTTTCCGGGTGAAGGTCTTGATGGGGTGCATGAAGCGCTGCCATTTTTAATATCTAACATCAACCGGTTGATGGGTTTTGAAAAAGATGCTCTCGATTTTGTTGATATGAAAGATCAACGCGTAGTAGTGTTGGGCGGTGGTGATACGGCGATGGATTGTGTTCGAACCTCAGTTCGCCAAAGTGCTGCTGACGTAAAATGCGCGTATCGACGTGATGAGGCCAACATGCCAGGCTCAATGCGTGAAGTACAAAATGCTAAAGAGGAAGGCGTTGAGTTTTTATGGAATCGTCAGCCAATTGAAATTGTGGGTGAAGGCAAGGTTGAAGGCGTTAAAGTGGTTACCACACAATTAGGTGAGCCGGATGAGCGTGGTCGACGACGCCCTGAACCTGTAATTGATTCTGAAGAAGTTATACCTGCAGATCGTGTGGTGATTGCTTTTGGTTTTCGACCAAGCCCAGCTGCATGGTTATCAGATTTCAATGTAGACATTAATAGTTGGGGAGGCATAGTTGCGGATAGTAACCAACATCCTTTCCAAACGACCAATGAAAAGATCTTTGCAGGAGGTGATATGGTTCGGGGTTCAGATTTGGTTGTGACGGCAGTCTTTGAAGGTCGTGAAGCTGCGCAAGGTATCTTAGACTATTTGCAAATCAGCTAATATTTTTTGGTTCAATGAATAAAGCGATTAATAATAAAGACCGTTTAATTGTTGCTTTGGATGTGCCAACAGTGGCAGCTGCCAAAAAGATGGTTGAAACGCTAGGTGATGCAGTTAGTTTTTATAAAATTGGACTTGAATTATTCATGTCGGGTGAATATTTTGAATTATTAGATTGGCTGAAAACACAGAATAAAAAAATCTTTGTTGATTTGAAGTTTTTTGATGTGCCAGCAACTGTTGGTCGCGCAATTAAGCAATTGAATGGTTTAGGCGTAACTTTTGCCACTATTCATGGCAACGATAGCATTATGCGTTCTGCGGCGGAAAATAAAGGCGATGTTCAGGTCTTGGCTGTGACGGTATTGACCAGTTTAGATCGCGGCGATTTAGATGATTTAGGTTTTGACTGTGAAGTTGACAAACTCGTTTTGTCTAGAGCGAAACGTGCTGTTGAATTAGGTTGTGATGGAGTTGTTGCTTCTGGACTAGAAGCGCCTGTCATGCGTGAGAATTTAGGACATAACTTTATGATTGTATCGCCAGGCATTCGCCCTGTGGATAACGATGATGACCAGAAACGAGTTGTGACGGTAGAACAAGCTTTTAAAAATGGCGCTGATTATATCGTGATAGGTCGACCTATTCGCGATGCGGTTGATCCAAAGGCAGCAGCCCAAGCTGTGCAAGAGCAAATTACAAATACATTGAATTAACGAACGAATATAAAACATTGGAGAGTTCGAAATGTCAGCAATAGAAAACGATCGTTACTTACGTGCTCTTCGGCGTGAAACTGTGGATTACACACCTATGTGGGTAATGCGTCAAGCTGGACGCTATTTGCCAGAATATCGAGCGACCCGCAAAGCCGCAGGCAACTTTCTTAACTTATGTAAAAGCCCTGATCTAGCATGTGAAGTTACTATGCAACCTATCGATCGTTTTGGCTTAGATGCGGCCATTTTATTTTCGGATATTTTGACTGTTCCTGATGCGATGGGACTAGGCTTAACACTTGAAGAAGGTATTGGCCCTGTTTTTGAAAAGCCAATTCGTTCACAGTCTGATATAGATAAGCTTTTTGTGCCTGATCCCGAGGGTGAATTGGTTTATGTAATGGATGCAGTCAGAACGATTCGTAAAGCATTGAATAATCGTGTGCCGTTGATTGGTTTTACTGGCAGTCCTTGGACTTTGGCAACCTATATGGTTGAAGGTAAAGGTACCAAAGAATTTGCGCATATCCGTGGTTTGATGTTTTCATCTCCCAAAGGTATGCATCAAGTGTTGTCAGTTGTTACTGAGTCAGTGATTGCTTATTTGAAAGCACAAGTAGTTGCTGGAGTACAATCACTAATGGTGTTTGATACCTGGGGTGGTATTTTATCGACCAAGCAATATGCAGAATTTTCATTGGGCTATATGCAGAAAATTGTTACTGCACTAAAAAATGACCCCGAAACTCAGTCTATTCCAGTAGTTTTATTTACTAAAGGTGGTGGTCAATGGCTCGAAATGATTGCTGACACAGGCTGTGATGGCATAGGTTTGGATTTTACTGTTGATATTGCTGATGCGAGGCAACGTGTTGGTGATCAGGTGGCGTTGCAGGGAAATATGGATCCAGTGGTGATGAATACCAATCCCGAGGTTGTGATCCAGCAGGCAAAGAAAGTTATCGATAGCTATGGGAAGCATTGTTCTGGTCAAGGTCATGTATTTAATTTGGGTCATGGAATCCAGCCGCATGCTGATCCAGAACATATGACTATATTGGTTGAGACTGTGAGAAATTATAGTCAGCAATATCATTCTGCATAAATTTTGTTGAAGTTGTTGCAATGATGAGCCTCAGTCAAATCAACTCGCATGTAATAGTTGGTAGCTGCCCAAAGGATGTCGGTGACGTTAGAGAATTGCATGAGAAACATAATGTCTCCAGTGTGCTCAGTTTACAGACTGATGCAGATTTACATTGCCGAAGAATTAACATTGAATTGCTTGAAACACATTATCAAAAGCGTGAAATTAATTTCCAAAGGTTTCCGATTGATGATGTCAATCCTACGGATATGGCTGAGAAAATATTAAAGCCTATTCAATATTTGGTAGATCAAGTCAACAAGGATAAATTAGTGTATGTGCATTGTAATGCAGGTATTTGCCGGGCTACTTCAACAGTGTTGGGGTATTTGCATTTAGAACAGGGCATGACTATGCAGCAGGGGCTTGAATATATACGTTCTAAAAGGCCAATAGCTAATCCATATGTTTCTGCGGTTGTTCAAGCATTTGAGGAAATAGACTAAAAAGTGCTTATATGTTTTTTTAACAGGCTTTTTTTGTCACAGTAAATATATTATTTTCTTGAAATAGTTTCACCAGTTAATCTAGCTCTTCCCAGCGCTCATAGCAATGATCTAGTTCTTGTTGCCAATGGTTTAGTTCCTCGGCTAATTGAGCCAGTTCTTGAGCAGGTTTTTTAAAATAGTTTGGTGTGTTCATTTCATCTGACCTAGTTTGTATTAGCTGCTCTAGATCTTCAATTTTTTTTGGCAAACTATCTAATTCGCGCTGTTCGTTGTAACTTAGCTTATTCTTTTTAGGTTCAGGTTTATTTTTTTTATCAGATGCGGGATTTCCACTTGAATTAGTTTTATTTGTAGAGGCTTTATTTGGCCGTTGACGAACCCAATCATCATAGCCACCAATATATTCATTCACTTGCGGAGAATCAGGAGTGCCTTCAAAAACAATTGTGCTGCTGACAACATTGTTTAGGAAAGTTCTATCATGGCTAACTAATAAGAGGGTGCCTTGATACTCCACTAAAATATTCTCCAAAAGTTCCAAGGTTTCCATATCGAGATCATTGGTCGGTTCATCTAAAATTAATAAATTAAATGGTTTGGTGAACAGTTTGGCTAGCAGAAGACGATTGCGTTCACCTCCTGATAGTGCTGTGACAGATCCTCTTGCTTGCGCGGGTGAAAATAGAAAGTCTTGCACATAGCTCATAATATGTTTTTCGACGCCGTTAATTATGATCTGGTTGCGGCCACCGGAAATATTATCTAATACGCTTAAATTTTCATTAATATCACTGCGCATTTGGTCTAAGTAGGCAATTTCTAAATTGGTGCCAAGTTTTATATGGCCACTAGTAGGATTTAATTTTTCCGTAATGACTTTGATCAGTGTCGATTTGCCTGAGCCGTTTTTACCAATAATGCCAATTTTGTCGCCGCGAATGATATTGCAGGAGAAGTTCGGAATAATCGTTTGATTATTGAAGTTAACCGTGACGTCACGTAATTCAATAACGCGCTTGCCTGAAGTTGATTGACTTTGTAGGGTCAGGTTGGCTGTACCTTGGCGTTCTCTTCTAGCTTTACGTTGTTCTCTTAAAGCCTTGAGTGCCCGAACTCTGCCTTCATTGCGCGTTCGGCGCGCTTGAATTCCTTGACGAATCCATACTTCTTCTTGAGCGAGTTTTTTATCAAATTGCGCATTGCTACGTTCTTCTTCAGCTAATGCTTTGGCTTTATTAGTTAGATATTCATCAAAATTTCCATTCCAAGTGATGACTTGGCCGCGATCTATTTCAATAATTTTATCGCAGAGTTTGTTTAAAAAAGTTCGGTCATGCGACACGATAACTAGAGCAATATTAGCATGCGCAAGAAATTGCTCTAACCATTCTATAGTCTCGATATCTAGATGGTTGGTTGGTTCATCTAGTAACAATATTTCAGGGTTATTTATCAGTGCTTTTGCTAATAGAACCCGTCTTTTCATGCCGCCCGATAAACTGTCAAAGCGGGTATTGGCATCTAACTCAAAGCGAGAAACTAAAGTTTGAGCTGCATTAATATCAGACCATAAATCATATTCTGACATCGCAGCTTGAATTTCAGAAGAAGTTTCCCCAGAAGCTTCTTCTTGAAAATACTGTGCTAAAATTTCGCCATGTTTGGCGTGACCACTGGCAATAACCGCGGTAATTGAGTCAGTGATGTTCGTTGGAATGGATTGGATCAATTGACCTATTTTAAGACCATTTTTTAAATGCAACTCTCCATCATCAGGTTGAAATATACCCAAAAGTAGTTTTAGAAAAGTTGATTTACCCGTGCCATTCCTGCCAACTAAACCAATTTTATCCAAGGGATTTATCACTAAGTTTGCATTATCAATGAGTGTTGGGCCACCAACGCTAAAAGACATGTTTTTGATTTGAATTAGTGGTGTCATCGAGTCAAGACTTCAAAGCTGAAAAGTTTTATCATAGGCACATCAAGCGATGCCAAAAATATATATTATACGATGTTAAATACTGTCCAAAGAGATTATTCTGGTTATGAAATGGTTACCCTTAACCAAATCTGCAAACTTGCGTGTCATTTAAATGGTTAATTCTCCTAAGCCCAGCACTTGCTTAATAGTAGCTCCTTCATGGGTTGGAGATATGGTTATGGCGCAATCTTTATTTAAGACGTTAATCGAGCAAAATCCAGAGCTCAAGATCGATGTTTTAGCCCCCGCATGGTGTTCTGCGCTGACAGATTATATGCCTGAGGTAAATCGATTAATTGAGGCGCCATTTGTTCATGGGTCATTGAATTTTCTTCGACGTTGGCAGTTGGCAAAACAAATTCAGGGGAAGTATGACATTGCTTTTGTTTTGCCAAATAGTTTGAAGTCAGCATTAGTTCCTTGGCTGGCGAGAATTCCACAAAGAATTGGTTTTCATGGTGAGCAAAGGTATGGTTTGCTAAATCTGCGGCATTCATTGAATAAACAAAAATTGCCTTTGATGGTACAGCGATTTGTTGCTCTAGTTAATGATAAAAATGCTGAAGCCATAGCTAAAGAAGATATTCCAAAACCTAAGTTAAATGTTGAGCGCAATAAAATCGAACAAACACGGCAACAATATGAACTAGCTAATTCAGAACAAAATCAAGTATTGGTTTTATGTCCTGGAGCTGAGTTTGGTGCAGCTAAACAGTGGCCTGTAGAACATTATGCTTCGGTAGCACGTTTTTATATAGATGCGGGTTGGCAAGTCTGGTTGTTTGGTTCAGAAAAAGATGTGCTAACTTGTACTGCTATTAATAATTTAAGTCATCAAAAATGTCATAATTTAGCTGGTAAGACCAGTTTGTCTGATGCGGTTGCTTTGATGGCTGCAGCTGATTTAGTTGTTAGCAATGACTCAGGCTTAATGCATGTTGCTGCGGCTTTGCAAAAGCCGTTAGTAGCGATTTACGGTTCGACTGATCCGAGTTTTACTCCACCATTAAATGATAATTCGCAAATTGAACGTTTAGCATTAGATTGTAGTCCATGTTTTAAGCGGGATTGTCCGCTAGATCATTTAGATTGCTTAGTAAAACTTCCTCCGAGACAGGTGCTGGCAGCAACTGAAACTTTGTTGGAAGAATGATGATGAAAGTTCTAATAATTAAACTGACCTCTATGGGCGATGTTATCCATACATTGCCTGCATTGACTGATGCAAAAAAGTATTGCCAAAAAGAGGTCACATTTGATTTTGTTGTCGAAGATACGTTTCAAGAAATTCCTGCTTGGCATCCAGATGTAGATCGAGTCATTACAGTAGCGACTAGGCGGTGGCGGAAAAAAATGTGGTCATCGCGAAGGGAAATACAAACTGCT
Source organism: uncultured Gammaproteobacteria bacterium (assembly GCA_964633815.1). Lineage (GTDB taxonomy): Bacteria > Pseudomonadota > Gammaproteobacteria > Arenicellales > Arenicellaceae > CALKZN01. Next base: position 113,444 of record CAZWHW010000002.1, read on the forward strand.
TATAAACAGCTTAAAGTGAACTATTATGATGTCATCATTGATGCGCAAGGTTTACTTAAAAGCGCTATTATTGCGCGCTTTGCCAAAGGAATCCTTCATGGCTATGATAAAGACTCGATTCGAGAATCGCTTGCAGTACGTTTATACAATGAAAGCCACGCGATTCATCCATCGCAGCATGCTATCAGTCGCGTTCGTCATCTATTAGCTCATTCCTTAGGTTATCGGGCGCAGATAAATGAGATTGAAACGACCCTGGATTATGGCTTATCTTTAGACTGTATTCCTAATGACCAATCAAATAACAATATACTTGGCGAACCGTATATTGTGTTGTTGCATGGAACGACGTGGCTATCTAAGGAGTGGCCAGTGTTGAATTGGCAAGAATTAGCCCAAAAACTTGCAAAAAATTATCGTGTGCTGCTGCCATGGGGTAATGAAGCAGAGTTGACGCGAGCTAAAAAAATCGCAACTGATAATGAGAAAATCACAGTTTTACCACGGCTAAAAATTTCATCAATTGCACATATTTTAGCTCAGGCTAAAGGGGTGGTGGCTGTGGATACGGGTCTAGGACATTTATCCGCTGCATTAGGTACGCCAACTGTATCTATTTATGGCCCAACAGATGTCAATTTGGTGGGCACAAAGGGGCAGCGACAACTACATTTATGCGCTGCCGTTGAGGAGAATTGGCGTACAATCAAGAAAAATGAAGCCTTTGACTATGATACAGTTTCAGTTCAAACTGTTTATGCTGAATTATTAGAATTATGTGTATAACTTCGAGGAATCGTAAATAAAATGAGTCATGTATTGGTTACAGGTGGTGCTGGATATATCGGTTCACATACTTCACGACATTTACTAGCTGCTGGACATGAAATTATTGTACTTGATAATTTGTATTCTGGGCATCGATGGGCAGTGCCAAAGCAAGCAGAGTTTATTGAAGGTGATGCCGGTGATCAGGAGCTCCTTAATCAGATTTTAAATGACTACGACATTGATGCAATTGTTCATTTTGCTGGGCATATTGTGGTGCCAGAATCTGTTGAAGATCCACTAAAGTATTATGAAAATAATTGCACTGTGACGCAAACTCTAGCTAGAATTGCAGTTACTAATGGAATTCAGCATATGATTTTTTCCTCTAGCGCAGCAGTTTATGGTGAACCAAATGAATTGCCGGTAACTGAATCAACACTGACAAAGCCCATATCACCATATGGGCGCACTAAACTTATTTCAGAGTGGTTGTTGGAAGATGTAAGCAGAGCATTTGAGAAGTTTAATTATGTTGCTCTTCGCTATTTTAATGTCGCTGGCGCAGCGTTGGATGGAACTATAGGGCAAGCGACGCCAGAAGCGACACATTTAATCAAAGTTGCAGCGGAATTAGTAATGGGTAAACGCGAGCAAATTTCTTTATTTGGTAACGATTATCCGACTCATGATGGTACTTGTATTCGCGATTATATTCATATCGAAGATTTAGCCGCAGCTCATGTGTCGGCCTTAAGATACTTACAAACAGGCGGTTCGAGCGATGTGTTTAATTGTGGATATGGTCAAGGATTTAGTGTCAAAGAAGTGCTTGATTGTGTCTCAGAAGTTTCTGCTCAGAAGCTTAATATCAAGCATGTTGAACGCCGTGCAGGCGACCCAGCAGAATTAATTGCGAATAATGAAAAAATTCTTGCTATGTTAGATTGGCAACCGCAATATAATGATATTAAATTAATTTGCCAAACAGCGTTGGATTGGGAACGATCCCTTGTAAAACGAAAGACAGTGGCTTAATAGACTATGAAATTTGCTTTTTGCCTTTATAAACATTTTCCATACAGCGGCTTGTCGCGGGATATGTTGCGCATTTTGCATGAGTGTGGACAACGAGGTCATAAGGTTGTAGTTTTTACAGGCAGTTGGGAAGGACCCAAGCCTGATAATGCTGAAGTAGTTATTATCAAACATTTTGGTATGAGTAATCACACTCGGGTAGCAGCGTTTCATCGTAAGTTATTTTTATTTCTGGGGCGTTATAATTTCGATATTCTGGTTGGTTTCAACAAAATTCCTTATATGGATATTTATTATTGCGGTGATTTTTGTTTTGTGGGTCGAGCGATGCAAAAGTATTCATGGTTGTATCACAAGTCACCTAGATTTTTGTTTTTTCAAAACTTTGAAAGTAGTGTGTTTTCTACGATAAGTAAAACGAAAATTCTTTCACTATCTGAACGAGAAAAATCTATATATCAAGAGTATTATCTTACGCAAGATCATAGATTTTATGACATCCCTCCAACGTTAGATCGGTTTCGTCGGGAAATATGGAAAAAGCTGCCTGAGCGAGAACTGATTCGTGAACGATTAGGAATTGCTGAAGATCAATATTTATTATTATTAGTTGGTTCAGGTTTTAAAACCAAAGGCTTAGATCGAACTATCAAGGCGATTGCTGCTTTGCCACAAGAGTTGCGACAAAAAACCTCGCTATTTGTTATAGGACAAGATAAAGAAGAAAGCTTTTTTGCATTAGCGCAAAAATTAAATGTGGAATCACATATTGAATTTTTAGGCGGTCGCGATGATGTCCCAGAACTAATGAAGGCGGCAGACTTATTAGTGCACCCAGCTTATGCCGAAACAACAGGCACGGTTATTTTGGAAGCAATAACTTATGGTTTACCTGTATTGGCTACTAAAGTCTGTGGATATGCGCATCATATTGGTAAAGCTGATGCTGGAATGGTATTGCGTTCGCCATTTAGACAAGAAGAATTTAACGAAAAATTGGAGGGTGTATTACTTTCTGAAAAGCGTGAAGAATGGAGCAAGAACGGATTGCTCTATGGAGATAATGATGAACTTTATAAAATGCCTCAATCAGTTGCGTGCATAATAGAGAATGAAGCGAGTCAAAACGTTGACGAACAATCAAATCAGTTCAATATTGATAGTACTGGAAGTTTTTATTTAAGACAGTATTTTGCTGATTCTATACAAGAAAAGATTCGTTTTAATGACTTGATGTCGATTCAAGGAGAAGTCTATCGAGAAGCTCCAGGGCGACGAACAGTAAAGTTTGAACGTGGTGGAAAATCTTATTTTATCAAAGCTCATACAGGTGTTGGCTGGCAAGAAATTCTTAAAAATTTGATTTATCTTCGTGCACCAGTTGTAGGAGCGTTGAATGAATGGCATGGAGTACATCGTTTGACCGATTTGGAGATAGATACAATGACCGTAGCGGGATATGGGATTCGGGGAAAAAATCCAGCTAAACGACGATCATTTATTGTTACTGAAGCTTTACCAACCTCCGTAAGCTTAGAAGACTACACTCAGTCTTGGAAGAGTTCATCACCAAAAAGTCGTGAGCAAATTAGGTTTAAAAGAAAAGTGATTAAAAAAATTGCTGAAATCACTCGTACTATGCATGAAAATGGTGCTAACCATCGAGATTATTATTTATGTCATTTTTTGTTGGAATTGCCTGATGGAGATTTAGAACGAATGCGTTTGTTTTTAATTGATTTACATCGTATGCAATTGCGTCGAAAAACACCAACTCGTTGGAAAGTAAAGGATATAGCGGGTTTGTATTTCTCAAGTCTAGATATTGGTTTAACGCAAAGAGATTGGTATCGGTTTATGATGGCTTATCGTGGCAAAGACCTTAAAGGTACGTTGTCTGAGCAAAAATTTTGGGGTGCTGTCATTAAACGAGGAGCCTCACTTTATCGTTCAGAACAATCGGACAAAGCTAAATTGGCACGAAACGTCATCAGAACATAATTCGATGTTTTTTTGGTCTAAACAGTTTGCTGACTGTGTCAGTAAAGAATTCTCTGAGGTGTTGTCAAGCCCAGCCGAACTTTTAGAAAAATGCGAAATCATTAAGGATGATAAATCGACGACGGTTGGTAAATTCGATTGGCAGGATAAACAATATATTATCAAACGATTTAATGCCCGAACTAAAGGTCATGCAGTTAAACGTTCACTACGACGTTCCCGAGCAAATAATTGCTGGCATATGTCGAAAACTTTTATGAAATGCGGAATTGCTGTGGCTAAGCCGATCGCAATGTTAGAAAGACGAGCAGCTTTTTTAAAAGCTGATTCATTCTTTATTAGTGAGTGTATAAATGGCGTGGAGATTTTAGATTGGTTGCCTAAACAAGAAACATCCATATACAGCACGATTAAGGAGCAAGTGACAGAAATTTTTAATATTTTTGCTAAAAACAGGTTGTCACATGGTGATATGAAAGCGACAAATTTACTATGGTCTGGTCAAAAAATAACCCTTATAGATTTAGATGTCGCAAAACAGCATTCCAATAGTATTTTGTTTGCCAGAGCTCATGCGCGAGATAAGCGTCGCTTTAAACGTAATGGTGCTTTATTCGCGAACATGTTGAATACTGCTTAATGGTGAAGTTGAGTTTATTTATATACATTTTATGAACACGTATGAAAAAATTTTTTCAAAATCAGTGTCCTTATGGACAATTCAACCTGCAACTCAAAATGCTATTCGAAATCGATTAGGCTGGCTAGATGCTCCAGAATTTTCTAGGCAAAGTTTAGAATCTTTAGAGAACTTTAAGAGTAAAGTGCTTAAAGCAGATTTTAAGCAAATTGTTCTAATTGGCATGGGCGGTTCAAGCTTAGCTCCCGAAGTCTTTAACCGTTTTGCGAATCATTTGGGTGGCGATAAGACCAAATTAGACTTGATTGTTCTAGATGGTACCTGTCCTGATCAAATCGAAACATTGAGAAAACAAATTGATTTGCCCACTAGTTTATTCATTGTTGCTAGTAAATCTGGAGGCACAATAGAGACGCGGTTTTTATTTGATTATTTTTTTGCTGAAATTGCTGAAATTAGCAGCAATCCAGGCTCACAGTTTGTGGCGATTACAGATTCGGGCTCTGCGTTAGAGAAAGTCGCTCAAAAAGAAATTTTTTTTGCACTGTTTATCAATCCTAGTGATATAGGTGGTCGATATTCTGCATTAAGTTATTTTGGTTTAGTGCCGGCAGTGTTACTAGGTTGGGATATTGAAAAGTTATTAGATCGAGCGGATCAAGCTATTGATGACAACAAAACAGGCTCAGGTTTAGGAGTGCAGTTGGGTGAATGGCTTACAAAAGATTATCTGAAACCAATTGATATTTTACTTTTTCGGTATGAATCGCCCGAGTTAGAAGCATTCTTTATGTGGATTGAGCAACTTGTTGCTGAGTCTTTAGGAAAGTCCGGTGAAGGGGTATTTTTGGCAAAACTATCAAGCCAAGGTGAACTTAAATCAGATAATAGTAAATGTTTGAAACTCGATTTTAATATAGATGGTCCTGACAATTTTGATTTTAGCCAATCTAATAATGCAACAGTTTGCATAAGAGACCCATATGACATCGCAGCACATTTTTTTCATTGGGAAATGGCAACAGCAATTGCTGCTGTACATATTGGTGTAAACCCATTTGATGAACCTAATGTAGCTGAAGCAAAGCAAAAGACTTCACAATTATTATCCAGACCTGAAGAAATTGAGTTGCCAGAGACAATAGCTTCGCTGCCAGAGTTTTTCTTAACTTTATCAGCAAGTGAGTATCTCGCTATACTCGTTTATGCAGAAGACAGCCTTAGCAATAGACAAGAAGTTCTGCGGATACAAAAGGCAATAGAAAAACATGTCGATATGCCCGTCACTGTAAATTTTGGACCACGATATTTACACTCCGTAGGGCAGTTGCATAAAGGCGGTAAACAGCATGGTGCTTTTTTGGTGATATTAGATTTGCCGGAATTGACTATTCAAATACCAGGACAAACATATGGTTTTGAAAAATTATTTTGTGCTCAAGCTATAGGGGATTTTCAAATTTTGCGAGAAAAAGGGCTGCCTACTGAATTTATAACGATAGACAAGCTAGCTGATATCGATATTTAGAAATTGTCTAAGAACATCGAATTTCTAGAAAATTCATGATTTCAGCTTGTCTATCCATGGCGTCCTGGTAGCCTAATTCAATTAATTTTTGACAAAAAGGTTTGTTGAACATCAAATAACTGACAAACTTTCGATTGCTACCTTTATTCATTCCTAATAGTTTTAAGCCCCAACGAAAACTAGGTGGCAGAGTATGAAACAAGTCCGCCGCAATTTCTGATAAATCTTCTGTAGGAGAAATGATTAGGTGGTCAATTTGAGTAAATTTATTATGTTTTGCTGGAATTTTCTCAGTCAAATTATTGATTCTGGACAATCGTTCTATGTCTGAATCTAAACTGTTGAGAAATAATGTGTCCATCACATAACCTGCAATTTTTGCCATGCTTGGGTAGGAAGGTTTTTTATCATCCGTTATTGATGTTGAGGAATGTTTACGTACACCAATGATAAAAATCTTTTTCGCTTGAAGATGGACCAAGGGACTTAATGGGCTGGTTTGGCGCATGCTGCCATCACCATAGTATTGGTTGTTAATTTTTATGGGTGGGAATAGTACAGGTATTGCCGAAGATGCCATTAGCATATCTAGTGATATTTTTTGATTGATGCCAGAGCGATACGCGCGACGCCATTCCTTAACCGAATGCGCGGATTGAAAAAAAGTGATTGATTCGCCATTGCTATAACTGCTGGTATTGAGGCTTAACGCGCCTAGGTTTCCTGAGGCTAGCTGACGATCAATTGCATCAAAATCAATATTCTTGGCGAGTAATTCTCGCAAGGGGGAATTATCCAGCATTGAAGATGGGGTTGAGCCGCCAATACCAAAAGGTAAAATTCGCGAACTAAACCACTTTAAAATTCTTCCCAACAGGCATCTAGCATCGGACCTGAAGACATGATGCAGTTCAAAATTTGACCAGACATCGTTTATACGCGAAATGGTTTCTTTGAATGATCCTTCATGAGCTGCAAGTGCGACAGCATTAATTGAACCCGCCGATGTACCTGAAATTAAATGAAAAGGATTTTCTTTTTGTTTGGGGCAAAGCTCGCTGATGGCTTTCAGAACGCCAACTTGATATGCAGCCCGAGCGCCACCACCACTAAGTAGCAGGCCTGTCTTGTCGGGTGAGTTATTTTTTTTCCCATAAAGCATGTTAATTTAGACCTATAATTCTTATAAAATCTGTCAACCGATCAACGGCACTTCAAAAGATATTTTTGAACGTCTCATATAGCGCTGACGGTTTTTTGAATTAGTGTCAGCTTCAACAGTCGTTTCATTTGTTTGCAGTTGATTACTTACTTGAGGCTTTCTTTGTAGAATGTTTTGTGTGGTTTTTGAATCTTTTGGCTTATTGTTGCGAATTGGTCTTTTAGTGCGCTCAGTTTTCTTTGGAATAATTAAATCTTTGGCCAAAAATTCAGAATGTTCTTTAATCATCGGGATTTTATTTTCGATATAAGACTCGATGTCTACAATGTTCATACCATAGGTTTCACAGACTAAGCTAATTGCTTTGCCGCTGGCACCAGCTCGTGCCGTTCTACCAATCCGGTGGACATAGTCTTCCGCGTCATTCGGCAGATCAAAGTTGATGACCATATCCACACCTTCTATATGTAGGCCTCTAGCAGCAACATCAGTGGCTACCAAAGTGCTAATAGTATCGTTTTTGAATTGTTGTAATAACCGTTCTCGTTTTTTCTGGGGTACATCGCCAGAAAGCAAGCCACTTTTAAATTCATTTGTTTCCAGCCAAGCTTGTAATTTTTCACCTTGATGTTTTGTGTTGATAAATATGATAGATTTGCCATCACTATTCTGTCTTAGTAAACCTAAACTCAAAGGAATTTTTTCTTCATTGGCAGGCATAAATGCAGATTGTTCAATTTTATCTGCGGTTACTTGTTCCGCTTCGACAACAACAGTCTCAGGAGAGTTCATGTGTTCGTAGGCAAGTTCTTTGACACGTTCAGACATGGTTGCAGAGAATAGTAAGCTTTGCCGATTTTCAGGAGAGGGCATGGCTCGGAGTAAATAACGAATGTCTGAGATAAAACCCATATCAAACATTCGATCAGCCTCATCCATAATTAATACTTCTAATTGTTTAAGTTCAAAAACACCTTGCTTGAAATAATCAATTATCCTGCCAGGTGTGCCAATTAAAATATCACAGCCTTTCTCTAATACAGTTCGTTGTTTTTCATAATCAGTGCCTCCATAAGCAAGTGCCAATTTGTAATTAAGGTTTATATTCAGAGGCTTGGCATCTTCAAAAATTTGCTTTGCGAGCTCTCTTGTAGGTGCAATAATCAGTGAGCGAATTTCAGTTTTTTTGTTTTTCTCAGCTTTTTCACTTCCCTCATCAGTTGTTGTGGCATCATTTTTGTTTAATGTTTCTAGAGTGGCGACCAAAAATGCTGCGGTTTTGCCTGTGCCGGTTTGTGCTTGACCTGAAACATCCTTGCCGGCAAGAGCGATTGGCAATGTTAATGCTTGAATTGGTGTGCAAAATTCATAACCTGCCTCTTGAATTCCAAGTTGTAAATCCGCAGATAAGGATAGTGACGCAAAACTAGTGTCACTTAAATGATAATTCGACATATGGTTTGATTTTGATTCAAATTTTTGAAGAAGATGATTATACTACTAAAAACTGAAACTTGCTCAATCCGTTGGCAATGTTGCGAATCTGCTCTGATTTGCTTTATTCATTCGTAGTTTTAAAGAAAGTATTTAATAGCTTAGGTTTTATTATGGCGCAAACAACAATTGCAGTAAATGATGATAATTTTGAAGTCGAAGTGCTTCATTCTAATGTTCCCGTTTTATTAGATTTTTGGGCAGAGTGGTGTGGCCCATGTAAAATGATAGGGCCTATTCTTGAGGAGTTAGCCGCTGATTATGGTGAAACTGTCAAAATAGCTAAGATTAATATTGATGAAAATCAAGGGATTCCGACTAAATTTGGTGTGCGTAGTATCCCAACGTTATTATTGTTCAAAGATGGTGATGTGATAGGTCAACAAATTGGTGCGATGGCTAAATCGCAATTACAAGCATTTATAAACGAAAATATCTAAGTGTAATGGTATTAATCCTGCCAGCTTGCATAGTAGACTTGTTGCAATTGTTAGGTGAATTTAATTAAATTAATGGTGTAATGGTCTAGTACTTATTGCGTCATCGTGTTAATTTAACTTATACGAAAGAGATGAAAAATATCTCACAACCGCAGCGCAGAAAATGAATTAATCATATGCGTTTTAACTAATGGAACCCATTTATACTATTTGTTGTTATTTCTTCCAGTTGAGTTTTACTCGAAAATAATAACAAGCGGGATAAAACTAATTTTAAACTTACCAATATAAACCTGCTTCCAACAACGTATTTAATACTGCTTTTTGGCATTCGTTTGCTGTCTTTAATACCCAATTTAACACCTCAAGAGACTCTAATTTCATTTCAGAACTATTATGTCTATCTCTCTATCCGAACTTAAAAGAAAAACACCTACCGAAATTACTGAATTTGCCCGCTCTTTGGAGATAGATGGTTTGGGTCGATTGCGTAAGCAAGATCAAATATTCACTATTTTAAAAGCGTATGCGAAAAAAGGCGAAGATATAGAAGGTCAAGGTGTCGTCGAGATTTTGCAAGACGGTTTTGGTTTTTTGCGTTCAGCTGAAAGTTCCTATCTGGCAGGACCAGATGATATTTATGTATCTCCAAGCCAAATTCGACGTTTTAATTTGCGCACAGGTGATACAGTTACAGGCTTAGTCAGACCACCAAAAGACTCTGAGCGTTATTTTGCTTTGTTAAAAGTTAGCACCATCAATGGTCAACCTCCAGAGGAAGCGAAAAATAAAATTCTATTTGAAAACTTAACGCCATTGCATCCAAATAAGCGTCTGCGTTTAGAGCTTGAAAATGGTAGTTCGGAAGATTTGACTGGACGGATGATTGATTTGATTGCGCCTTTAGGTCGTGGTCAACGAGGTTTGATTGTTTCATCTCCTAAAAGCGGTAAGACGGTGATGTTACAGCAAATCGCTTCAGCTATTACGACGAATAATCCAGATGTTGAAGTTATGGTCTTATTAATAGATGAGCGTCCTGAAGAGGTCACAGAAATGCAGCGCACTGTGCGAGGTGAAGTGATTTCTTCAACATTTGATGAGCCCGCCGCGCGCCACGTTCAGGTTGCCGAAATGATGATTGAAAAAGCCAAGCGTTTGGTAGAACACAAAAAGGACGTAGTGATTCTGCTTGATTCAATCACGCGTTTGGCGCGTGCGTATAATACGGTTGCGCCAGCTTCAGGCAAGGTTTTGACAGGCGGTGTTGATGCTAATGCGTTGCAAAGACCTAAACGATTTTTTGGTGCAGCACGAAATATTGAAGAAGGCGGCAGTTTAACTATTTTGGCAACAGCCTTGATTGATACGGGCTCTAAAATGGATGAAGTGATTTATGAAGAATTTAAAGGCACAGGTAATATGGAAGTGCATTTGGATCGTTATATAGCGGAAAAACGGGTTTATCCTGCTGTCGTTGTTAATAAATCAAGCACACGTCGCGAAGAGCTGTTGATTGATCCTGAAGAATTGCAGAGGATTTGGATTTTGCGTAAATTGATGCATCCAATGAATGATATTGAAGCGATTGAGTTTTTGTTAGACCGCTTGAAGGCAACCAAGACCAATTCAGAATTTTTTACAGCAATGAAACGATAATTATTCTAAAATATACATGTAGATAATGTTTTTCAAGGCTTGCGGATGCCTATTCTTTTATATATGATTCGCAGCCTTGAAAATTTTAAGTTGTCGTCAACCTCGACAACGCGGACAAAGTCAAAAAGACAGAGGCATTCCAATGAAAGCTGATATTCACCCAAATTACAGTCAAATCACAGTTACTTGCGCATGCGGTAATAAATTTCAAACAGGTTCAACATTAGGTGAAGATCTGAATGTTGAAATTTGTTCTTCATGTCATCCATTCTACACAGGTAAGCAGAAAGTTATGGACACTGCGGGTCGTGTTGGTCGCTTTAAAGAGCGTTATGGGCGTAAATAGGCGAATATATTCTGCTTTGACGAAAAAGACGCATTTGCGTCTTTTTTTATGTCTGTGGTTTTGTGCTTGTAGTTAATTATAATTAGTACATGAAAAATACTATACAAGGCTTATATGCGATCACAGATCAACATTTGATTACTCCTAAGAAGTTTGCTGTAAAAGTAAGGCAAGCATTGCAAGGAGGAGCAAAGGTTGTGCAATATCGAGATAAATCTCAACAGCATCAACTACGTTTTGAGCAAGCTAGCTTGGTGGTAAAACTTTGTCATGAGTATGGCGCCATTTCGATTGTTAATGATGATGTTGATTTGGCGATAATCGTCAATGCTGATGGCGTACATATTGGTTCTAAAGATGATGGATTGAGTTATGCCAGACAAAAGCTTGGCGAGAAAAAAATTATAGGTGTTTCTTGTTATGCGGATGTATCACTAGCTGAACAAGCAGTAGCAGATTCAGCTGATTATGTTGCTTTTGGCAGTATTTTTGCATCACCAACCAAGCCTCAAGCACCTATTGCAGGTTTAAATATTTTGCGGCAGGCTAAACAAAATTTGGCTGTGCCAATAGTTGCTATTGGTGGGATTACACTGGATAATTTAGATGAAGTAATTAGCAGTGGCGCTGATTCAGTCGCCATCATTAGCGGTGTTTTTGCCAGTGAGAATATCAATCTTCAGGCACAACAATTTGCTCAAGTTTTTAACTAATAACCTTTTTCCTATGACTTCTTCTAGCTCCGTTCAATTCCAAAAAGCTCAACAATATATTCCAGGTGGAGTGAATTCACCTGTGCGCGCCTTCAAAGGTGTTGGCGGTGATCCAGTATTTATTCAAAAAGCCCAAGGCGCATATATGACTGATGTCGATAATAAGCAATATATTGACTATGTTGGTTCATGGGGGCCAATGATTTTAGGACATGCGCATCCTGAGGTGATTCAGGCAGTGCAGGCGGCGGCTGAGCATGGCTTAAGTTTTGGCGCGCCAACCGAAGCTGAAACCACGTTGGCACAAAAAATGTGCGAATTGATTCCTAGTATTGATCAGGTTCGTATGGTCAGTTCAGGCACTGAAGCAACTATGAGTGCCCTACGATTAGCTCGGGGTTTTACTGGACGCGAAAAGATTCTTAAATTTGAAGGTTGTTATCATGGTCACGCCGATAGCTTTTTAGTTAAAGCTGGTTCTGGTGCGCTCACATTGGGAGAACCTAATTCAGCTGGAATTACTCAAGGTGTTGCTAAAGACACGCTGACTTTGCCGTTTAATGATGCAGAAGCAGTCAAAGCACTCTTTAAAGAAATGGGCGATGACATCGCCGCGATCATTGTTGAGCCGATTGCAGGCAATATGAATTTTGTTGTGCCACATGATGAGTTTTTGGCGACCTTGCGACAATGTTGTGATACTTATGGCTCTGTATTGATTTTTGATGAAGTAATGACAGGTTTTCGGGTTGGCTTGAAAGGCGCGCAAGGCTTGTTTGGCATCACTCCTGATTTGAGCACTTATGGCAAAGTCATTGGGGGCGGCATGCCTGTTGGCGCTTTTGGTGGCCGTGCAGATATTATGAGCTCAATCGCGCCGTTAGGCCCGGTTTATCAAGCGGGAACATTATCGGGTAATCCAATTGCTATGGCTGCGGGTTTAAAAACCCTAGAGCTTATAAGTGCAACAGGTTTTTATGATGCTTTGGATAAAAAATTGACGCAATTATTATTGGCGCTAAGTGATGCTGCCGAGAATGCGAATGTGCCATTCTTTGCCGATTCACGTGGAGGTATGTTCGGTTTATTCTTTACTGAAGCCAAAAGTATAGCTTCATTTAATGATGTCATGAATTGTGATCAAGAACGTTTTAAAACGTTTTTCCATGGCATGCTAGAACAAGGTGTTTATATGGCGCCTTCGGCTTTTGAAGCAGGTTTTATATCAGCAGCTCATACTCAGCAAGATATAGAGAAGACTGTCCAAGCCGCAAGCACAGTATTTGCTAGTTTATAAAGTTTGACTTGAGCTTAAGTAGAATTCACAGCAATTTGAATATTAATTGGGTAACGACTAATAATATTCGCTTTAGGTTTAATTATGAGGTGATATACCGTCACCAGTAAATGTGTTGCCAATAGCAAAGCAAACATGACAAAACCAATCACAATTGGCATCAGGAAGAAGCTTATTAATAGATATAAGTGCAAGCTAAGGTGAAAGTTTGCTGTCTCACGGTAGGTTTCATCTAAGGCTGGGTTTAACTGCCGATCTTTTTGCCAAAACCATCCCAACAATAGGCAGCTAATAAATGGAATAGGAATTAACAAGCTTAAGCCAATTAAGTGTGGTTTGCGAAAAGAAGGTGCCAAATCAGGTTGATACTCAACAGGTTTGATAGCAATTAAACGAAACCAAGTAATAAAGCCTGCCAAAGCTGCCATATAGCCCCCTACTAATGCAGTGATCATGACAGAAAAGCTGATAATAATGCTTTCATCTATACCAATGAGTGCTCTTAACACAGGAATATAAGCATAAGAACTCAATAAAATCCCTATGCCAATTAGGGGGAAAGACATTTTGAAAATAAAAGCAGCTTTATTCATGAATAGAGGGTATTAATGTTGACCAAAAACCTGATTATAGTGCTAGAATCCGCCGTTCGTTTCTTTTTATTAAGATATTTATTTAAGTCCAGATACGCGAAAGCGCGGAGAAAACCATGGCAAGAAGCTATTTATTTACTTCTGAATCTGTTTCAGAAGGGCACCCGGATAAGGTCGCCGATCAAATTTCAGACACCGTTCTTGATTTATTACTTGAACAAGATCCAGCATCACGTGTGGCTTGTGAAACGCTTGTTAACACAGGCATGGTAGTTCTATCGGGTGAAATCACAACTAATGGTAGCTTGGAGAACGTCACCGAAAAGGTACGTGACACAATTAAAGAGATTGGTTATACATCATCAGACATGGGTTTTGATGCCGATAGCTGTGCTGTGATTGTGTCGTTAGATAAACAATCAGTTGATATCGCTCAAGGTGTTAACGAAGGCGAAGGTATTGATCTTGATCAAGGTGCGGGTGATCAGGGTTTGATGTTTGGTTATGCCTGTCAAGAGACAGATGTTTTAATGCCTATGCCAATTACCTATTCACATTTACTTGTAAAGAAACAAGCAGAAGTGCGTAAATCAGGTCAGTTAGGCTGGCTTCGTCCAGATGCTAAATCACAAGTGACTGTACGCTATGAAGATGGTAAACCATCGTTTATAGATACAGTTGTGCTTTCTACTCAGCATAATGATGGCATTGAGTACAAAGCCTTAGAAGAAGCAATCATTGAAGAAGTGATTAAACCAGTTCTTCCAGCAGACATGATTTCAGCTGATACGCGTTACTTAGTGAATCCAACAGGACGTTTTGTCATTGGTGGTCCAGTGGGTGATTGTGGACTAACGGGTCGTAAAATCATTGTGGATACATATGGAGGCGCGGCACATCATGGCGGCGGTGCTTTCTCAGGAAAAGATCCTTCCAAAGTAGATCGCTCAGCAGCTTATGCAGGTCGATATGTAGCAAAAAATATTGTTGCTGCTGGTTTGGCTGACAAATGTGAAGTACAAATTGCTTACGCGATTGGTGTTGCTCAACCTGTCAGTGTCATGGTCAATACATTTGGCACTGGCAAAATTGCTGAAGAAGCTATTGAAGCCTTGGTTGCAGAACATTTTGATTTACGTCCGAAAGGTATTGTCAAGTCGTTGGATTTATTGCGCCCTATTTATAAGTCTAGTGCGGCATATGGACATTTTGGCAGAACGGAAGATCAGTTCACTTGGGAAAAAACAGACAAAGCTGATGCATTAAAAGCAGCAGCTGGAATCTAGTTCATTTCAGGTTTGAATTTTACAAAGCCTTGGTTTTACCAAGGCTTTTTTGTGTCTAATAATTTGTTGCATTTATCGCTTTGTCGTATAGTGATTCACTATGACATCGACAGTATATCTACAAGTACCAATTGGAATAATTAAGGTTACTGCTTCGCATGAGGCGCTTAAATCAATTGTATTTGTTAACAAGGCAAAAGAGAGTAATGCCAATAGAATTACGGATATAGCTTGTCAGCAATTAGAGGAATATTTTGCAGGTAAACGACAAGAATTTGATTTGCCTTTAGACAAACAGGGTACCGAGTTTCAGGAGTCAGTTTGGCTAGCATTACAAGAAATACCTTATGCTGAAACATACTCATACCAACAGATAGCAGAGAAAATTAAAAGACCTAAAGCGATGCGTGCAGTGGGCAGTGCCAATGGCAAAAATCCTTTGGCAATTGTTGTTCCATGTCATCGAGTGATTGCTAGTGACGGTTCGTTGAGTGGTTATGAATATGGTGTTGATAAAAAGTCATGGCTATTGCAACTTGAGCAAGAAAATAAGCAAGAACATTGATCTCACGTTAAAATAGCAGCATGAACAGCAGCGATAAAAAATTAGTATTAAATGACTTAGCGCTCGGCAAAGAAACAGAATATCAAACTGTCTATAACCCAAAATTATTACAACCTATTTCGCGTGCACTTAATAGATCTGA
Organism: uncultured Gammaproteobacteria bacterium; assembly: GCA_964633815.1. Taxonomy (GTDB): domain Bacteria; phylum Pseudomonadota; class Gammaproteobacteria; order Arenicellales; family Arenicellaceae; genus CALKZN01. Next base: position 129,116 of record CAZWHW010000002.1, read on the forward strand.
GCTGAGTATTGTAGAAGAACAACCTTTTTTAGGAAAAGATGTTTGGCATGCATATGAGTTGTCTTGGTTGAATTTAAAAGGTAAACCTCAAGTTGCTCTTGGACGTTTTATTATTAATGCGGATAGTCCGAATATTGTTGAATCGAAATCGTTCAAATTGTATCTAAATAGCTTTAATCAATCACAGTTCGAATCAGCTGCAAAAGTCAGTCACGTGTTGAAAAAAGACTTGGATGCAGTGTTAAATACTGAGATTGATATTGAAATATTTTCCCCAGACAATATTCATTCATTGCCAATTAAGACACTGCCAGGTCAGTGCATTGATGACTTAGACATTGTAATTGATGATTTTGATTTGAATCCTGAGTTATTGCGCTTGGATAATATAGACAATGTTCAACAAGAAACCTCTGAAATAGTACACAGCCATCTATTGAAATCAAATTGCTTAATAACCAATCAGCCTGATTGGGCAAGCATTGTCATTAGCTATTCAGGTAAAAAAATCAATCATGAAGGATTGCTACGCTATTTGATTTCCTTTCGCCAGCATAATGAGTTTCATGAACACTGTGTTGAACGAATTTTTATGGATATTTTAATTCAGTGTCGACCAACTAAACTATCTGTACAAGCTATGTATACTCGTCGTGGCGGCATTGATATAAACCCTTACAGAACCACAGAAAGTGAGTTCGAAACTCCTTTAGTGAGGGTTAATCGACAATAAATTATTTTAAAAGTTCCTTCTTTTTTAGATATAGGCTAATAAATTAAGTAGTTATCACCGACTTGCATAATTAGCGTATGCTAATATAATACGACACCACTGCTTAAGGAGCGTTGCAACTCGTCAATTGTTTTGATGAAGTCAGGCTTAAGCAAATCAGTTCACTCAATATGAATCCTCATTGAAGTGAAATGTACCAACGACGCTCATTTTCATTAACCTTTAATTTTTATAGGAGACGGAAAATGAGTTCAAACGTCAAACAACTCAACCCCGATTTTACTGACTACCTAGTCAAAGATATTAACCTTGCTGATTTTGGTCGCAAAGAGATTGCGATTGCTGAAACAGAGATGCCAGGTTTAGTTTACGTTCGTGAAGAGTACCGTCAAGAGCAGCCTTTAAAAGGTGCGAAAATCACGGGTTCATTGCACATGACTATTCAAACAGCCGTGTTGATTGAAACATTGGTTGCTTTGGGAGCAGAAGTTCGCTGGGCTTCTTGTAACATCTTCTCAACTCAAGATCACGCAGCGGCAGCAATTGCAGCGCAAGAAATTCCGGTGTTTGCATACAAAGGCGAAACATTAGAAGAATACTGGGACTACACACATCGCATCATGGCTTGGCCAGGTGATACGGGTCCTAATATGATCCTTGATGATGGTGGCGATGCGACAATGTTATTGATCCTCGGTTCAAAAGCAGAGAAAGATATTTCTGTATTAGACAACCCAGGTTCTGAAGAAGAGACTTTCTTGTTCGCTGCTATTAAGGCGCAACTAGAAAAAGACAATACATGGTATTCACGTCGTTTGGCGGGTGTGCAAGGTGTAACAGAAGAAACAACCACAGGCGTAGCACGTTTGTATCAAATGCGTGATAAAGGCGAATTACCATTCCCTGCGATCAACGTAAATGATTCAGTGACTAAGTCTAAGTTCGATAACCTATACGGCTGTCGTGAGTCTTTGGTTGACTCAATCAAACGCGCAACTGATGTAATGATCGCAGGTAAAACTGCCGTTGTTTGTGGTTATGGTGACGTTGGTAAAGGTTCAGCAGCTTCTTTGCGTGGTCTAGGTGCTATTGTAAAAGTGACTGAAATCGACCCAATTTGTGCGCTTCAAGCGGCAATGGAAGGTTATGAAGTAGTGACATTAGAAGATGCTGTTGCAGACGCTGATATTTTTGTTACAACAACAGGTAACTTCAATATCATCACACGTTCGCATATGGACCAAATGAAAGACCAAGCGATCGTTTGTAATATTGGCCACTTCGATAATGAAATTGATGTTGCTGGTCTAGAAAATCTTGAGTGGGAAAATATTAAAGATCAAGTAGATCACGTTATCTTCCCAGATGGTAAACGCATCATCTTATTAGCTCAAGGTCGTCTTGTGAATCTAGGCTGTGCAACAGGTCATCCAAGTTTTGTTATGTCGAACTCATTCACTAACCAAACCTTGGCGCAAATCGAGTTATTCAAAAATGGTGATAACTATGGCAAAGACGTTTACATTTTGCCTAAGCACCTTGATGAAAAAGTAGCGCGTTTGCATCTTGAGAAAATTGGTGTGAAGTTGACTGTTCTAACTGATGAGCAAGCGGCTTATATCGATGTGCCAGTCGAAGGGCCATACAAGCAAGATCACTATAGATACTAAAAGAACGTTATTAAAATTTTGTTTTAAAGCGAGCTTTGTTTCGCCGGCACACGCTCGCTTTAAATTCAAAATTTAGTTCTTTGATTAAAGTGTTAGCTCATTGCTAGCCTTTTAAAGAGAAAATATTATGAAAGTTAAACCAGAAATTAGCTTTGAATTCTTTCCGCCGAAAACGGATGCAGGAGTTGAAAAGTTGAATAAAGTTCGGGATGAATTAGGCGCGTTAAAGCCTAAATACTTTTCCGTAACTTTCGGTGCGGGTGGTAGCACGCAAGATGGCACTTATGATGCCGTGAAAGGTATCATTGATTCTGGCTATGAAGGTGCGCCGCACTTGTCATGTGTGGGTTCGACTAAGTCAGGTATTTCTGAATTATTACAAAGCTATAAAGACATTGGTGTAAAACGCATAGTTGCTCTTCGTGGTGACTTGCCATCAGGCATGGTTGAGCGTGGCGATTTTCAATATGCAAATGAACTAATTGAATTTATCCGTGCTGAATATGGTGATTATTTTCACTTAGAAGTGGCGGCATATCCAGAGTTTCACCCAGAATCCAGAAGCCCTTCGTCTGAGATTGCTAACTTTAAACAAAAAATTGATGCTGGAGCAGATTCTGCAATTACGCAATACTTTTTTAATTCCGATGCATATTTCTCGTTTGTTGAAACAGCGGAAGCCGCGGGAATCGAAGTGCCGATTATTCCAGGCATCATGCCGATTACGAATTTTGCGCAACTTGCTCGTTTTTCAAACATGTGTGGTGCAGAAATTCCACGTTGGTTATATAAGCGCCTAGAAGAATTGCAAGACGATGAAGCGTCACTCATTGATTTTGGCTTAGATTATATCACTTTCTTGACCGAGACATTGTTGTCTAACGGTGTGTATGGTGTGCATTTTTATGCCTTGAATAAATCGCAGCCTTGTTTAGAAATTTGTAAACGCCTACAACTAGGCGGTTAAACACGGCTTATTGATTCCTAACATGAAAAAATCAAAAAACTACGAACTGATTCAATCATTGCTTAAAGAGCGCATTCTGTTTTTAGATGGCGCGATGGGAACAATGATTCAGCGTCATGGCCTCGAAGAGGCGGATTATCGTGGTGAACGGTTTGCTGATTGGGAGTCACCATTGAAAGGCATGAATGACTTGTTGGTGTTGACTCAACCCGACATTATCGCTGGCATTCACGAAGCGTATTTAGAGGCAGGTGCAGATATTATTGAAACTAATAATTTCAACGCCACAGCGAGCGATTTAGTACGCTATAACCTGCAAGATTATGCCTATGAGCTCAATAAAGAGGCGGCCGCCTTAGCCAAACAGAGTGCCGAAAAGTTCAACACCGAGGATAAACCGCGTTTTGTTGCGGGTGTGCTTGGGCCAAACCAGAAAACAGCTTCAATCTCTGTGGATGTGAATAATCCTGGAGCTCGTGCGATTACCTTTGATGAATTAGTGGAAGATTATTCACTAGCTACCAAAGGTTTAATTGATGGTGGCTGCGACATCATTTTAATTGAAACAATTTTTGATACATTAAATGCCAAAGCAGCCGTATTTGCTGTTTTGGGTTGCTTCGAAGAAATTGGTGTGGAATATCCGATTATGTTGTCTGGCACAATCACGGACAATTCAGGCAGAACCTTGACAGGCCAAGTCACCGAAGCCTTTTATAACAGTTTAGCGCATGCCAAGCCCATGTCGATTGGTTTGAACTGTGCATTAGGTCCAGATGATTTACGTGCCTATGTGCAAGAGCTATCACGTGTGTCTGGTTTCAAAGTGTCGGCTCATCCTAACGCGGGTTTGCCAAATGAGTTAGGCGAATATGATATGACTCCAGAAGAAATGGCGGGGCATATTTCAGAATGGGCTGAGAGTGGTTTTGTCAATATTGTCGGTGGTTGCTGTGGTTCTTCGCCAGATCATATTTCGGCGATTTATCAAGCCGTGAAAGATAAGATACCGCGTAAAGTAGCGGTAGAGGATTAATCATGGGTACTGATAATCCACAAATGCGCTTATCTGGTCTAGAGCCATTTAATATTGGAGAAGAAACACTGTTTGTAAATGTCGGTGAGCGCACCAATGTCACAGGTTCAGCACGTTTCAAACGTTTGATTAAAGAAGAAGACTATGAAACGGCGTTGGAAGTTGCCTTAGAGCAAGTGCAAAACGGCGCACAAGTCATCGATGTAAACATGGACGAAGGCTTGATTGATGCTGAAAAGGTCATGGTCACTTTCTTGAATTTGATGGCATCCGAACCCGATATCGCTCGCGTGCCAGTGATGGTCGATTCCTCTAAGTGGGAAGTGATCGAAGCAGGTTTGAAGTGCTTGCAAGGTAAAGGCATCGTTAACTCAATCTCAATGAAAGAGGGCGAAGAAAAGTTTATTGAGCAGGCTAAGTTGGTTAAGCGCTATGGCGCAGCCGTCATTGTGATGGCGTTTGATGAGGTCGGGCAAGCCGACACCAAAGAGCGAAAAGTTGAGATTTGTACACGTGCGTATAATATTTTGGTTGACCAAGTTGGTTTTCCGCCAGAAGACATTATCTTTGACCCGAATATTTTCGCCATTGCGACGGGTATTGAAGAGCATAATAATTATGCGGTGGACTTCATTGAAGCCACGCGCGAGATCAAACAAACCTTGCCGTACGCAAAAGTGTCAGGCGGCGTATCTAACGTCTCTTTTTCATTTCGCGGCAATAACCCCGTGCGTGAAGCGATTCACTCAGTATTTCTTTACTATGCCATTCAAGCGGGCATGGACATGGGCATCGTCAACGCAGGGCAATTGGCAATTTATGAAGATTTGCCCAAGGAATTGCGCGAAAAGGTTGAAGATGTTGTTCTTAATCGCAACCCAGATGCGACGGAAGCTTTACTCGACATCGCAGAAAAATATCGTGGTGACGGTGCTGCAGTTGAAAAAAAGGAAGATTTAGAATGGCGCAAAGGTACAGTTGCCGAGCGATTGTCACATGCCTTGGTTAAAGGGATTACTGAATTTATCGACGATGACACTGAAGAAGCACGTTTGCAAGCAAACAAGCCATTACATGTAATCGAAGGTCCATTGATGGATGGTATGAATGTCGTTGGTGATTTATTCGGTTCAGGAAAAATGTTTTTACCACAAGTGGTGAAATCTGCGCGGGTGATGAAAAAATCAGTTGCTTTGTTGATGCCGTATATCGAATCTGAAAAACAAGAAGGCGACACTAACGGACGCATTCTCATGGCAACTGTTAAAGGCGATGTACACGACATAGGCAAGAATATCGTTGGTGTTGTTTTGCAGTGTAATAACTTTGAAGTTGTTGATTTAGGTGTCATGGTGCCTGCCGACAAAATTCTTAAAGAAGCCGCTGCTAATGATTGCGATATGATTGGTTTGTCAGGCTTGATCACACCGTCCTTAGATGAAATGGTCACCGTAGCAAAAGAAATGGAACGTTTGGATTTTTCTTTGCCGTTAATGATTGGTGGAGCAACCACCTCCAAAGTGCATACTGCGCTCAAAATCGAGCCAAATTTCAAAAAAGACCAAGTAGTCTATGTGCAAGATGCCTCACGTGCAGTTGGTGTGGCACAAAGCTTGTTGTCGGATGAAAACAAAAATAATTATGTCACCGAGATTCAATCGGAATACGAAAAAATCCGTATTGAGCGCTCTAAGCACACAAAAGTCATTCGTACGCATGATCTAACGGTTGCGCGTGAAAACCGTGTCCCGATTGAGTGGGATAATTTTGAAGCTGATGTGCCTACTTTTATTGGTGTTAAAGTGTTTGACGATTTTCCTCTAGAAGATTTGGTTGATCGTATTGATTGGACACCATTTTTTAGTGCTTGGGAGCTTGCAGGTAAGTTTCCACGTATCTTAGAAGATGAGGTAGTTGGTGAAGAAGCGCAAAAATTGTATGCCGATGCTCAAGCAATGTTAGAAAAGATTGTCTCTGAAAAATGGTTGCAAGCCAAAGGAGTGATTGGTTTATGGCCTGCCAATTCGGTTGGTGATGATATTGAAGTTTATATTGATGAAACGCGCAGTGAGATTGCTCATACTTTACATAACTTGCGTCAACAAGATCAAAAGCGTGGTGATAAACCAAATTATTGTTTGAGTGATTTTGTTGCACCCAAAGACTCTGGTAAAGCCGACTATATGGGCGGCTTTGCGGTGACTACTGGGCATAAGATCGAAGAAAAAATTGCTGAATTTGAAAAAGAGCATGATGATTATCAAAGCATCATGCTCAAAATCTTAGCTGATCGATTAGCCGAAGCTTTTGCTGAAAAAATGCACGAACAAGTGCGTAAAGAGCATTGGGGGTACGAGCCAAAAGAATTACTTGATAATGAAGAGCTTATAAAAGAAAAATATCGTGGTATTCGTCCAGCACCGGGCTATCCTGCGTGTCCAGATCACACTGAAAAAGCCACGTTATGGGAAATGCTTAAGCCCGACGAAAATGCAGGCATGACCATAACAGAAAGCTTTGCCATGTTGCCAACCGCGTCTGTATCAGGTTGGTATTTCGCACACTCGGACGCGCGATATTTCCCAGTGGTACGTATCCAAAAGGATCAAATTGAAGATTATGCTAAACGAAAGGGTAAAGACACGATTACAACCGAGCGATGGTTGCAATCAGTGCTTGGGTACGATGTCTAGCAATTTGAATAAACTTTTGGTTAACACGTTTTCTATTTAAGTTAATCTTTGGATTCGCAAATAATCGACGCTTATTTTTTGTTAAAAATGGTTTCTAAAGAGTGGCGGAAAATTCGAGTCTGAATTTTGTCACCACTCTATTTTCATAAAGAAAATTAGTCTTCTTTTTCAATAAATCGACTAACGATTCCTGCTAAAGCAGCACCAACCATTGGTGCGATCCAAAATAATATTAGTTGTTTAAGGTATATGCCTCCTTCAAGCAATGCTGGTCCAGTACTGCGGGCTGGGTTAACTGATGTATTAGTTACTGGAATTGAAATTAAATGGATCAAAGTCAAACCCAAACCAATTGCTATTGGAGCAAAACCTGCTGGTGCACGGTTTGATGTCGCTCCCAAAATAATTAATAAGAACATAAAGGTCATAACGATTTCTGTTGTTATGCCTGCAGCTACAGAGTAGTTGCCAGGAGATGCTTCTCCCATCCCATTGGATGCAAGACCTCCTTCATAACCTGGAGCTCCGCCAGCGATTACGCTTAAAACTAAGGCAGCAACAATTGCTCCAGCTACTTGCGCAATTACATAACCAGGAAGTTCTGAGAAAGAAAAACGCCCGCCAACAGCTAAGCCTAAAGATACAGCAGGATTTAAATGACATCCTGAAATATGACCAATCGCATATGCCATTGTGAGCACAGTCAAACCAAACGCAAAAGACACACCAACAAGGCCAATGCCTAATGTTGCACTCATATCACCGCCAAACTTTGCTGCTAAAACTGCACTTCCGCAACCACCTAAAACTAACCAAAAAGTTCCTATGAACTCTGCTAAAAGTTTTTTCATGATTTCATCTCTTTTTATTTATTGTTATTAAATTAGTGAAAATCATGATAATGCATACAGCTAGTCACCTAATGTAAACTTAAGTTAAAATTTTTATTATCGTGTTGGTCGATAGACTAGCCGAGCGTGAAAGGCAAGACACCATCACTATAGAAAGATAGTTGCAGAATTTATTTTGCGTTATAGAAATTATGAATTTAAGCTCATGAGGATGAATCTTGAATAAAGAGAATAAAGTGATGAGAGTTTTGATTGATGATGATCATGAACTATCTGCAAGCGTAATGCTCTAATGCTAGAAGGAGCTGAATTTACTCAGGTCAGAGCAAAGTTTAAAGTCCCGAAAATTTGAATCATACAGTGACTTAGCGGTTATTGATTGAGATAATCTTGTATTTGCAATGTAATAAAAATAAAGCAGGTTTCAACCAATGAATACAATCAGCCAAACATCTCCTGCGACCGTTCGTAGCGATGGTATAGATTATTTACGTGGAATTTTAATTTTATTGGTGATTGTTGGCCATGTGGTGGTGGGTTCTTTACATGAAAATTGGATTCGCTATCCTATCCATGCATTTCATATGCCATTATTTATCGGGATTACGGGCTATTTGTTAAATGCCAAGACACTTCGCGATATCTCATTATTCAATGTAGGTATTCGTTATTGGTGGCGTATGATTTTGCCATTTAGTTTAGCGTTTATCTTTTTCACAGGCATCTTATTTTTCCATGCTTATCAAGAGAGTAGGGTCACATTTGGCTTGTTGTTGTCATATCTGCATACGCCTTATTATCATTTATGGTTTATACCCACCATGATGATTTGGGTTTTGGCCTATCGCTTTATGCTGAAAACCCCCATTCCTTTGTTGGCAATTTTACTGCTGTTTGCTTTTATTTCTCTCTATTGGGGCAGCGTTCCACGTGAAGAACAAATAGCAAAAGTAGTGCCATTTTTAAATAAGAAGGTTGTGTATTTCTTTAGCTTTTTCTTGTTTGGGGCGTGGTTGAGAACTATCAATTTGGAAACTGTTCTTGGTTTTATAAAGAACTTTCGTAACTTGTTAATCGTCTCACTAGTTATATCGTCCTTTTTCTATTTAAAACATATAGGCTTTGAACCAAAAACAATTCGTGGTATAGCATGGTTAGTTTTGAATATGGTACTAATGATATTGCTATTACCACAGATGAAATCTCTTGCATTGCCTGAAACAAAAATTAACCAAACGATTGTTGCGATGGGACGCAATTCCTTACCAATTTATTTATGGCATGTTGCACCGTTATTTTTGCTCAAAGGTTTTGATGTCCATCAAAATGCTATTGTGTTCTATTATCTCTGTGCGGTAATTTCGAGTATTTTTTTAGTATGGGTTATTTTGAGTTTTGAAGGTAAAAATGGGATAAGTGATCGATTAATTTATGGAACATGAGATGGAAAATAATTATGTTGTTGCTGCATTAAAAGATTGATTGAAAATACTATATTCTAGCTAAAATGTTCAGTTTCCTCAGAGCCAGCAGCATTAATTTCATATGAAAAAAAACATTAATTAAGGTATATTCTATTTCCTCATTTTTTGAAGAAATCACGTTGTAATAGATGAAAATTCGATTATTTCTCTTATCTTGTATAGTGCTTGTGCTAGCTGCTTGTGGTGGTGGTTCTAGTACTTCTGATGAAGCGAGCACTGGAGAAAATAATTTTGTCGGCACGCAAACAATCACTCTGAGTAATGCTGAAATTTCAGTTACTGAAACAGATAACTTTACCTTGGCAGTCGATGAACAAGTTGTCACTGTTGTTGACGAGGATTTCAATGCAACTGGCACACTGAATTCGGATAATCAATTTGTTGTATCTTCGCCAATTTTTTCTACAACATCGGATGGTATTACCTGTTCAGGTAGTGTTACTTATAGCGGACAAATTTCTGGTTCAACTACAGCAGGCACTATTCAAGGCGAGTTTAATTGCTCTGGAGTTGTATTTGACGTGTCAGGTGAATTTTCAGCAGCACGTTAGTCGCTAATATGAAGAGTTTTGTTAATCTAAGCTTTAGCGAAGTCTTCTTTCAGATAATCGATCAGGGCGTCGATATTAATATGGAAATTGCCATAAACTACATGGCCATTAGGTGAAATTACTATAATCCATGGTGTGCCGCGTGTGCTGTATTCACGCATTGTATTTGGATAATGGGCAGGATCAGTCCGCGGTAAGTCAGGATCACCCGCATCATGACCAAAAGGGATCGACGATTCATAGCGAAGCTGTAGAGGCCTTAATGCTGCCTTATTGTTGGTGTAATGTCCTTCGAAGGTTGTTTGTATCGCAGCAAAAGCAATTTTTTCATGAGATGTGCCAAATGTTTTAACGATTTTTTTTAATGCAGGAAATCCACTAGCATGGCAGCCGGGACACCAGTTTTGAAAGCATTTTAAGAAAACCCATTTATTAGTATGTTGGGCAAGTGTGAAAGGTTCCATTTCATCACCATTGCCATCAATCCAATATGGTACTTTTAATTCTGGCGCTAGAGGTTGATATTCTAAGGTCGAGTTTTGCGAATGAGCAAGTTGGGAACCGATAATTCCAGAGGTTAAAATCGTTGAGCAAGCCGACTTTTTTAGAAAATTTCGGCGGTTAAGATTTAATGGTTTTGTTTGCATTGATCTGATTGTAATTATTATAAATAAAAAAATCTTCTATATAAGACCATAATATAAGTATTAAGCTTGCTATATTAAATTATTTATTAGTTTTTTTGTCATGATATGGAATCTGTAGTCAAGAACAGGTAAGGTCTGGCGAATGGAACAGCCAGAAATAATGAAATTATTACAAGATGCTCAGCTTGCCCATGAAGCTGGTGATTTTGTTAATGCGCTGAAATTTTATGCGCAATTTTTTGATCATGCTTTAGATGATGACCCCTATGCACTTTATGGCGTGCGCTTATCGTATTGTTTAGATGGTTGGGCACGGCTTGCAAAGGAATTTGTTGGCGCAAAAAATCAGCTGGTAGAAAAACAAGCAGAATCTCTAAAGGATTATCAGGATAAAAAGAGATCAGAATCCTTTCACGATTATTATGCGATTAGTTGTGCTTTGGATGATCGTCTCACGGCATTGGAAGTATTTTTGGCAATTAACTCAAAAAGCACTAAGAGCGCTAGTAAGCTAATCAAATTTGTTTGGCAAGATTTAATTGATGATGAACAATGGCAAGTCTGTAATCAATTTTTAGACGACCCTTTTCAGAAGTTAGATGAATACTTCAGTGTTTTTGAAGAGGCGAATCGCTTGCAAGATATGGACATGTCATTTGCGACTGACGCTTTTCAGCAGCATATTTTGTCTGAACTTGTTGGTGGAGTAAATGAGCTATTGATGGTGTTGCGGCATAATAACCGCAGCAATGACGTTGATATGATACAGCGCAAATTTTATGAAATTGCTCACGCTAAAAGTCATGCAGGTTTGGATCGTTTGCTTCAGTCAAAAGGCGCCTTTTTGTTTTCTGGACATTAAACAAGCGACTCAATGAACATGAATATAAGTGATAAATTGCAACAATTATCTCAAAAACAGTGTTTGCAATGTCGAAAGGGAGATCCTGCACTCTCAAAAGATAAAACTAATGAATTATTGGCCGCATTACCTCAGTGGGACTTGGTAGACAATCATTCCATTCAGCGTAAATGGGATTTTACTAATTTTGCCGAAACGATGCTCTTTATTGAACAAGTTGCAACAATTGCTACTATCAATGATCATCATCCAGATGTTTCATTTGGTTATAACTACTGTACAGTGTTGTATTCGACCCATGCCGTTAATGGCTTATCTGAGAATGATTTTATTTGTGCAGCGCATATTGAATTAATTGCTACTAAAAAATAAAGTTTGATACTGCGCTTCACCTGTAGTTTTAGAATTGTCAGTATCGGTCATGATGCCAATGCCTTCTATCGAATCGATACTTTGACCAAAGAGTTTGCTTAAATCCTCTTTCAGGTTACGTTTCTCATTAATCCACCTGCCTGAAAATTCTTCACCTGATTGCAATGCCAATATTTTAACAGTTTTGGCAAATGGGTTTTTCCAATGTGATAGTTTTTTAGCATGGCTGGCCCAGACATAAGTGAGTGCTCTAGGTTTTATATGCCCAAGTTGAGGTTTGATTGCTATGTAGATTCGGGCAGGGAAATCATCACCGTTTTTCTTTGTTTCATCAAAGTTATTTGTATAAGTACCTTGAACTTTCCATTGCCAGTTAATATATGGTGTTTTATTCAAATCAATAGGCATTTTTTTGAATAGCAAAGAAGCCGATTGATTACTTTTTGCAGACAATATCGTTGATTTTTTGGAAGGTTCAGAAATGATTTGATAGTCGGTTGAGCCGACAAATTTGCGTTCAGACCATTGGTTTAGTGGCGCTAAAGGTATACTTAGCCTGTTTAAGTTTGTTTTGTTTTGCTGAGGCGGTGTTTGTTGAATAGAGCTAGTACAGCTAGCTAAAAAAAACAAAAATACATATATAAGGCTTTTTTTAAGCGAGTTTAGAGAGGAATAAAATTTCATATAGTAGTTATCGCTTATTTTTAGCTTAATGACCAGTTGTTTTCTTCGTCTTATTGTTCCAAGGATTAAATTTTTTCTTTGGTTTTGTAGGTGAGCTACTGTTGTTTTTTGACCGAGGGCGTTTTTTATTGCCTTTGTTGCTATTGCGATTATCGTTGTGAGGCCTACGTTTCGAACCGATTTGCTTTTGAGTACGATTTTTATTTTGAGAGTTGTCTTGTTGAGAATTTTTTGATTCTTTTGGCTTCTTAATAGTTTTCTTTTTAGGCGGTAACAAGCGTGATTCAGGCAATTCATGTTGAGGTTCAAAGCCGCTAAAATATTCACGCGGAATTATTTTCTGAATAAGACGCTCTATGTCGGTTAATTGTTTTATTTCATCAGCACTTACTAAAGAAACCGCTTCACCTTCTGAGCCAGCTCGGCCAGTTCGGCCAATACGATGCACATAATCTTCAGGGACATTTGGTAAATCAAAATTGACCACATTCGGTAGTTCATTAATATCGATGCCGCGTGCTGCAATATCTGTTGCAACCAGCATACGAATTTCGCCTGCTTTGAATTCAGCCAAAGCTTTGGTGCGAGCGCCTTGACTTTTGTTACCATGAATCGCCAAAGCGGGGATGTTTGCATTGTTTAGCTGTTTGATTAAACGATTGGCGCCATGTTTAGTCCGGCAAAAAACTAAGACTTGTTGCCATTTCTGATGCTCAAATAGTTTGACCAGCAAGGATGATTTACTTTTTTTATCGACAGGAACGAGCCATTGTTTTATTTTTGCAACGGTTGAATTACGCGGTGTAACAGAGACTTCTTCGGCTTGATGAACAAGTGTTTTAGCCAAAGCTCTAATTTCATCTGAAAATGTGGCAGAAAATAATAAGTTTTGTCGTTTTTTCGGCAGAATTTTCAGTATTCGTTTGATGTCATGAATAAAACCCATGTCTAACATGCGGTCAGCTTCGTCCAAGACTAGCACTTGTAAATGATCAAACTTAATTGCATTTTGTTGATGCAAATCTAAAAGCCTGCCAGGAGTTGCAACCAAGATATCAACACCTTTTCTAAGTAGTTTCATTTGAGGGTTTATTTTTACACCACCAAAGACCACTGCAGATGTTAATGGTAAATGTTGACTATAAAGACTTATATTGTCAGCTATTTGTGCTGCTAATTCGCGAGTAGGAGTCACAATCAACGCTCGCGCTTGATTTGGTTGAGCTAGTTTGCTCGTATTGAGCTTGTGGAGAATTGGTAGCGTAAAGGCAGCTGTTTTTCCAGTGCCTGTTTGTGCAGCTGCCAGTAAGTCTTTACCTTTTAAAACAACAGGAATTGCTTGTCGTTGTATTGATGTGGGTTGATCGTAGCCAGCGTCATGAATTGCTTTTAAGATCAAAGGGTGTAATTGCAGCGTATCGAAGGTCATGAAAAATTAGATATGACGTTTAGAATGAGGGTGGATTCTACGCTATTAATAATGTTAATGCTGAGAATCCGCATAGTCATTTCATTGGCTTTTCTATTCTTTCCTATTGTGGCTTTATTTGATTAATGTCGTTCAATGAAAAAAGCCATCCGAAGATGGCTTTTCCAAGAGCTTATTATGGCAACTATATCCATATAGTTATCATCATCCATGATGTCCATATACTCTGACTCGATATAACTAGTTTTAGTTATTTATCTTGCTTCATCCTGAATCAAGATGAGGTAACTATAGCATTAAAAATAATTATTTGCATACCCCCTAAATAGGGGGTTTGTATAAATTTAATTGAGGCTTCCAGATTTTCGGACTGCTGAAAAAGCTATCATGTAGTAGTGCCCAGTTTCCCGACACCTACATTAAACGCTTCAAATGGTTAAAAAGTAATCCAAAGAGGTTTCTTAAGAACATTAATCATTAACGTGCATTTTGTCGAATGCAGACTTTAATGTAAGTAATATTTTGCTAGCTTAATTTTTCCCATTCCGTTAATTTGTTTTCTATCCATGCTTCGACTTGTACCATTAATTCCTTTGACTCAATGCCAGTTGTGTCGATAGGTTGGCCAATTTCTAGTTTTATTGTACCAGGGTGTTTTGTTATGCCATGTCTTTTCCAAAACTTTCCAGCATTATGTGCAACTGGAACTATAGGTACGCCGGTTGCTATAGCAAGTTTCGCTGCGCCTAATTTATATTTGGTTTTTTCACCATACGTAGTGCGAGTACCTTCAGGGAAAATGATAATATTCCTGCCAGCAGCAATTTTTTGTTTACCTTGTGTGGTAATGCTTTCTAGGGATGAGCGTCGTTCTTTTCGATTAATGGCAATTGGCGACGCAGCCAACACAGCAAGCCCAAATATAGGAACATAAACCAAACTCTTTTTCAAAATCCAGGAAGTATTGGGCGGTAAAATATTTTGTAAGCAAATGGTCTCCCATGCAGATTGGTGCTTGACGGCATAGATAACAGGTTGGCTTTGAATATTTTCTTTGCCAATTATTTCCAATTTTAAATTACACAATGTTTTTAATAACCATGTGAGGCATGCTGAGTAACCACTCATCAAGCGATAACTGAACACTTTAGAAACTAATAAGCCTAAGACACCTACTATGGTGAAAGGTAGCACCAATAGCACCATGCATATAAAGAAAATAATTGATCGAAGGGTTTGTAGCATTATTATTTAGTTACTTTATTTTTCTATAAGTTGTTTAACAAAATCAGCTAAATTGGCATAAATTGAGGTTTTTTCAAAAGGATGATTCATGATGTTAGCGATGGTTTGTTGAGATTGCTGGCCTTTGCCTGTTAACACTAATGCAGGTGAAGCACCTGCTAGTTGAGCGGCTTCTAAATCGCGAATTGAGTCACCAATCGAATAAACGCCTGTAAATGAAATATTTTCTTCTTCGGCAAGTTGATGATAAAGGCCAGCTTTTGGCTTGCGGCAGTCGCAATTATCATCAGGCCCATGTGGACAAAAATAAATTCCGTCAATTGAACCATTCGCAGCAGTTACTAAATGCCTCATTTTTGCGTGAATATGGTTCAGTGTTTCCAAAGACAGCAAGCCTCGCGCGATGCCTGACTGATTTGTCAGTACAAAAACTTTATAGCCTGCTTGCGTGAGTTTGGCAATTGCTTCAATGCTTCCTTCAATGGGCTGCCATTCATCAACTGACTTGATGAAAGCATCTGAGTCATGATTGATGACGCCATCGCGGTCTAGAACTATGACTTTATTTTTCGCCAAAATACGTTTTACAACAAACTAATATCAGCTACACGTAAGAACAAGTTTTGCAATTTTTGCAGCAATTTAAGTCGATTGGTTTTGACGGAATTATCTTCAGCCATTACCATCACATTATCAAAAAAAGCGTCGACAGGTTCTTTTAGCGTCGCTAGTTTTGTTAGGCCTTGTTCATATTGATGGTCGTTGAACAAATTATTTACTTCAGATTCAAGCTCTGAAAGTTTATCGAATAACGCATGCTCAGTGCCTGATTCAATTAATGTAGTATCAATGTCACCATTCAGGTTATTTAGATCATCGACTTTCTTTAAGATATTACCAATGCGTTTGTTTGCAGCTGCTAGGTTATCTGCTTCGGGCATAATCGCAAATACACTCAAACCTTTAATGCGAGAATCAAAATGAGTTGGACAATCCATGCCACTAGCTGAAACTGCATTAATTAATGACGTGCTGAAATTTTCTTGATAGAAGGCTTTATAGCGACTTTGAATAAAACCAAGGATATCATTTTGGGTTTGAGCATTAATTTCAATGTTCTGGCTTGCATAGGCTTTGCCAGCAATCGAAATTAATACTGAAAGCTTTAGTTCACTATAAGTTGTTGTGTGGAACGTACACATTCTTAAAACGCCAAGAGCTGCTCGCCGTAATGCATAAGGATCTTTGTCACCTGTTGGAACTTCTCCAGTGCTAAAAATTCCGACGAGGCTATCAAGCTTGTCAGCGAGAGAGACCGCAGTGATTTCTTTGCTTTCAGGCAGTGCGCCCGTTGCTGATTTAGGCCAATAATGTTGCTCTGCACATTGAGCAACAAGTGGATCTTCGCCATCATTTTGCGCATAGTATCGACCCATAATGCCTTGTAAGTCAGAAAATTCACCCACCATTTGCGAGGTTAAGTCAGCTTTGGCTAGTTTGGCGCCACGTGCACTAATAGCAATATCGGCGTTAATAAGCGCGGCAACGTCTTCGGCAATCAGTTCAAGGCGAGCAACTTTGTCCGCCATACTGCCCAGCTTTTTGTGATACATGACATTTTCTAATGCCGGCAAACGACTTTCCAATGTGAATTTTTTATCCGTTTCCCAGAAAAATTCAGCATCAGATAAACGTGCTCTTAATACTCGTTCGTTACCGTTTTGAACACGGTCTTCGTCTTTGCTGGCAATATTGCTAACCGTAATGAAGTAAGGCAACAACTTTTTATTGTTATCAACAATATGAAAATATTTCTGGTGGTCATGCATTGATGACACCAGCGACTCTTGCGGCACACTCATGAAACGATCATCAATTGAGCCAAGAATAGCTTTTGGGAACTCAACTAAACTACAAACTTCATCTAAAAGATCAGGATCATTTCCGATAGAACCATTGACTGACTCTGCCAATTTATAAATTTGCTTTGAAATGAGTTCTTTTCTTTTTTCATAATCGACAACAACAGAACCTTGTTCTTCTAGTGTGTCAATGTACTCATTAGCAGAGCTGATGGTCAGCTTACCTTTAGAATGAAATCGATGCCCTTGCGTTTGGTTGCTTGCCGTTAAATCTAAAGCGTTCACAGGTAAGACAGTATCGCCGTGCATGGCAATCAACCAATGCACTGGCCTGACAAATTCAACTTGCTTGTCACCCCAGCGCATGCGTTTGGCAATAGGTAATGATTTGATTGCCGTATCGAGTGTTTCTTGCATGATTTCAGCAATACTTTTTCCAGCAACTTTTTGGCTGAAAAAAAGCCATTCGCCTTTGTCCGTTTCACGACGTTCAAGAGCTTCAATTTCAACTCCGCAAGACTTAGCAAAACCCATCACCGCTGGCGTTGGCGTGCCATCGTCTTTAAAGGCAGATT
Organism: uncultured Gammaproteobacteria bacterium; assembly: GCA_964633815.1. GTDB lineage: Bacteria > Pseudomonadota > Gammaproteobacteria > Arenicellales > Arenicellaceae > CALKZN01. The sequence continues at coordinate 146,777 of CAZWHW010000002.1, forward strand.
TTACAGCAGGTCCTTTACGTTCAATTTCTTGGTTTGGTTGGGTTTCAAGAACATTGTCGATTAGAAAAGCCAAGCGTCTTGGAGCTGCTAAGAGATCATGTCCTGCGCAGGTGTTTTCTATTAATTCTGATTCTTTTAGAGAGTTTCTAATGGACAAACCAAAAGCCTCACCTAATTTTCTAAGTGATTTTGGGGGCAGCTCTTCTGTGCCTAGCTCAATCAGTAGTGTTTTTTTGCTCATGATTTAGCTCCTGCTTGTTGGTCTTTTCCGCGAGGAAAATCCAGCGCTTCACGGCTGGCGAAATAGCCTTCCGCGACACCTTTGGCTAGGCTACGAATGCGACCAATATAGCGGGCACGTTCAGTGACGCTGATGGCTTGTCTGGCATCGAGTAAGTTAAAGGTGTGCGATGCAGTTAATACTTGTTCATAAGCAGGTAAAGGAAGTTCTTTTTCGAGTAATTCCTTAGCGGTTCTTTCGGTAGTGTCGAATTGAGTGAATAGTGCATTAATATCGGCATGTTCGAAATTGTAAGTTGATTGTTCAATTTCATTTTGGTGGTAAATATCACCATAGGTGTAGCCATCGGTCCAAATCAAGTCAAAGACATTGTCGACTCCTTGCAAATACATGGCGATGCGCTCTAGGCCATAGGTGATTTCTCCAGTGACAGGTCGGCAATCAAGGCCGCCGACTTGTTGAAAGTAAGTGAATTGGGTGACTTCCATGCCATTTAGCCAGACTTCCCAGCCTAAGCCCCATGCACCGAGTGTTGGAGATTCCCAGTTGTCTTCGACAAAACGAATATCATCGCTGAGCATGTCAATTCCTAATTGGCGCAATGATTCCAAATACAATTCTTGAATATTGTCCGGCGAGGGTTTCAATATGACTTGATATTGAAAATAGTGTTGTAAGCGATTAGGATTTTCACCATAACGACCATCGGTTGGACGGCGCGAGGGTTGCACATATGCGGCACTGATTGGCTCAGGGCCAATGGCGCCTAAGAAGGTAGCAGGATGGAAAGTGCCTGCGCCCATTTCTGAATCAAATGGCTGCATCAATACGCAGCCTTCTTTAGCCCAATATTCTTGAAGCTGTAGAATGAGTTGTTGAAAAGTAATTGTCATCGCCTTTGCCGCTGTTCGCGTTTACTAAGCTGGCGATTATAACCCTTGCGGCGTAATAATAAAGAGCTGCGTGAGCTTTCTAAAGCGATTAAATTTAGTCTAACTGTTTTGGTTTGAATTGATTTGACTCGGTTGCCATAACACTTCAGGCTCTCCATTCACATGAGCCAACCAGCGAGCACTGACAAAGGCAAAATCCGAAAGTCGGTTAAGGTATTTTTGTCCTTGCGGATTAGTGTCTTCGGCATGTGCTAAAGCAACCATATTTCGTTCAGCACGGCGGGTGACACTGCGCATGATGTGACAGCGAGCCAAAGCTTCTGAGCCACTAGGTAATATAAAGTCTTTTAAAGGTGCTAAGGGTTCATTGAAATGTTCAATATGATTTTCTAAATATTCGCAATGTTGTTCACTGATAATAGTGTATTCAGGCATGGCGAGTTCGCCGCCTAAATCGAATAAGTCGTTTTGAATTTGGAGATAAATTTTTCTTAGAGGGTTGAGATTATCAAGTGTTTCAATGAATAAGCCAGTAAAGCAGTTAAGTTCGTCAACTGTGCCAATAGTTTCCATTCGTATATGATCTTTGCGAATTCGACCGCCCCCGGCAAGACCGGTAGTGCCATCATCACCCGTTTTTGTGACAATTTTCGATAATCGATTACCCATGGTTGACTCTCTGCAGTTATTGTTTTTAAGGGATTGCTATGTCAAGAATTCAGTTATTGCATGTTATACAAACTGAGTATAATGCGCGTTTAGTCGAAGCAGAATCAAATTTGCAGAATTTTTAGGTGAAATAATGAGCCGTGAATCAATGGAATACGATGTTGTTGTTATTGGAGCTGGGCCAGCAGGTTTGTCTGCTGCCATCAAGATAAAGCAGCTTGCCCAAGAAAATTCTCTAGATATTTCCGTGTGCATTTTGGAAAAAGGCTCGGAGGTCGGCGCACATATTATTTCTGGCGCTTTGTTTGAAACAAGAGCATTAGATGAGTTGCTGCCAAATTGGCAGGATTTGAATGCACCAATTGATGTTGCTGTAACAAAAGATGAGACATATTTGTTAGGCAGCTCGAAAAAATCGTTAAAAGTGCCGAACTTCTTGGTGCCGAAAACCATGCACAATAAAGGCAATTATGTTGTTAGTCTTGGCAATGTTTGTCGTTGGCTTGGCGAACAAGCGGAAGCTCTTGGAGTGGAAATTTTTCCAGGCTTTACTGCAGCTGAAGTCTTATATCATCAAGATGGTCATGTACTAGGTGTGGCAACTGGTGAAATGGGGCGAGGTAAAGATGGTGAAGAAAAGCCAAGTTATGAAGAAGGTATGGAGCTACATGCAAAACATACACTATTTGCAGAAGGTTGCCGAGGGCATTTGGGCAAGGAGTTGATTGAGAAGTTTAAATTAGATGCAAAGGTGGATCCTCAACATTATGGCTTGGGGATAAAGGAGGTTTGGCAAATCGAACCTGAACAATACAAACGAGGTTTGGTGCAGCATGGGACAGGTTGGCCATTGGCTGAGACGGGCACTTCAGGCGGGTTCTTTTTGTATCATGGTGAAGAGAATCAAGTGGTACTTGGTTTGTTTACTGATTTAAATTATTCCAATCCGCATGTGAGCCCTTATGAGGAGTTTCAGCGTTTCAAACACCATCCCTTGTTGGCTAAAACGTTAAAGGGCGGCAAGCGTGTTTCATATGGTGCTCGAGCAGTTGTGAAAGGTGGGTTGAATGCTTTACCAAAAATGACTATGCCTGGGGCTTTGTTAATCGGTTGTGACGCGGGAACTTTGAACGTTTCCAAAATCAAAGGCTCTCATACAGCAATGAAGTCCGGCATGTTAGCTGCAGAGTCTGTAGTTACAGCAATCAAAGAAAATTCAGTAGTTGGACGAGAGTTATTTGAATTCGCGGAGATGTTCAAGTCGTCATGGTTGTATGCAGAGTTATACAAAGATCGAAATTTTGGTCCGGCATTACATAAATGGGGAGTATTGATTGGCGGTGCTTTCAATGTGGTGGAACAAAACCTGTTTAATGGAAAATTACCTTTGACGCTTAGAGATAAAAACGTGGATCATGAGCAGCTTAAAAAATCAACTGAATGTACAGTGCCGCAATATCCAAAGCCAGATGGCATGCTTAGTTTTGATCGATTGAGTTCTGTTGCTTTGTCCAATACTTTCCATGAAGAGGATCAGCCTGCACATTTAACATTAAAAGATGTTAGCGTGCCTATTGAATATAATTTGCAATATTTTGCTGCGCCTGAACAGCGTTATTGCCCAGCAGGGGTATATGAAATAATTGAGCAAAATGATGAGCCAAAGTTGCAAATTAATGCTCAAAATTGTGTTCACTGTAAGACTTGTGATATTAAAGATCCGAGTCAAAATATAGTGTGGGTTACTCCAGAAGGTGCAGGCGGCCCTAATTATTCCAATATGTAGCTTTTGCTTTTTAAAATAAACCCTTGTATTTAATATGTATTGATATCCGAGATTTGATGAATTTTTGTTGCGTCGTTTAATTTTTGTTGGTACTATCCACCGAATTAATAATAATAATAAAATGATAGCCTAAGCTACCCTAAGGGGGAAGTTGGAAGAAGCACTACAACTAATTTAAAACTAGTTGAGTTAAAAATAAAAATAAGCTTCGAGTTAGGAAGATAAAAAAGTTTTAGTTTCGCGAAAGCTTAGTTTAAAACTTTTTTATCTTTTTTTTTTGTCTGAAGTAATTTCTAGTGTTTTAAAGTGCGGTCGTTTGAGAAGTCTTTCTGGTAAATTCTTGCCAACATTAATCACCTAAAACTCATAAAGTATTGCCAGTTTATTTGATAATAAACATTACCTGGCTATTATGGTGAAGAGATAATTTTTATGGACTTTAGTAGTTTTCATGCAGTTTTTTACTCGTAGTCATATTGGAAAAGTTCGTCGTGAGAATCAAGATTTTCTTGCGACCGACAATAGCAAAGGTTTTGCAATAGTTGCTGATGGTATTGGCGGTGAAAATTTTGGTGGCGTTGCCAGTAAAATGGCAGTTGATTCATGTTTGGCATATTTAAATGATATTGATCTTAAAGATTTAGCACATGACTATGAGCATCATTTGGTCAATGCGATTAAATATGCTAACGATGAAATTATTACCGTACAACGTAATGAGCCTAAATATGCAAGAATGGGTTCAACGTTAACTTGTTTTGGATTCAATAATGGCTATTTACATTATGCTTGGGTTGGTGATTCACGGATCTATAAAATAAACCCTGAGCGAGATAGTTTAGTCATGTTGTCTAAAGATCATACTTTGGATAAAAGCAAAATTGATCCGCAATTGGCGCCAAATTTATATAAACGAGCGAATAGTATTTTGACCCAAAATGTGGGCAGTATTCTATTGCTAAAGCCAGACCAAGGTAGTTGTATAGTTGAACGGGGGGATATTATTTTGTCTTGTACTGATGGTTTAAGCGATCGGGTTGAAGATGGATTGATATTAGAATTCGCGAAAAATCATTTTGAGTTGGATGGTTTGGCAGACAAGCTGCTTGAGCGAGCCTTGGATTGCGGTGGACAAGACAATATCAGTTTTATTTTGAATAGGGTTGATTATTAAATTGAACGATTTTGCTGGAGTAAATTGATTAATTCAGCTGCGGTTTGTATTCGAGCATTTGGTTTTTTTTGTAAGCATTGCATTGCAGCTGTTTCTATGATTTTTGGTATGTGTGTTTCTACTAATTTTGAAGGTTGAATAGGCTGATCTTCTAAGGTGGATTTGATAACTTTTTCGATAGTGTCGCCTTGAGCGGGAGTTTTTCCTGTCAATGCTTCATATAAAATAATCCCTAAGCTGAAGATATCGGTTGTATTGCCAATGTCTGGGTCACGTTCTATTTGCTCTGGAGACATATAAAAGACAGTGCCTTGAAGCTTTTGAAAGCCAGTCATCGATGAATTTTCGGTTCCCATTTTTGGCTTTATTTCTTCATAAACAGAAACATCACCGGATTCACTCCATACTTTTGCTAAGCCCCAATCCATCAATAGCACTTCACCAAACGGACCAATTAAAATGTTTTCAGGTTTGATGTCTCGATGTATAACGCCATGAGTGTGAGCGTATTCCAAGGCATGAGCAACTTGAATGATGATGTCTAATAATTGACTTAAGTCATAGCGTTCACGATAGTCAAAAATTTCTCGTAAACTATAACCATGCACTAATTTCATTGTGAAGTAATAGTGCCCTTTGTTGCTGCGACCGACTTCATAGATTGGCAGGGTATTTGGATGTTGCAGCATTGCTGAAACCCTAGCTTCTCGCAATAGTCGTTTTTGCTCAATCGAGTCTTCAGCAAATTCAGGTAGTAGTGATTTATGCGCAATCACACGGTTTAAGTGCATATCCTTGCATGACTGAATTAAAGATTTGCCACCTTTGGCTATTTTTTTGAAATAAGCGTACCGAAAGTTGGGATTTAACTTTTGAGCGAGGTCTTTATCCGTTTCTTCAATATAGATGCTTGGATAATCATCGGCTTTAAATTTTGGATAATCGGTCATGTTTATATAAATAGCTATCAGGAAAAGTATTCAATGAACAATTATAGCCATCATATACTTAAAAAATGAAAACCAATAGCGCTTAATTTTCTTGTTTCGTGTTAGATGAGAATTAGATGAGCAAAAAAAATCCCCGCATAGAGCGGGGATTTTTATCAAGTCTTCAGACGAGAGTCTGAAATTAGCCTGCTTCGTTAGTTGTTTTAACGATAGCCGCTGCAACTTTGTATGGATCAGCATTTGATGCAGGGCGACGGTCTTCTAAGCGACCTTTCCAACCATCTTCTACTGTGCCAACTGGGATACGGATAGACGCACCACGGTCAGAAACACCATAGCTGAATTCATCGATTGATTGAGTCTCGTGAGCCCCAGTCAAACGTTGATCATTGTCCGCACCGTAAACACTGATGTGACGTTCGATGTTCTTGCCGAACTCTTCACAAATTTTAGTGAATACTGCTTCATCACCTAGATCACGCATCTCACCATTTGAGAAATTCGCGTGCATGCCTGAGCCATTCCAGTCAGTATCGCCAAGTGGCTTAGGATGCCAATCAACTGCAACGCCGTATTTTTCGGCAGTACGTTCTAAGATATAACGACCTAACCAAATTTCATCACCAGCACGCTTAGCGCCTTTAGCAAAGATTTGAAATTCCCATTGGCCAGCTGCTACTTCAGCGTTGATGCCTTCAACATTTAAACCTGCTTCTAGGCAGATGTCGAAGTGTTCTTCAACAATTTGGCGGCCATAAGAATTTTTCGCGCCAACTGAACAGTAGTAAGGACCTTGAGGTGCAGGGAAGCCATTTGATGGGAAGCCTAAAGGAAGATTAGTTTCTGGGTCGATCAAAAAATATTCTTGCTCAAAGCCAAACCAGAAGTCAGTATCGTCGTTAGCTTCATCAATTGTTGCACGACCATTTGACTCATGTGCTGTACCGTCAGCATTTAATACCTCAGTCATAACGAGGTAGCTGTCTTTGCGATCAGGATCAGGAATGACTGCAACAGGCTTTAGCAAGCAATCTGAATCGCTGCCATCAGCTTGCTCAGTTGAGCTGCCATCGAAAGACCACATAGGGCAGTCTTCTAATTTGCCGCTGAAGTCAGATCTGACCATTGTTTTACTGCGAAGGCTTTGTGTCGGTTTGTATCCGTCGAGCCATATGTATTCCAACTTACTTTTCATGTTCGGAATTCTCCAAGTTATCTAGATTGTGTTAATTAAAGGAGTAAGGTTCCGTTGACAAAAAATGATGATAAGTTTCAGAAACCTTAAAAATTTTTTATAGTAAAAATTTGCGTGATAATTCTAGCAACATCCATACCAATTGTTTAGCTTGATCAGTATATAAATAACTTTTTTATAGTCATAAATGAACAGTCTTACCCGAAAAGCCTAACTAAATGCGTATTTTAGAGTGATATCTTGTCAAAAATCACTTATTTACCGAATATTTGAGCATAGAGTTTAATTTTATTAATTGCACTATTTTTGTGCTTTAATTGCATTAAATGATCTATTGTGGTGCAATTTGAAGTGTTTTATATAGGAATCTTGTAGTGAGTAATATCATTTTCTGAATTTGGCATATTGATTGCTGATAACAAACATCACAGCGGAATAATTATATAAGCGTACGTTTTTTGCTGTTGACATAATTGCTTTATCTGGCCTTCAAGTAAGGTGGTTTTTTTTTGGATAATCTGGAACGTTTATGAGCCTTTGATCAAAAATAAATGATCTCTTTGTTATTCATCTAATAGCAATAGAACTTTTTAATATATTTATTCGCACCGCAATAGGACGAATTGTCAAAACAGCATTTTTGCATACTGGAAAATTTAAATTAAAACTAACAATGAAAGATTGGTCCAAAATTGGAGAAGGTATAGCAACGGCGTTGTTGGTAGTTGATGAAAACCAAAAAATTTTGCTAGTGAATGTTGCCATTGAAGATTTATTGTTAATGAGTCGCCGTTCTATTGTTGGTAAGCAATTAGATGAAATTTTCTTGCAATTAACTGAATTGACTGATTTGGTGTTCCGGGCTGAAAAACATCAATCACGCTATACGCTAAGGGAATTAAACTTCGAGCATCCTAGACAATTTGAAGCCGATATAACTGCAACTCCCTTGCAAGAAATTGGTGGCAAATGTGTCATGATTTTAGAAATCTCTCGAACTGATCGAATAAGTCGTTTGGCTAGAGAGACCAGAAGCATAGAGCAACAAGAAACTAATCGCTTAATGATGCGCAGTATGTCACATGAAATTAAAAATCCATTATCTGGAATTCGTGGAGCAGCTCAATTACTGTCCTCAGAATTAGGTGATCCTGAGTTGAAAGAGTTCACCGATATCATTATTCGAGAGTCTGACCGATTAACTAATTTGGTTAATCGTGTGATGGGTTCTCATCGTCAATATTTAGCTGAAGAATTGAATATCCACTTTGTCATTGAGCATGTTCTAAAGTTGCTTAGTGCTTCGAGCCTAAAAGGCATAGAAATTATTCGCGATTATGATCCAAGTTTGCCAGAAATTATTGGTGATGAAGAGCAATTGATTCAAGCTGTCATGAATATTGTGAATAATGCGCTTGAAGCACAATCTGGGAGTAATGATGCGACTATTGGTGTTCAAACTAGATTAGAAAGAAATTTTACGATTGGTAAAATCTTGCATAGAAACTTAATTCACTTACGGATTTGGGATCATGGCCAAGGTGTGCCAGAACACATAAAAAAACAAATTTTTAATCCTATGATCACAGGTCGTGCTGAAGGAACAGGTCTGGGGTTATCAATCACGCAAGAAATCATTCAGCGTCATGGCGGGTTGGTTTCTTTAGATAATTTTCAAGGGCATACATGCTTTTCTATTTATGTGCCAATTTCGCCAAACCACATTCAATCGGGTGATGTATGAAAAAAATATGGGTAGTTGATGATGATGAGTCAATCCGCTGGGTTTTGAGTAGGGCGCTCAAAAAACATAATTTTGATGTCGAAATGTTTGTTGATGGCGAATCAGTATTGAGTGCTTTAGAAAAATCAGTCCCTGCGGTGTTGATTACTGATATCAGGATGCCAGGTATTTCCGGTACTGACTTAGCTAAGCAGGTTAGTAATGATCATCCTGAACTGCCAATTATAATCATGACTGCTCACACAGATCTTGATAGCGCCTTAGCGTCATATAAAAGTGGTGCATTTGAATATTTGCCAAAACCTTTTGATATCGATGAGGCTTTGGCAATTATTGAATCTGCTATGAATCAGCATGCTCAAGAAGTTGAATCGGTAATTGAACCAATTAAAACTGCCAGCATGATAGGCGAAGCGCCAGCGATGCAAGAGGTGTTTCGGGCAATTGGGCGTTTAGCAAATTCAAATATTAACGTATTGATTTGGGGTGAATCAGGTACTGGGAAAGAATTAGTGGCAAGTGCTTTGCATCAGTTTTCGCCTCGTGCAGAGAAGTCTTATGTGCCAATTAACACAGCGGCAATACCTTCTGAGTTATTAGAATCAGAATTATTTGGTCATGAGAAGGGCGCTTTCACTGGTGCACATGAGAGACGAATTGGTCGTTTTGAACAAGCCAATGGAGGCACCTTATTTTTGGATGAAATAGGTGATATGCCGTCCGAATTGCAAACACGACTATTGCGTGTTTTATCTGAGGGGAAGTTTTTTCGTGTGGGTGGTCGTGAGCAAGTAACGGTTGATGTAAGGGTTTTGGCAGCGACCAATCAAGAATTGGAAAAACAAGTTGCATTAGGCAAGTTTCGGGAAGATTTGTACCATCGATTGAATGTGATTCGAATCGATATTCCAGCATTGAGACAACGTAAAGAAGATGTACCATTATTGATTAAGCATTTTTTGAAAGAATCAGCTCAAGAGCTACAAACAGAAATGAAACAACTAACCGATGAGTCGATGCAAGCTATGGTTGATTATCATTGGCCAGGTAATGTTAGACAATTAGAAAATAGTTGTCGTTGGGTTACTGTTATGGCGCCTGGTTCTTCGGTGGATGTGGTTGAGTTGCCTAAAGAAATATTTGCGCCACAACCCGAAGGTGAGTCAACGAGTTGGGAGGTTGGTTTAGCTAGAGTAGCGAAGCAGCAATTGAATTTAGGCAAAAACGATATACTCGATGATTTGCGTATCACTTTCGAAAAAGTTCTATTGAATGAGGCTCTGAAATTTACCCATGGACATAGGCAAAATGCTGCAAAACGATTGGGTTGGGGTAGAAATACATTGACTCGTAAACTGAAAGAATTAAATTTCGACTAATGACTGCCCTTTAGTTAAATTATGCTTTAGCGTTACATATAAATAAAAGGGCATTAATAAAATATTGTATTTTCGCGCATATGTATTGTGGTAAATGTATAATTTACAAAAAGTTCGTAATTCGTAGTAATGAAAAAAATAATAATCAGTTTTTTAGTTAGTTTAATTTTATCTAATATTGGTTTTGCTAAGACGCAATTTATAACCGATGAATTCGATATTATGCTTCGGGTGGCTCCTAGTATAGGCTCAAAGATCATTAAACCCTTACCGACGGGAACACCACTAACCGTTATTATTACGAATGCAGGTAAAGCACATTCTCAAGTGCGCACAAAGGATGGCTTGGTCGGCTATGTGTTAACGCGCTTTATTAGTCAAAATGAACCTGCCAAAATTCGTGTTTCGCACTTAGAGCAGCAACTACAGTCATTGCAAGAAAGCCCAGAGAAACTTGAATCTAAATATCTAGATTTACAAAAGAGTTATGATCGTTTAAGTCAAAACTTACGGACGATGGTAGATAACAAGGAGGTAGCTGAATCTCGCTATGAGAAATTGAAGGCAGCTTCTGGTGATGCTGCCGTTTTGAGTGCCAAGGCTAATGAACTTGAAATTAAAGTCGAACAATTGGTATTACAATTAGATGATATGCGTATTCAAAACGAAACTCTTAAAGATAATTCAGAAAAGAAATCATGGGTAATAGGTGGTTCGATTATGTTATTTGGCGTCCTTTTTGGTGTGATACTGACAGTGCTAAGTAGTCGTAGAAAAAGAAACTGGTAATTGGTTTATTTAAAGTCTCATTAAAATGCCAATGCCACTTTTTTAATTAATGAATCAACCAGCTTTGAATGATCAAGGCTGCTATTTAAACACTCAATATAGCGATACGATTTACCACCAGCGTCAAGAAAATACTTTTTATTCTCTTCATCGATTTCTTCGATGGTTTCTAAGCAGTCAGCAGAAAATCCTGGGCAAATAACGTCAATATTTTCCACGCCTTTTTTAGGTAATGATTGCATGGTTTCATCGCAATAAGGTTGTAACCAAGGCTCTTTACCTACTCTTGATTGATAGACTAGTAAAAATTCTTCATCGTTCAATTTAAGTTTATTACAAACAGCTGCAACAGTTTTCTCGCAGTGCGATTGATAAGGGTCACCATTTCTTACATATCGTTGCGGAATGCCATGGAAAGAAAATACTAATTTTTCTGATTTACCATGTGTTTTCCAATGCGCTTGAATAGAATTGCATAAAGCATCGATATACTGCTCTTGTTGAAAATAGTCACTGATAAAGTGAGTATGAGGAACCCAACGTATTTTTTTCAGTGCTTTGCCAACAGCATCCATAATAGAGCCTGAAGTGCTTCCAGAATATTGAGGATACATAGGAAGTACAATGAGTTTTCGGCAGCCTTGCCCATGCAATGCTTTAATTGCAGAGTCAATGCTAGGTTTGCCATAACGCATACCTACTTCGACCAGAAACTGGTCTCCGAGTGAATGTCTAACTTGTTCCGCTAAATTTTGGCTGTGAACCATTAAAGGAGATCCTTCATCTGTCCAGACTGTTCGATAGGCGGCGGCACTTTTGTGGGCGCGAACATTGATGATGATGCCTCGGACTAAAAACTGTCTAAGCGGGCACGGTAATTCAATGACTCGTGGATCGGTCAGAAACTGCGTGAGGTATTTGCGTAGTTTAGGGCACTTCGGTGCGTCGGGGGTGCCTAGATTTGCGATTAAAACACCAACTTTGTTATGACTATTATTAATGTCATGCGGTTGACCAAAATATTTCATAAGAATTTTTGCGTAAAATTAAAACGTAAATATTACGTATCACCTGTGATATTGATGTTAGACGAAATATGTTTTTTAGCAAAATCAACCATGCGTTTCAGAGAAACTTCTGCCTTTTTGCGAACAGGTTCATCAATGATAATTTCATTTTTGCCAGTTTTAAGAACATGTTCTAATTTATCTAGAGTGTTCATTTTCATCCAAGGGCAAGCAGCGCAGCTTTTACAAGTTGCTCCATCACCGCCTGTGGGCGCAGAAATAAACTCTTTATCTGGCGAGTGCTCCTTCATTTTATGAAAGATACCATCTTCAGTGGCGACAATAAATTTTTTGTTGGGTAGTTCGCGTGTCGCATTAAGAATTTTGCTGGTGGAACCAACTACATCGGCTAATTCCACAACACTTGCAGGTGATTCAGGGTGAACTAAAACCGCTGCATCAGGATGTTCGGCTTTTAACTCTTCCAAAAAATGTGCTTTGAACTCTTCATGAACAATGCAGGCGCCTTGCCACATGAGCATGTCAGCGCCTGTTTCATTTTTTATGTATTCACCTAAAAATCGATCTGGACCCCAAATAATTTTTTCCCCTTTCTCTTTTAAATGAGTACAAATCTCTAATGCGATAGAAGAGGTGACAACCCAATCAGCACGCGCTTTTACTGCTGCACTAGTATTGGCATAAACGACGACAGTACGGTCGGGGTACGAATCACAGAAAGCAGAAAATTCATCAATTGGACAGCCAATATCTAAAGAGCATTCGGCTTCATGTTCTAGTAACAAAACACGTTTTTCAGGGCTGAGTATTTTAGCGGTTTCACCCATAAATTTAACACCAGCCACTATGACTGTAGATGCATCGTGTTCCATGCCAAAGCGAGCCATATCTAATGAATCTGAGACTGTGCCACCAGTTTCATCCGCCATGTCCTGTAATTCACCATCAACGTAGTAGTGCGATACCAAGACAGCATCTTGTTTTTTTAAGGCTTTTTTAATGCGTTCTTTTTGCGCGGGAATTTCAGCTTTAGATGTTTTTATAGGCGTTTGTGTTCTGGCATCATCTGCTAGGGCATCAATCTTTTTTTCTAAACTTTTTGGAATATCAATAAAGTTATTCATAGTTCTCTTTGGTCAACTTTGGTGATAAATAGTTTACCTTAATTTGGTTAAATTGCATGTTAGTTTTTCTGAACATACAGCGTATTTATTTTGACTCAGTTATAATCCTTTTTTAAGTAATTAATTTTTGAGAGAACTTTTTTATGTACGAACTTTTACTAGACTATGGCTTGTTTCTCCTAAAAGCAGTGACAGTATTGGTTGTTATTTTGATTATTTTTGGCGCAGCTGCAGCTAAAAAGAAATCGCCTTCAGGTGAGCTTACAATCACCAATTTGAATAAAAAGTTTCTACAATTAAAAAGAACTATTCAAGAAGCGACTTTAGATAAAAAATTATTTAAACAAGAAGCCAAAGAAAAAAAGAAAGCAGAAAAACTAAAGAAAAAGTCTAGTGAAGAAACGGTGAATACGCGGTTATTTGTTGTTGACTTTGAAGGAGATATAAAAGCTTCAAGCGTGCCTTCATTGCGCGAGGAAATTACAGCAATTCTTTGCGCAGCAAAACCTGAAGATGAAGTGCTAATTCGTTTAAATAATTCAGGAGGAGTGGTTCATGAACATGGTTTGGCAGCTTCACAGTTAGTGAGGTTAAAACAAGCCAATTTACCTATTACCATTGCTGTGGATAAGGTGGCTGCCAGTGGTGGTTATATGATGGCTTGTGTGGCAGACAAGATAATTGCCGCGCCGTTTGCAATTGTTGGCTCTATTGGTGTGGTCGCGCAATTACCAAATTTTCATCGCTTATTAGATAAAGCTGGAGTCGACTTTGAGCAACATACTGCTGGAGAATACAAACGCAACGTTACTATGTTTGGTAAAAACACTAAAAAAGAACGTGATCAGCTCAAAGAACAATTAGAAGACATCCATGATTTGTTTCGTGACTTTGTTACCGAATATCGCTCGAGTTTAGACATGACCAAGGTTGGAACTGGACAGTATTGGTATGGTTCTAGAGCTAAAGAATTAGACTTGGTTGATGAGATTATGACTAGCGATGATTTTTTATCAGCTGCTACAAATGACAAAGATATTTTTCATGTCAAATATGAGTTTGAGAAAAGTTTTATGGAAAAATTTTCTCGTGGCGGCGCACAATTATTTGAACGCGCCGTTCATAAGTTTGCCAAGATGGAGTGATTTGACTAATTCAAATGCCTTAACAAATAATAAAACTAATTATTGGTATTTAACCTGAGGCTAATTTTTTATCTTTTGCCGTTTGCGGTTGTTTAATCAAGTCATTCAATATAAGCGCTGCTTCTTTTTGAAAGACTCTATCCCAATGTTTATCGCCATTAGGCAGGTCTTTGTTTGCATCATCTAAAGTCGATGAATCGACTAGTGATAAATCTAAAGACTTACGATAATTATTGATTTGTTGTAACGACTTTATTTCTTGAGCTTGCGCAAATACATTACGTGTATTGCGTTCTAAAGAAACAATCTCCACATCATTGTTTATTTGGCGTTGTTGCGCGCTAGCTTTTAAAAAGGAGAATGCTGCTGAACTTTTTGCTCTATCCAAATGACGAGAGTTTAGATCGTTAAAATCAGAGTTGATAGGATTTGAAGAGTCTAATGCGGATGCAATTTTAGTCCAAGGTAAGGCGTTATCAAGGGTGCCTTCGCCAAAATCTCCACGTTCCCCTGTATCTAATACAACATCGGGTTCAACTCCTTTGACCTGGGTACTGTCACCATTGACACGAAAAAATTGTTGGATCGTAAGTTTGATCGTACTACTGACCTCATTTTTTCTAGTGCGTTTAAGTGGTTGCGTAGTTTGCACTGTACCTTTGCCAAAAGTCCGTTCTCCAATAATGATGCCACGACCATAATCTTTAATGGCACCTGCAAAAATTTCAGAAGCAGAAGCACTAGTTTTGTCCACCAAAACCGCTAATGGACCATCGTAGGCTGTGCCTGAAGTCTTATCATCATATTGAACAGATTGTTCGTCTGAACTTTGTACTTGTACAACGGGGCCAGTATCAATAAACAGCCCAGTTAAATTAATCGCTTCACGTAAAAAACCACCACCATTGCCACGTAAATCAATAATTAAACCATCTATAGTGCCAGTGCTTTGGGCTTGTTTGATCAAACGTTCGACATCTTTGCTGGTGCTGACGATAGTGTCTTGTTTTGTCTTGTTGCGAGCTTGTTTGGCATAAAAAGATGGTATTTCGATTACAGCAAAACGCTTGTCGTTAACTTCTTGGTATTCTAATTTGGCAGCACTATCTTCCAAATTGATTACATCTCTAACCAATACGATAGTTTCAGGAGTGCTACCTGGAGGGGTGTCGCCCGACAATATATTTAAATAGACAGAGCTACCTTTTTTGCCGCGAATTTTTCTAACTACATCCATCAGACGCCAACCTGTCACATCTTCAATGTTCTCAGCAGATTGACCCACGCCAATAATTTTATCATCAATATGTAGTTGACCGCTTTTGCTAGCCGGTCCACCAGCAATGACTTTACGAATGACTGTATAATCATTTTCGCTTTGTAGTGATGCGCCAATACCTTCCAGCGATAAGGATAAATTAATACGAAAATTTTCTGCAGTCACTCGAGACATATATTGGGTATGTGGACCTACTTCACGCATTAAAGCATTTAAATAAATTTCGAAAACTTCCTCAGGCTGGGTTTGCCAAATGATATTTGCTTGTCGAGCATAGCGTTTATTCAATGATTCTTTGACTGTTTCTTCAGGGGTGTCATCAAGTATTTGAATTAATGCGGCGTTTTTCACGCGCTTACGCCACAACTCATCCATTTCGGCTTGGTTGACTGGCCAGGGGCTTTTAGAACGGTCGATACGAAAATCTTCGTCGATAGTGAAATCAAAACCATTATTAAGTAGTTCTTTAGCATAAGCTTCACGTTCACGAATACGTTCGCGTAGAACTTTATAAATTTCAAAACCTAATTCTGCATTGCCTTGACTTAGTTGATTATCAATTTCAAATTCATAAGTCTTAAATGATTCAATGTCACTTGCATAAAAATACACACGATTAGGATCTAATGAGTCTAGATATCGAGTAAATACTTTTTCTGATAATTCATCATCTAGTACTACATCTTTGTAGTGACCTCTGGTTAAGTATTTTAGGGAAACTAATAAATCCACTTGCATCTCGCGAGTGGTTTCTAGAGTGTCTTTTGGAATGGGCTTGAAATCAGCAAAACTTTGCGAAGTAATCGTGCTCGCACATGCGATAAGGCCAATAATACAGCTTTTCCTAAGATGTGATGATAGTGTCGACATTCTCAAATTTTTCATTAGCCTTCCTGATTTTGTGTGTGTTTATAATCTCACGTTGTTAATACAGTTTATATCAAGCCAGTACTTTTAAGCAAAGCATTAACGTTTGGTTCACGTCCGCGGAATTGAGCAAACATTTCACTAGCTTCTGGGACACCGCCTTGAGATAAAATAGAATCCTTAAATGAGGTGCCTGTTTTCGAATTAAAAATACCTTCTTCTTCGAATTTATCGAAGGCATCAGCAGAAAGCACTTCAGCCCATTTATAACTGTAGTATCCCGCTGCATAACCGCCTGCAAAAATATGCGAGAAACTACATTGAAAACGATTGTAATCAGGCGTTTTGATTACGGCTATAGCTTGACGTGCATTTTCTAAGGTCTCTTGAACAGATAAAGACGTTGTTTTTTTACTATAATCTTGCGCATGCAAATTGATATCAAACAATGAAAATTCAAGTTGCCTGACTGTATGCATACCTGTTTGAAAGTGTTTGGCAGCTAACATTTTTTCTAATAATGATGCTGGCAATGGCTCACCACTTTGATAATGTTGGCTAATCAATGGAATAGAATCCGCGTGCCAGCACCAATTTTCTAGAAATTGACTTGGCAACTCAACGGCATCCCAAGCAACGCCATTGATACCAGCAAGACTCATTTCATTCACGGTAGTCAATAAGTGATGCAGCGTATGACCAAACTCGTGGAATAATGTTTCGACTTCATCATGAGTCAGTAGTGCAGGCTTGCCGCTGCTAGCAGGTGTGAAGTTGCATGTTAAGTAAGCAACGGGTGATGACTGTTGGTCTTGGGTTTCTTGGCGATGGCGGCAAACGCCCATCCACGCACCTCCACGCTTATTTGGGCGAGCATAAAGGTCAGCAAAAAGTTGTCCAGTTGTTTGTCCGGATTCATTGACTAAATCGTAAACCAAAACATCGTCATGCCAAGTTTTCGGTTCAGTATTACGTTGAAAACGAATTCCGAAGACTCGATTAACAATCTCGAACATGCCGCTAAAGACAGTATCGACGGGAAAGTATTCTTTGATTTCCTCATTGTTAAGATCAAATTGATGCTCTTTGAGTTTCTCGCTGTAATAGCTATAGTCCCAAGGTTCTAGATGGGTGATATTGGACTGTTGATGCGCAAATTCATATAACTCATGCAACTCTGTCTGTGCTTTTGGTTTTGCATGTTCGGCAATATCAAATAGAAATTGGCACACTTGATCGACACTATCAGCCATTTTAGTGGTTAATGCCATGTCAGCATAATTTGCCAGGCCTAGCAATTGAGATTTTTCTAGCCTTAACGCCAGAATTTCATCAATAATGGGTTCATTATCAAATCGTTTTTCAATGTCACCATTAAGATCAATGCTTAGTAAGCTAGCTCTGGTAGAGTAGGCACGATACATTGTTTTTCGAATAGTGGCAGAATCTGCATATTTCATCACCGCTAAATAGGATGGGATGTCGAGACCAAAACGATAGCCTTGCTGGTCATGACGATGAGCTGTTGTTTTTGCTAATTCTAGAGCATATTCTGGCAAACCAGACAGTTCTTTTTTATCTTGAATGAGCAAATACCAACTTTGCGTTGCATCCAATAGATTTTGTTCAAATGATGTTTGCAATCGAGAAAGTTGCTGGGAAATATCTGCAAAGCGTTGTTTGCCTTGTTCATCGAGTTCAGCTCCAGACAGCTTAAAGTCCCGTAGGGTATTGTGAATGATTTTTTGCTGAGTTTTGGTTAGTGACGCAAAGTCTTCTCGAACAGCGAT
The DNA here is from genome assembly GCA_964633815.1 of uncultured Gammaproteobacteria bacterium. GTDB lineage: Bacteria > Pseudomonadota > Gammaproteobacteria > Arenicellales > Arenicellaceae > CALKZN01. Next base: position 164,830 of record CAZWHW010000002.1, read on the forward strand.
ATTTTTATAGCCTTGATACAGCGCTAAATTTTGTGCAACACTTGTGTGAAAAGCGGTTAAAAGTTGTTGCCCTTCTTGATAAGCGTTACGTAACTCGGCTGAATCCATCACAGAATTTAGATGTGAAACTGTCGACCAAACATTATCTAGTGATACATCAATTTCTTCTAATTTTGCCGCGAAATTGCTCCAAGTCGCTTGGTCCGTCATTTTTTCAAGTTTTGCAATGTTCTCATTTGCTGTGGCAAGTGTCGTGTTCAATGCTGGCAATACATGTTCAGCACGAATTTTGTCAAATGGAGGTAAATGTTGTTTGTCTAACAGTGGATTGGTCACGAATAAATACCTAAATGTTGCAATAATAGTGTTGAGTTTTATATTAAATAATAAACTTCACTTAAGGACAAAGACCGTAAAAGCAAGCATTTTCTGACGACTTTTCTTTTATCTTCAAATGTAAATTGGACAACTATATAGAAATAGTTGTTGAGAATAGGTGAAAAATACAAAACTTGCAGTCCTTTGCAAAAATTTGTTTTGTTCTTCTTAAAATATTAAATAGCTATTTCCAGCTAGGGATAGATTCAAGGGCGAACAACTCAGTTGTTTCTTCACGTTCACGAATAATTTGCCATAGCTTGTCATTGACTAATACTTCAGCAGCACGCGGCCTGGTGTTGTAATTTGAACTCATCGTAAAACCATATGCACCAGCCGAATGAATAGCGAGTAAATCACCGGATTCAATCGCTAATCGTCTGTTTTTACCAAGGATGTCTCCTGTTTCGCACACGGGTCCCACCACATCATAAACACGTTCGATAGTGTCGGAGTTTGGTGTGGTAATAGGTGTAATAGTGTGCCACGCGTCATATAGTGACGGTCTCATCAAGTCATTCATAGCGGCATCGATGATGGCAAAATTCTTGTCAGTATTCTCTTTTAAGTAGGAGATTTCAGTTACCAAAATACCTGCATTGCCAGCGATAGAACGGCCAGGCTCAATCGAAACGGGTAGATTAATATCGGCACTGTCTAGTTTGTTTAATAATGCTTGAATGAATTCACGTTGTGAAGGAGGCTCTTCTTCATTATAAACAATTCCATAACCACCACCCATATCAAGGTGCTCAATGCTTATGTCCATTTCAGCGAGAGTTTTGATTAATGAGATAACTCGGTCTAAGGCATCTTCGAAAGGTGCAGTTGACGTGATTTGCGAGCCGATATGATAGGCAACCCCGAAGACTTTAGTATGGCTGTATTTTTGCGCCTGCTGAAAAACGCGCAAAGAATCTTGCATGGAAACGCCAAATTTAGCTTCTTCAAGACCGGTTGATATATAGGGGTGAGTTTGTGGGTCGACATCAGGGTTTACTCTGACTGAAATATTGGCAATTTCCCCCACTTCAACGGCAACTGATTGCACTCGTTCTAGTTCGGCTGGTGATTCAATGTTAATTGAACGCACTCCTTGTTTTAGTGCATAGGCGATTTCTTCGCGAGATTTAGCAACGCCTGAAAAAAATACTTTGCTAGGGTCCCCTCCGGCGGCAATAACGCGTTGCAATTCGCCACCTGAAACAATATCGAATCCTGAACCTAATTTTGCCAGTGTGTTTAAAACACCAATGTTTGAATTGGCTTTTACAGCAAAGCAGACTAAGTGGGGATGATCTCCAAAAGCTGAATCAAATCCAAGCCAAGCGTTTTCCAGTGCTTGTTTTGAATAAATATAGCAAGGTGTTCCAACATAGTTGACAATATCTCGAACAGGAACATTCTCAGCGTAGAGCGTGTCTTCGCGAACTGTAAAAAAACTCATTATTTAATGATTTGTTTAATGGTTATTTTTTTTCTGGCTTGTTTAATTCTTCAGTAGTCTCAGGGATTGGCTCAAGTACTGGTTTTTCGACTAAGAAAAGATCGCCTTTGTTGCCACAAGCTGCAATAGATAAAAACGTCATTAAAATTGCTGTACGAATGATAATTGCTTTCATAATAGGTTATTGAAAATGATGGTTATTGTTTTATGGCAATGAATTTGTATCGTGTTCATTAACAGTTTAAATAGATTCTCTCATTGACTGCAGTGCTTCTGCAACGCGTTTTGGTGCAGTGCCGCCAAAATGATCTCGTGATTGGATCGAGCCTTCAAGGCTTAATACCGAAAAAACATCTTGTTCTATCATTGCGCCAAACGATTGTAATGTCTCTAACGGTAATTCCGAGAGTTGCAATTCATTACTGATTGCATAGTTGACCACTTTGCCAACAATTTCATGCGCGTCACGAAAAGGGATTTTTTTGCGGACAAGATACTCAGCTAAATCGGTAGCGGTGGCATAGCCCTCTAGTGTGGCTTGATACATGTTGTCACGTTTAACTTCAATGGCAGGAATCATGGTTGTAAAAACAGGTAGGACAATTTCTAATGTGTCGACTACGTCAAATAATGGCTCTTTATCTTCTTGGTTGTCGCGGTTATACGCCAAGGGCTGCGATTTCATCAAGGTCAGTAATGCGGTCAAGTCTCCATAGACTCGTGCACTTTTGCCTCTGACTAGTTCGGCTATGTCAGGATTTTTCTTTTGCGGCATGATGCTAGAACCAGTGCAATAAGCATCGCCGATATTGATAAATTTGTAAGCCTCAGACATCCATAAGATGATTTCTTCACACATGCGTGAAAGGTGCATCATCAAAATTGCTGCATTGCTGGCAAATTCAATTGCAAAATCACGATCGGAAACTGCATCTAGAGAGTTTCGAGTAGGCGCCGAAAACCCTAATAGTTCGCAGGTAATAGAACGGTCAATTGGAAAGCTAGTGCCAGCCAGAGCTGCTGAGCCAAGTGGCATGATATTAATACGTTCACGGGTACTAAGAACACGTTCTTTGTCACGTTGTAGCATCTCACACCAAGCCAGCATGTGATGCGCAAAACTAATTGGTTGCGCGACTTGCAAATGAGTGAAGCCGGGCATGATAGTGTCAATTTCAGGTTCAGCCAGATCAAGCAATGCTGTTTGTAAGTTACTTAGAAAAGAGATTAAATGGTCGCTGCAATCACGCAAATACAAGCGAATGTCAGTGGCGACCTGGTCATTACGTGAACGGCCAGTGTGCAGTTTTTTCCCAGATTCACCAATGTCTTTGGTCAAGCGTGCTTCAATATTCATGTGCACGTCTTCTAGTGCAGTTGACCAAGTGAAATTGCCCGCTTGAATATCTTTAAGGATATTTTGTAGACCAATAACAATTTTATCGCGTTCTTCGTTAGACAGCACGCCAACCACAGCAAGCATGGTTGCATGGGCAATCGACCCGCGGATATCATGCTCATAAAGTCTGGCATCAAAACTAATAGACTCAGAAAACTGCTCAACTAATTCGTTGGTGCCTTGCTGGAAGCGACCGCCCCACATTTTTTTATTGCCTGATCTTGAGTTGGTTTGTTGGTCAGTCTGCTTTGACATAAGTCGATCTGTCTTTGAAATTTTATTTAACAAGCTTAAATTATACCTTTTTAATCTGACCTAAAGAACCGCTATAATCAGCTGTAAGCATTTTTCTTAAAATTATGACTACTGATTAAGTTAGATAGGAAATTATTTTGACTTCTCCAATTGTAAAAACACTTCGAATTGCGACTCGCAATAGTCCGTTGGCATTATGGCAAGCGCACTTTGTCAGAGATCAATTATTAGCGGAACATAAACAGCTTAACGTTGAGATAGTTAGCATGACAACCAAAGGGGATAAAATTTTAGACCGTTCCTTGTCAAAGGTTGGTGGCAAAGGATTGTTTATGAAAGAGCTTGAAGAGGCTTTGCTGGATGGTCGCGCTGATATTGCGGTTCATTCAATGAAAGATGTGACAGTTGATCTTCCCAAAGGTTTAGAAGTTAGCTGTGTTTGTAAACGTGAAACACCGAATGATGCGTTTGTTTCTAATAATTACCAAACATTGCATGAATTACCAGCTGGTTCTGTAGTAGGGACGTCAAGCTTACGTAGGCGAGCGCAATTAAAACATCATTTTCCACGGCTTGAAATTAAAGAGTTAAGGGGTAATGTGAATACGCGTTTACGCAAATTGGATGATGGTGAATATGATGCCATTATTTTGGCTGCTGCGGGTTTAATTAGACTGGGTTTTGAAAATAGAATTGCTGATTTAATTGCTATTGAAGATAGTTTGCCGGCAGTGGGGCAAGGAATTGTTGGAATTGAAAATCGTACGAATGACGCTGAAATTAAGCAGTTTCTGGCGGTTTTAAATGATACTAATTCTGAAATTTGTATTACTGCTGAAAGGCGTATGAATCAATGCCTTGATGGTGGCTGTTCAGTGCCGATTGCTGGATTTGCTCAACTTGAAGGTGATACTGTGTTTTTGCAAGGTGTCGTTGGAGATGTTGACTCTGGACGACTGCTTAGTGCTTCAGCTCAAGGTGATCCAAGCATTGCTGCTGAATTGGGTCAGCAAGTAGCCCAGCAATTGATTGATCAAGGTGCAAAATCCTTAATTGCTAAAGCACAATAAAATGCGAGTTTTACTGACTCGAAACACTCAGCATAATCGGTTGATGCGTCGTGCAATCGAAGCTCGATTTGCTCATCTTTCACCAATAATATTTGCAGCACCATTATTGGAGCAAGTCGCCATTGCAGAAGCTAATGATGCTTTGGAATATTTATTGTCGGATAAGTACATAGACGATGTAATTTTTATCTCGCCTTCAGCAGTTCATTTTGGATTTGATAGGGTCTATGAATTTATGAAATTGCCTAGATTTTTTGCGGTAGGGCAAGGCACAGCAAATATGCTAAAAGTTAAGCTACAAAAAGAAGCTAAAAATATAGAAGTGATTTTTCCAAAAGAGCAAGTGGGATCAAAGGCTTTGCTCGATCTTCCAGAAATGCAAAAAGTGGAAAATAATAAAATTTTGATCGTTACAGGAACGCAGGGTAAACCTTTGCTAGAAAATACCCTTAATCAGCGGTTGGCAAAGATAACTCGTTGGGAGTGTTATCAACGCCAAAAACCTTCAGGGTTGAGTCAACAATTAAAAGATTGCCTACTAGATGGTTTAGATTGCGTGTTTTTGCATAGTGCGCATGCAGCAAGACATTTTTTAGAAGAATTGCCGCAGGAAGTTCAAACACAATCAATTCTTGCAATAGTGGGAGCAAACTCGATTGCCGAGGAGTTAGTAGCGAGCGGTTGGTCAGGGAGGATCTTGGTTGCCGCTTCACCAATGCCCACTGACATGGTATCTCAATTGCAAAGAGTAACAACGAAGTGAAGGTTTTTAGAAAATCTTGCTTTGTTTAACATCACTGTGTTAAAGGTTTGTGTTAAATTAAAGACAATAGAACTGAAGCAATGATTCACCATGGCAGATTCAAAAAACAAGAAAACGACTCCTGCAGCATCGACTGCAAAAAAGACTGCAGCTACAACAAAAGCAGCGAGTAAGCCTGTAACGAAAAGTAAAGCAGCTGCAAATAATGCAACTAGCAAGGCAACAACTACAGTGAAAGCTACAACTGATAGTACAAAGCCAGCTACTACAAAGCCAGCTACTACAAAGTCAGCTACTACAAAGTCAGCTACTACAAAGTCAGCTACTACAAAGTCAGCGAGTCAAGGCAAAACGAAAGAGAGCGAGTCAATAAAAGCTACTGAAAAAACAACTGAAAAATCTGCCGCACCGAAGACAGCGACAGCACCTAGCAAAAAAGAAAAAAGCAGTGGTGCTGGGATAGCATTTTTAGCATTACTCTGTTCTTTAGGGGCTTTGGGTTTGTCAGGATATAATTATTATTTGCAGAATTTATCGCCGCAAAGCAAACAATCACAAAATTCTTTGCTTACTGGAGTTAATGAAATTAAGTCCAATGTCACCGAGTTTGGTACAGTGATAACTGGTTTGCAAAAAGAAGTTCAAGATTTTAAAGAAAGTCAATCCCAGTATATTACTGAAGACACCTTGACGGCAGCAGTAAAAGAGGGTGTTGATAAGGCAGTTCAGAATTTGCCTGATCTTCCTGATATTGGTCCAAAATCGCTTGGTTTAGAGGCGCAAGAAGAGGCAGAGAAAAATCAGTTAGAAACACAAGATAATTTAGATGCTACTAACGCCACTGACTCTTTAGGTGGAAATTCTAAAGAGACTGACCAAGTTACTACTGATATTACAACGACTCACTCTGAGGTATCAACGTCAGTTGATAAGCAGGAGACATCGAATGAACAAATTGAAGATGATAGTTTCTGGTCATGGAATCGCGCTAAACGGGATATGAAGGATATGTTGAAAAGCTTTATCAAAATTGAAAAAACAGAACAAGACTAGCTGAACGGATCGGAGACAATTATGCGTAATTTAATTATTTTTGTAGGTTTAGCCTTTGCTGCATTATTTGCCTATATCAAGTTGAACCAGTTTTTTGGTGAAGGTGCAAATGTTGTTTTTGACTTATTGGGTTACACTGTCACATTGACGATAATGCAATTTATCATTGCAGCAATAGTAGTCTTTGCAGTGCTTTATATTTTGTTTCGCATGTTGGGTGGGTTTTTTCGAACCAAAAAGCGAGTAGCTAATTGGAATAAAAATCGTAATGAAAAAAATGCCCAAAAGAAATTAGGAATAGGATTTCTTTCTTTAATGAAAGGCGATTGGAAACGTGCTGAAAAGCAATTGGTAGCTAAAACTCAGCATACAGAAGTACCGTTTGTTAATTTTTTAGCCGCAGCTCAAGCAGCACAAGAACAAGGTAATTATGCAAAGCGTGATGAGTACCTTCGAAAAGCTGCTGAGAAAGCGCCGAATGATCGTTTGGCAATTAACATGACCAAAGCTCGTTTAGACCAGCAAATTGGCAAAGCTGATGATGCGCTGAAATCTTTGTTAGAAGTCGAGGATGCTGGACGTGGTAATGCACAGTATGTGGCTATGCTTGCACAGGCATATGATGAATTAGATGAGAATGAAAAATTATCAAATATTTTGCCTGAAGCAAAGCGTTTGGGCGCATTGCCTGTAGAAGTCATTGCTGAAATGCAATCTGAATTAGATTTGGATAAATTTAATTCAGCCGAAAATAAAGATTTAGCGTGGAAGCAGACTTCAAAAATCTCGCGCAAAGACCCAGAGTTTGTTGTTGCCTATGCAGAATATCAAATTCAGAATGGACGTGTTGATTTAGCTGAAAAAATGATTGTTTCGACATTAAAAACTACTTGGGACGATGACCTAGTCAATTTGTATGGACGATTAAAGTCTACTAATCGGAAAAAGATTCTTAGACAACTAGATGGTTGGTTGTTAGCGCGTCCTGAAAATGCAGAATTGCATTTGGCAGCTGGTCGTAAAGCAGTTGAAAATAAAGATGTAGAACGCGCCAAAAAAGAATTTGAACAAGCGATTAAGCTTGGTGGATTATCAGAAGCGTTTGAAGAACTGGGTCTACTACATGAAGATGAACAAGATTTGCGCAAAGCATTAGCGTTGTATCGCTCTGGTTTGGCAACAGTCAATGGTGCACCCCATGTTGCACTAGAACAGTTACAGAAGATTGAAACTTCCGAAGCTGAAATGTCGAAATCTTCTCAGTCGGCTAACCCTGATGCTGAAGAGGTAGTAAAAGAAGGCGAATTACTGACTAAGTCTGATGCCTGAACTTCCTGAGGTTGAGACCACATTACGTGGTATTCAGCCTTTTGTTGAAGATGCATACTTTACGGATATGCAGGTGCGTAATTCTTCTTTGCGTTGGCTCGTGCCTATTGAAGAAATACAAGGTTTGCTTGGTCATCAAGTCCAGCGATTGTATCGGCGCGCTAAATATATAATTTTTGAAACTGCACAAGGTGCCATGATGTTACATCTTGGTATGTCAGGCAGCATTCGTATTTTAAACAATGCCGATATTGAAGCACCGAAAAAACATGATCATATTGATTTATTATTTCAATTAGGCAATGAAGTATGGGTGCTGCGTTATCATGATCCTCGTCGTTTTGGTTCATTATTGTTTATTGCTAAGGGTATGAAGTCCCATGTTCTATTAGAAAGTCTTGGTCCAGAACCATTAGCGGAAGAATTTGATGGAGAGTATTTATTTCGACACTCGAGAAAAAGAATCATTGCTGTTAAAAACTACATTATGAATGGTCAAATCGTTGTCGGAGTCGGTAATATTTATGCCAGTGAGGCATTGTTTATAGCAGGGATCAGGCCGATGCGTCCTGCGGGTAAGGTGAGCAAAGCGGAGTATGCGCGTTTGTCTGATGCAATAAAATCAGTATTGGCTAAAGCGATCAAAGTAGGAGGAACGACACTGCGTGATTTTACAGGATCAGATGGTCAAGCAGGCTATTTTAGTCAAAAGCTTAATGTCTATGAGCGTGATCAAAAAGCTTGCCGAATTTGCGATACAAAAATTAAACGTATTGTCATTGGGCAGCGTTCCTCTTTTTATTGTCCTAGGTGTCAAAGTTAACTAAATTTTTTGTCGGTAACTGACTTAAGCATCTTTTCGTGTATAATTCCGCCAGCAAAAAGTTTATGCAGAATTTTTTGTACGAATGCGTGATTAACTTTTTCCTTGCTTAAGCTCTCATTTAAAGCTGTCTTGCCTTGAATGTCGCTAGTATTCGTTCAAAAGCATTTTTTTAGAATTACCAAGATGTTCGAGACATTTGATTGAGGCATAAAAATGGCAAATACCCCAAAAATTATTTATACCATCACTGATGAAGCGCCAGCTTTGGCAACGCGTTCATTCCTTCCAATTGTTCAAGCGTTTTCCGCACCAGCAGGCATTAATATTGAGACTCGTAATATTTCTCTAGCGGGTCGAATTATTTCGAATTTTCCGGAAAACTTAACAGCTGAACAACGCATCGATGATGCTTTAACAGAATTAGGTCAGTTGACGCAATTTTCTGAGACTAACATTATTAAGTTACCAAATATTTCTGCTTCTATCCCCCAGTTAAAAGCTGCTATTGCTGAATTGCAGGCAGCTGGTTATGATTTGCCGAACTTTCCGGATGAGCCACAAACTGATGCTGAAAAAGAGACTCGCTCACGCTATAGTAAGATTTTAGGAAGCGCTGTAAACCCAGTTTTGCGCGAGGGTAATTCTGATCGACGAGCGCCATTGGCGGTTAAAAATTTTGCTAAGAAAAACCCACATTCCATGGGTGAATGGAGTTCTGCTTCTAAAACCAATGTTGCACATATGCAAGAAGGTGACTTTTATAGCAATGAAAAGTCAGTAGAAATCACGGCGTCTACGGACATGAAAATAGTTCATGTTGCTGAAGATGGAACTGAGACTGTTTTAAAAGAATCTACACCGTTAATTGCAGGTGAAATTATTGATTCAACAGTGATGAGTCGTAAAGCCTTGCGAGCATTTTTGGCTAAGGAAATTGCAGCAGCCAAAGACGAAGGTGTATTACTTTCTTTGCATTTGAAAGCAACGATGATGAAGGTCTCTGATCCCATCATGTTTGGTCATGCTGTTGAAGTATTCTTTGCTGAGGTATTCGCCAAACATGCGGCTGTTTTTGAAGAATATGGTGTTAACCCAAATAATGGTTTGGGTGCCTTATTCCAGCGTTTAGAAAAAATGCCTGCTGATGTAAAAGCTGAAATTGAAGCTGATATTCAAGCGGCTTATGCGAATGGCCCTGCATTGTCGATGGTTGATTCAGACCGCGGCATCACTAACTTTCATGTGCCAAGTGATGTGATTGTTGATGCTTCCATGCCAGCTATGATTCGTGCGGGTGGTAAGGCTTGGGGTCCTGATGGAAAAATAGCAGACACGAAAGCATTAATTCCAGATCGTTGCTATGCAGGTGTTTTCAAAGAAGTGATTGATTTTTGTAAGGAACATGGTGCGTTTGATCCAGCAACAATGGGCAGTGTTTCCAATGTAGGCTTGATGGCGCAAAAAGCCCAAGAATATGGTTCACATGATAAAACTTTTGAAGCACCAGCTGCCGGAAAAATTAAAGCATTTGCTACCGATGGCAGCTTGCTTCTTGAGCAAGATGTCGAAGTAGGTGATATTTTCCGTATGTGCCAAGTAAAAGATGAACCAATTCAAGATTGGGTCAAGCTAGCAGTTAAACGTGCACGTGCAACGGGTGATCCAGCAGTTTTTTGGTTGGACGAAAAACGTTCGCACGATGCTCTATTGATCAAAAAGATCGAAAAATACTTAAAAGATCATGATATTGAAGGTTTGGAATTGCCTGTCATGGATCCAATTCAAGCGACGCGTTTTTCTTGTGACCGAGTTAAGGAAGGCAAGAACACGGTATCTGTCACTGGTAATGTGCTACGTGACTATTTAACTGATTTGTTTCCAATCCTTGAGGTTGGAACCAGTGCAAAAATGTTGTCAATTGTGCCTCTAATGAAAGGTGGTGGTTTATTTGAAACTGGTGCAGGTGGTTCAGCGCCAAAGCACGTTCAACAGTTTAATCAAGAGAATCATTTGCGTTGGGATTCACTAGGTGAGTTCTTGGCTCTAGCAGCATCTTATGAGCATTTATCTGAAAGCTCTGGCAATGGACTTGCGCAAATTTTGTCAACAACTTTAGATCTTGCTTCTGATAAATTGTTAGATGAAGGTCATTCACCTAAACGTAAAGTAGGTCAGTTGGATAACCGTGGTAGTCACTATTATTTAGCAAGTTACTGGGCAGAAGCATTGGCAGCACAAAGCGATGATGTCGAATTGGCTGTAACGTTTAAACAAGTATTTACTCAATTGAGTGAAAATGAAGATAAAATTATAGCCGAGCTCAATGAGGCACAAGGACCAGCTTGCGATATTGGTGGTTATTATTTTCCAAATAATGAACTCGCTGATGCAGCTATGCGTCCTAGTGAAACCTTAAATAGTATTATTAATTCTATTGGCTAATGAGGTTTGGTTAAATTATTAGAGTTTAATGAAAAGGTGAGCTAATGAATGAGCTCGCCTTTTTTATTGTTAGTGTATTATTGATTTTTTAAGACTTTTAGATCGACAACTATGGATTTACCTTATTCAGCAGCTTGTGAGCGCAATCAAGCACATATTTTGCAGGTTATGTCTCCTTATTTAAATAATGCTAGGACTGTCTTAGAGGTGGGTTCAGGCACAGCGCAGCATGCGATTTTCTTTGCGCAAGCGAATCCTCAGCTGGTGTGGCAAACAGCTGATCAACAACATTATTTAGCTGGAATTCATGCGCAGTTGGCTGCGGCGAATTTGGAGAACGTGCTGTTGCCAATTGAATTGGATGTGAATCGTTCTGATTGGAATACAGTTAAACAAAAATTTGATTTGATCTATACTGCTAACACCTTACACATTATGTCGGCACAAGAAGTTCAGGCTTTTTTCAAAGGTTTGCCCGTAATAAGCGATTCACAATCCTTGCTTGTTATCTACGGGCCATTTAAATATAGAGGTCAATTTACCAGTGAGAGCAATCAAGATTTTGATCAAAGTTTACGCTCCCGAGATGTCGGCAGTTGTATAAAAGATTTTGAAGAAATTGAACGTTTAGCTAATCAACAAGGTTTTGAACTAGTATTGGATCAAACGATGCCAGCAAATAATCAATGCCTTATATGGCAAAGAAGTGCTAGTATTGAATGAATTTATGTTAAAAAAACGCCGACATTTTTTGCGATTACCTGCTTTGCTTGGCTTAGGAGCTACTGCTAATGCTTCGGCTAAAAATTTATTCATAACACCTTCGGAGGGAGAAGGGCCTTTTTATCCAGTTGTTGCGCAGGCAGATCAAGATTTTGATTTAACTCACGTCGCAGGGCGCATTGCTGCAGCGCAAGGTGAAGCAGTGTTTATCCGCGGTAAAGTATTGGAAAACGATGGTTCGCCGATCGCAGGAGCAACTTTAGATTTATGGCAGGCAAATACACACGGCAAATACCGGCATCCTTTTGATAGCAGTAAACAGCCTATAGATGAAAATTTTCAAGGTTGGGCAATTGTTCAGTCGGGAGTTGATGGAGATTTTCGTTTTAAAACAATTATTCCTGGTGCCTATGATGTTGGTGGAGGTTGGACTCGTCCACCACATTTACATTTTAAGGTGAGCCAGCGCGGTTTCATGGAACTAACGACACAAATGTATTTTCCAAAGGAAAAACTGAATGAGAAGGATTTATTGTTGCGAAAAAAAACTAAAAAAGAACAGCAAGCGATGATTGCCAAGCTAGACAGTAGAGCACCTTCAGGAGAGCGGGTATATCGATATGATATTGTGTTGGAAAGAGTGTCATAAAAACTTGAGAAGAAATTTATAGACATAAAAAAGCATCACTATTAGTTCGATTAGTGATGCTTTGTTCTAGTTCTAGTTCTAGTTCGAAGGCTAGATCTTCTTGCCAGCTTTCTAGTTG
>CAZWHW010000003.1:0-82220 GCA_964633815.1 uncultured Gammaproteobacteria bacterium
GTACCGGTGCACAGCGGTGTGCAAAAACATCGGGTCGACCGCCTTTAGTATGGCCTGAGAGATCGATGAGTATATCAATCTCGAGCTGTACAATTAAACGACAAACCTCAACAGTGCTCATTTGTGAAATGTCGTTCCAAGAGTTTGGATATTCTTTTAGCTGTTGGGCAATTGCATCATTATTATTTGTTCGATTATCTAAGACATGAACCTCAAAATTTGCCGGATTGTGAGATTTCAGGATACCTGCCATAAAACTTCCGACTGCATGGCTACGTAAGTCGGCGGATAGATAGGCAACTTTTAGCAAGCGGTCTGGTTGCGTCGAGATTGATCTTAGTTCTAAAAAATTTTGTGAATCTGGAAAAACAAAAGTTTCAATATCTTTATGTGCAGTCAGAATTTCTTTTCGGTCTGTCGTTCCAAAATATAATTGGGTATAGGCTAAATTAGACCTTGCTTGGTGGTAATCCGTTTTTAGATCAATGGCTTTTTGGTATTGTTTTACTGCATTAGCACCTTGACCAAGGCGATTGAGAGTTAATCCATAGTTATTATAGAGATAATGGCTTTTTGGAAATTTTGTTAATGCGTGTTCAAATGTTTGTTTGGCAAGTTCATATTCGACTTGTTGATAAAAAGTTAAACCTAGGTTGTTTAAAAACACTTCGTCATTAATTGTTTTTAAATACTCTGCTAAGAGTGAATAAGCGCCAGAGATGTTGTCATTGCAAGCATTGATGACTTTGTGTGCAATTTGTTCACGATTTACTTCAACATGGTTTGTCATAATAATTACCAGTGCTCCCCTAATATTTCAGGGACATATCGGGCACCGTATTTTTTGACAAATTCGGGATACATGATTCCGTCAGAGTTGCGTGAAAGATTATGCCAACCATTTTCTTGCAACCAGCATTGACGTTTCATCACTAGCTGCATACAGTCAATATTTCTAAATTTGGTGGGTATACCTGTGAGAATCACAGCATAACTATCTTCTTCACCAGGCCTGCGGCTGAAGCCACCATTGCAAAACACTACACCTTTCATGGAAAGGCAAAAGATTAATATGTCGTTGTTATTTTTAATATTCCCAGCTGCATCAAAAATTGGTGGATATGTTTTGTCGGCGTGATAAAGCAAGCGTTCGAGAGCGTTGGGGTAAAGGAGGTTATCAGCATTTAAATGCACAATATATTCGCCTGTCGCTTGCTCAATCCCCATATTTCTTTGCGAGTGACCCCAATTGTTAAAGCGTTGTTCAGTGATTGTGATGGAATGAATAGCATTGAGTTCTTCGACGTCCAATTCTTTTGAGTAGTCTGCTTGTTTTGGGCCATCATGGAAAAGCAAAATTTCAATTTCACTGGTATCGATGGTTTGATTCATGATGGAGCGAATTGCCCGACGCAAATATCTTCGCTTGACACTTTGGTCATAGTCGACAACGATGATGCTGAAACGAATACTCATAGATAACAATCGGATTGTTGAACAGTTTATTCAGATGTTAACAAATCGGGCAGATACATTTTAGGTTTTACCATCGCGGCATAACAAGTTTTATCATTGTTTAGATAAGTAACTATTGGATTCACTATGCTGCCTGAAGTGAGTGCGTGCGGACGTTGATTTGCATTAGCACCACAATCTTGAGGGAAGCATTGATGTAAATGCAGCCAAGCAATAAATTCTGAAAATGTGCCCGTAGTAGATGGAGAATCATTTTTATTGCCTTTATAGGGACCAACAAATAAAAAACCACCGGGTTTGAGAGAATGATATAAATTTGCAAACACTCGCCGGCTTAAATGTTGCTGCTGTGCGCGAGAGATAAAAATGCCATCGAATTGTTTTTGCTGTTTATGTTGTTGTGGCAGCCGGTTGTCTTGCGTTAAAAAATCTATTGAAGCGTTTGGTAGAGCATGTTGCCATTTTAAAATGTCATGTTCAGCTTGGAGCAATAATTCAACAGAATTATTCGATCCGATTTCAGACAGAAATAATAATTCAATGAATTCTTTCGAAAAAGCTGGAAGTTCAGATGAATTAAAAAGTGTAGAAAATTGTTGTCTAAGATTTTTTAATGCGCCAGCCAACATCATATGACGGATGATTAAGTTGAAATTTCGATAACCATTCAAGGAACGCTCTTTAGGACCAAAAGGTTGAATTCCTTTTTTTATCACTAGATTAGATAATATTGCTTGATCATGGCGATGATCTCGGAAATTTTTTGAATTTGGTTTTCCCAAGACATTGTCGGCATCAGTGATCGCGGTTGGGTTACAGCACCAACTTAACCATTCTTCTAAAAATGCAATTGACGCATCGCTCTTAGACCATGCGGAATAGCCTGCTTGAACATGTGGTGCATTATGAAATTCAGCACTGTCGCAACTCATGACAACGAAGCAATCTCGTTTGGTCCAAACATGCGCAAGACCATAATGCGGAATCCAAACACCGGGTGTAAATCCATCCTGTTGTATAGCATAGTCAATCAGCGCATCTATAGGAGTATACATAGCATTGCCAATATCAGTATTACCGTTGCGTTCTGGATCACCGCGTCTAAAGGGTTTGCCAACATCGCAATAAATAACCCAATCATCAGGCTTAGCTTGTTTAAGTGTTTCTAGGATAATGTAGGGTTTCCAAGCCCAATATCCTGCTCCTCGGGGGCTATCAAGAATTTCTTTATTATTTTTATAGAATTCTGTATGGAGTATATCCTGTCTTGTCCAAGCAATCGTTTTATCAATATGCGCAAATTTTTTGGCAGTTATATTCAGTATTTTTTGCCGCAGGCTTAAGCTTGGATCTACTCCATCTATTGAACCACTAAAATTAATAAAAACTCTTTGTGACATAATCTTTCAGCGATAAAATAGGTGACGAAATCATTGTGGTATAAAACCACGTTTAAAAGTAAATTTATAACTATCGCAAGGAGCTTTCAAAAAAGTTTATTTCAAGCTAAGGTTTTCTAGTTGCGCTGATAACGTAATGATAAGTTCGAAAATCATTTTCGTTGTAATGCAATAGGGTGGCTTTGCAAAACTCTTGTAACTTTTGGAGTGTCTTGATTCGTGTTCCGCGACGGCTTCGAAAAATAGCTTCACGTTCATAACTATAACGGTGTAAATCGATCATTTTCAAACCAATACTATCCAGCATGACCATAAATGATTTGCGGGTAAAATGGTGTTGATTGTCATGATGTAATATTCCTTTATCTGAAGGATTCCAATTGCCACTAATGAGATGTCGAAGTAGTGACCAGTGTTGTATATTTGGAAAACAGATGAATAATTTTCCATCCTTCTTTAAAACCTTAAGATGTGACTCTATTGCGTTTGCTGGATTTTCAAATTGTTCCAAGCTCAATGAATAAATTAAAGAGTCATATTTCTTTTTTTTCATGGACGCATTTGCTTTAAATGCGTTAGCGTCAACTTTCCAAGCTGCATCTAAGTTTTTTTTTGCTTGTTTTAAGGCGTCGTTATTAATATCGATTCCATGCCAAACTGAGCTTTTATTATTTTTTTTGTATTCCGCACCTAACTCGCCAGTACCACAACCTATATCTAAAACAAGTTCCAGGTTTTCTGGGAGATTATTTAATAAATTGGTGTTCAAAAAAGAGAAAATTTTTGATGTATCATTTTGAGCCATGATTTTTTCCTGTCTTATTATTTTATTTGGCAGACTCGCTGAATCAAGAAACCATAGCATTTTTTACTTGGCTTAAACAATAAATTTATTCAGCACCTGCATGATTGATATTATCATTGGATTGTTCTCTGTTATTATGCTTGAGGCTCTTTTTTTGCACATATTTAACAATTTCAGCATGTAAATTCCGAGGATTGTCACAACCAGTAGTGTGGCTCCATTTTTTGAAAAAATATTTTAAATCACTAACCAAAACTTCTTTTTGTTTGTTGGTCAACGAAATAGGATGGTTGGTTTTATAGCTCTGGGATTTAGGCTCATAGACTATTGACCAACCACGTTTTTTTAGCCTAAAACAATAATCAGCATCGCTAAATTGTTGTTGCAAGGATTCATCTAGAAGACCGGCATCTATTGCTGCTTCAGTTCGAATAATCGCTGATTGAAATGGAACCCAATTTTCTAAAGAAGGTTTATTTAATTTTTCATTGCTTGTTACTCCCGACTTAAACTGATGTTTAGGGAAAGACAGGAGACTGCCGCTCCAAACAATTTGATTTTGATTGTCATTATCAATTTGCATCCCAGCAACAATGGCAATGCGATCATCACTTTTAAAGCGTTTTAAGGCTTTAGAGAAATAATTTGGGTTAGGGATTTGTTTTGGGTCCAAAATCCAAATATAGTCACAATCATTTTTGATGGCTTTGCTAATCCCTGAATTATAAGCATCTGTTAATGACTTATGCTCAAATCTCGAATCAATAATTTCGAGCCATAACGCATTAAAGCCATCAACCTCACTGAGTGCATCTAGGCAATTGTTTAAATATTTTTCGTATTCTTCTCCGTCGTAACTGAACGGTATAACAACGGCTAATCGTTTCGTCGATAGAATGTTTTCAGTGCGCGATTGTATGCGGTTGAATTGCACAGCATAATCTTTTGTAGCTTTCGCCAGCTTAACCGTATCAATATTGTCCCAAATTTGTTGCGAAACTTCATTTTGCTGGGTAATTTCGTTTTTTACCGTATCAATATAAAGGTGTTTATTTTCCTTGGTCACCCATGCTAGAACTTCAGGGAGTTGTTTGGCAGTACGAAAATTGGCTATAGTAATGGGTAGCAAAATGATGGGCTTGCCTAGGCTAGCTGCGACGTTCATTGAAAATGAACCTGTAGAGACAACACAATCACATGCATGTATGAGGTTTGTCAGCTTGCTTAGAGAGTCGACAAGGTCTGAGCAATCACAAAAAGCATGAGATGAATATCCGACCGGGTTGACCGAAATGACATTAAAACCTTGATTTATTAATGCAGCAATGAAATCGTGAGTGAACATTGCTGGACATGTTTTGATCTTGCTAGAACTTATTAAATGAATTAGTACTAACGGTCTTTGTTCAGAAGAAAAGCGTTTTTCTATTTTTTCTCTTAAATTAATTGAAACTTCAGGATCCTTGGTTAAGTAAGGTTGAATATTTGTATCAGCAATTAGATTTTCAAGAGAAAATGCGGTCAAGAAAAAGTGTGAACGAGACAAATGGCCATATTCTTCATAATTCACAATAGAGCTAAGATCTATATAAGCATCCATCGACATAAATTGTTCAATCGACATGATATTGTTTTGATGAATAACATTCGCAGTAGTTATTCCAGCATTGTCCTGATAGATTGATTTAAAACGCTGTTGCAAAGACTGCATTAAATGAAAATGAACCTTAGTGGGCGCTAATAATTTACTGATGCGTTGAATAATAGCTAAGCCAATATAGTTGTCGCAATAGTCACCACCAATGCCATTAATGATGACAATATGAGCTTCATGTTTATTGCCTAATAACGTCTTATATTCATCATAGGAGTTAATCTTATATTCCGTTAAATTCGGCGGGAAATTAGATTGATTAAAAATGACACTACTTTGTTTTTCTGAGACTTGGATGATGTTGGCTTCATTATCGTCCTTTAAGGCGTATTGAATCTGTTTTAGATAGGATTGTGAGGTGATATACATGTGAGAAAATGGAATGATTCCATTTTTGAATTCGGCAGCGTTTAAGAGCTCGAATGGTTCAGCTTCCAGGGTGCTTATAAGTGGTAGATTGTCTCGAGTAAAGAAAAAACGTAGCATTTAGTTTTAAGTTAAGAGCGATTCTGTTAGTGTCAACGACACTTGCAGCGCCGCTTTGTTGTGCAAATAATAACACTAAGTAAAGCGTTCGAAATATTCTTTTTGATTGTGAATTAGCTGAGTTGCTCATAGTTTTTAGGGTCGTCATAAACTTTATTTTTATATTCATTACCCGTGTTACACTTTTTTTATTCATTTTCTCAACTGCCGACAATTGATATAGCGGGTGCTAGCAATTTTGAATTGCTCTCTGCTGCGAAATTTCGCGATAAAGTTATTCCATTTAGTCATCTTTACGTTACTTCAAATCCATATTTTCGAAAAATTCGAGATAGTTTGCCAGATATCGATAAGGCAAAGCTAAAGACGATGAATGCAGCCCAGGTGCAAGCTGTTGAAAGTCATCAATATTTTCCGATGGAACTAAATAGCTTAGGTCAAGATGTAGTCGGTTCAATCAAATCTCAGAGTTCCACAAAACAAGTGGTCAATATTGTTGTTGTGAATGGCATTGGCAGCGGTTTTGGTGATAATTATGTTGGTCTAGGTGCAATGCAGCGATTGCAATCGTTGTTGGCGCCAATAAAAGTCAACTTCCATCTGATGCAAAGAATGGATAAGCGAGTTGCACCTGTTTATATGCGTGAACCTAATATCTTTTTGCTCAATAATTGTTTACCCCTTAAGCAATTTTTTGCAATGGATTATTTTGTCAATTTAACTGGCATGTTGGGTTTTCTTGAATTTGATGAGTTGCCATTGGTTCGTTTTATGGGGAAAAGCTTTGGTGTAAATGAGCAATCTAGTGTTGAACAATTACAGCCTAAATTACGCCTTGATGAACTTAAAAAACAAAGCTTGGCATACATGCTGAAAATGCAATTTCCATCGCATGATGAGCGACCATTGGTTTTGTTTCATCCGCAAGCTTCTTCACCTGTGCGCTCGATTAAAAAAAGCATTGCTGATCCAATAATCAGTGCATTAATTGCTTATGGTTTTAATGTGATAAGCGCTATTCCTTATGGCTTTAAAGCGGATGAATTTTTCTCAGCTGACGAATTTTCCAGTAATATTGATGATTTGTTGCACATCACTGCATGTTGCGATGCAGTCATTTCTGTTGGTACCGTTTTGTATCATCTCTCTGCAGCTTTAAATAAACCAACTATTTTGTTGCCATCAGTTCGAGCTGACTTAGAGTCTGGCAAGGCTTTACCTCAGGTTACACCTTGGCTGCCTGATGACAGTAAAGATTTGATTTTGGATAAACATAAAAGCCGAAAAGAAGAAGATATGGCAATTGCGGAACAAATCTGGGGCAATATCAATCCCGAAGAGCTTGCGAAAGCCTTAATGGCAATGCTGAAATCAAGGCAAAATGATTGATCATGAAAACTATTAACATTCTTTTTATTCATCCAAATTTTCCAGGGCAATTTAAAGCTTTGCTTAGTGATTTGGTGAAAGTTCCGAATGCTCGAATAGCATTTATTACTCGGAATCAAGATGCAACGATGCAAGGAGTGGAAGTTCAGCATTATCAATTGACAGATAATCAGGCAAGAAAAAATCAAGAGCAGACTTATACTCATGAAACGTATAAATATTTACGTGGCGCTAATGCAAATTTATTTGAAACACACGAAGTAACCAAAGCGGCATTGTCATTGCAACATGAGAAAGGCTTTGAGCCACATATTGTGATTGGTCATATCGGTTGGGCTGGCACATTATTTATGAAAGATGTGTTTCCAAATACGAAAATTATTGGTTATTGCGAGTGGTTTTATAGAACTGAAACATCTTGGGAATATTTTTCTAATCTAAAACTTTCGTTGGAACAGAAAACTACTATTCGAATGCGTAATGTGTCCGCATTGTTGTGTTTAGAAAATATGGATGTTGGTGTTTCACCAATGATTTGGCAACGTAGTGTGCATCCGCAAGAGTATCAAAGGAATATAGAAATTATTCATGAAGGTATAGATACCGAAATTTGTCAGCCAAAACCTCGGACTAATCTACGCGTTCCAGGAGCAAATTTGGATGCTTCGCAAACTATAATTACCTATGTTTCAAGAGCGCTAGAGCCCGCACGTGGCTTTTTTAGTTTTATGGCCGCAATGGAAAAAATTTGTCAACATGATCAAAACGTCCAATTTGTAGTCGTTGGCAGAGAGCGTGCGGCTTATTCGGATGGAACAGGAGATGGTCCCAGCTATAAACAACAAGCACTTGATAAATATCAGTGCGATTGGTCAAGAGTACATTTTACGGGTAAGTTGAGTTATGCGGATTATTTATCAATATTGCAAAATTCACGTATTCATGTGCATTTAAGTGCACCTATTTTTTTGTCTTGGTCTTTATTAGAAGCGATGTCATGTGCTTGTACTATTGTTAGTTCAAATAATGCACCAGTGAATGAGGTGATAGAACATAATGAAACAGGCAGATTAGTCCCGTTTTTTGATGAGCAAAAATTAGCAGATGAAGTGTTAGACTTGCTTGGCGATCGAGTTGAATCTGAACGTTTAGGCGCTGCAGCGCGGCGTTTAATAGTGGAGAAATATAATCAAAAACACTGTGTTAATGAATGGAAGCAATTAATATTACGTACTTTGCAAGAATAAATTAGCAAAGAGGTTTACATAAAATTTGTAAACAAAACGCGGAAATTTAAACGGTTTTGGTTAGAGTAGTAATAAAGTGCTCAGCAAAATGAGAAACATTATTGATTTTGCTTGATTTGATTTGGCTTTTGATTCGAGAGTTTTTATATTTGCTATCAATCAGTTCTAGTACTTTCTCGATATAGTCTTGCTCATTTTCACAAACCCAATCATTTTTGCCAAGCAGTTGCAGTAAATTAGCTGTACGTTGTGCTGGGAATAATTCGCCATTCAGAGTGACGATATTGGCTCCAGATATTAGCGCCTGTGAAGATTTAGCAATGGCATTATAATCAAGATTGTCTAATACGATATGCCCAGATTTAAAATCAATATTGTTGACGAATGCAATCTGTTCTTTTTTGATGCCATATAAAGCAAATCGTTGTAGTAATTGTTGCTGAATAGGTTCTTGATGTACATCTAATGCTAATTTTTTATCTGTTTTTTTCAGAATTTTGGACCAAGTCTTAATTGTTTTTAAAGATAGCCCCGCTTCACAGCCTATTGCAGCAATGGCGTTTTTAGGCATTTTATTAAGTTTATCGTTTTCTTGTTCTTGTGGAATCACAGCGAATCGATAGTTATCTAATTTACTGTCTAGATTTTCAAGTAATGGCGTGGAGAAAACACCAGCATGAGTCAACCAAGCAAACTGTTTGTTAGCTAAATTAATACCAAATGTACGCTCTCTGGTTAGAGTATGCATACCACCAACATCAATTAGAAAATCATTTTCAGTTTTGCGGCAAAGCCTAGCAAAATCCGCATCGGAAACCGTTCGGCAATTTTCAACGGTTATATTGTTGGATTTTACAATAGGCAATACACCCGATTGATGCCAATAAACGGAGATTTGATGACCGTGTTGGGCTAATTCGTTGATTAACGGCCACACAATAATTTTCCACTCGAGCTTTGGAATTGCGCCAATCACAAAACCTAATTTGAATGGTTTTGATGTGTCAATTGGCTTGTTTTCATAAGCTCTGCTTTTGGGGATGTATTGATCTCCCCAAATAGCAATTTCTTGTTCTAGAGCTTCTTGATCAAGTTGATTGAAGCGAATCCCTTGAAAAATATGGCTTGCACCTGAAGTATGCTGGTTCTTTGTGTTGAATCGTAAAATATTCAATGTTTGATAGGCACTTTCATGCATACCTAGTTTTAATTCAACAGAAGCTCGTTGTAATAGGGCACGGTAATAGCTTGGGTCGCTATCCAATACGCGATTAAACGTGTCGATAGCAAGTTCAAATTTGTCTAATTGAGCATATGCTAAGCCAAGATTATATAACCATTGAGAATTCTCACCACGTTCAGTAACTAAGTTTTCGAGTAATTCTTCAGCTTCTTTTGGAAAACCTTTGCTGAGTTGCAAGCAAGCGTGATTATTAAGAATATATTCAGATCTAGGGTTTAAGCTAGCGGCTTTGCTGCCAATTAGTCGTGCTTTCTCGTATTGCTTACTCATATAGTAAGCTGTAAATTTCAATGCATTTGCACGCTGATTGTCAGGCTGTCTTTCAAGAACTTCATCAATGAATTTAATTGCATCATCGAATTGATTGGTTCGAATGCTGCGCACAGAACGACGCAGCAATAAACGAATGGATTTGCCGCTATGATTTATTTTATCCATGGTAATAGAGATTGAATTCATGCATCTGTTCTCCCAATATTTGTTTGGGAACCCATTATTTTTTCTTTTATATCTATCCCTTGTTCAGTATTTCTAGCATAACACCACAATTGCCATTTCTCACGAATGTTGTTTGTAAATTCTGTTGCAAAAAGGCCATGGTCTAGCAAGTTTGATTGCGCTAGCTTGTCACGAAGTGAGCCTGAAAGTTCAGTCAATTTCTTGCGATTCTCAGCAAGCTGTTGCGCAATTTGGATATATTCCTCAGTGCTATGTGCGATGAGTTTGGTTAAACCAGCATGATGAAGGATGCTTGAAGAAACTCTGCTTGCATGAGTTTTACCTTGTAAAGTGATGACAGGTGTACCCATCCATAAGGATTCTAGCGTCGTTGTGGTGCCATTGTATGGGCTAGTATCTAAAGCAATATCTACCTTATTATATTCAGCTAAGTGATCTTGGATTTTTGCCTTTGATGTTTTCAAAATTAGACGAGATTCATCAATGCCACGATCTTTTAATTCATTAATCAAATGCTGTTTAGCATTATTATTGATCAATTGTTGACGTTTAATATATAAAGTGGAGTTGGGAACAGCAAGCAAAGTGGCTGCCCAAGTATCTAATGTTGTAGCAGAAATTTTTGCTAAATTATTAAATGAACCAAGCCTAATTGGGCTCTTGCTTGTGGCTGAAGTCGTAGTGATTTTTGGTGAGTCTTTATATGGCTCATAGCAAAGAAAACTTGTATCTAAACGAATCAGCTTCTCAGAAAAATAATCTTTATTGTCGCTAATTGGGTCAGCAATTTCATCGGTAATGCGATACTGAATGCTATCTAAACCGGTAGTTGCAGGATAGCCTAGCCAGCTAATTTGAATAGGGGCGATGTGTTGTGAAAAAATTCCTAAGCGATTGTTTGCCGAGTGACCGCTTAGATCAATTAATACGTCTAATTGGTCAGCACCCATTTGTGCAGCCAGTAAATCATCGTTAAGTCCCGCAGCATCACGCCATTGGTCGCAATGTTTTTGTATTTCTTTAGTAATATGATCAGGTTTGGCGACATCACTGTAGGCAATTACCTGGAATTGTTTTCGGTCTATGTTTTTTAATAAAGGCGTGATGAAAAAACTTACCGCATGTGCACAGAAATCACCTGAAACGAAACCAATTTTTAAAGGTTTGTCGGGGTTAGCATCTCGCCATGTATTTGAACCAGTTTGATTATTCGGATAGGCATTGTTAGCCCATAAACGAGTTAACTGAAAGTTAGTTTGCTGAGAAAAACGATCCGAATAATTGCTCCAATAAGCAATACGTTGTAAATATTGTGTTTTAGTGGGTTCTAAAAAAGCTGCTCGTTGATAACTCTCAATGCCTTTATCCACGCGTCCAGTTCGGCAATAAATGCGGCCTAGTTGACTATGAAAATCTGCATTAGTTGGCAGTTTCTTACAGCCTCGGCGTAATTGGAATTCTGCTTCATCTAATAATCCTTGCCCGCTGAGTGCAGTGCCATATTCTAGTAGCAGCAAGGGATCAACAGAGGTTTTAGCGTCGTCTTCAGAACATATCTTTTGATAAATCTTCAAAGCTTCATCAGCTTTGCCATTTTCGTTAAATACTAAAGCGATATAGCGAAGTATGTCAGAAGATAGTTCTTGTTTTGGCGTAGATTGATTTGAATGTAAATTTTCAGCAATAGCTAAAGCGTCACTATGGCGTTTTAACATACGCAAAACGCGAATTTCTAAAACATATTTCCACTCTCCAGCAGTAGGCGATAAGTTGCCAATCGACACTAGCGCTTCGTCTAGTTGAGCTGCTTTGATGAGTTTTAGGATGTTTTGTTGTTGGGTTTCCACCACTCGAACCTATTCTAAAGAAATCTATAATCCATATTTTCTGTTAAATTTGCTGTCTATGCAATCAATGTTACATTCTATAACAATTAAATTCAGGGATCAGTTCAAGTGTTTTCTCAAAAGCAGGATGATTCTGTAATGCTTCAATTTCTTCAATTTCTTGAATTTCCATGGTTTTACGAGCTCTTGGTTTGATGATTGGTTTGTTTCTATGGCTGGATAGATTGCTTAGATCACCAGTAAGTTGCTTAAATTCATGCCATTTATTTTTATAGTCAGGATCATATTTAATTTTTAAATGAATGCATGCTTGTTTAAGCATATTGTCAGGTTCAATTAAGAAGTCCTCGTATAATAATTGGAAGTCTGTGGATGTTTGATCAAGATAGTTCAAATATGCTTGAATAAAATCAGTCGACGAAATTTTTGCAGTCTTAATGAGATTTAAACGACGGGTGCTTAGCCAGGTGTCTATTGGGTTGCGAATTAGTTGAATGTGTTGAATATGAAAATCATTCTTCAAGGTATTGAGCAGTGCAGCTTGGTTGTCAGGTTCAGTAGTCACTGGGACGCCTAAATAATCAATATGACTCCAATCTCTTAATAAGAGTGAAATTTTTTGTTGCGAGCAATGTTGTTCAATTGCTTTGATTGAGGCGACAAAGTCACTAGCTTGCCACGGGTGATTTGGATCAAAATTAAGCCATTTTTGCGCTTGTTTAATTGCATTGAAACTGACCGCTTTTTGGGCTTTAGGATGAATCTCACTGAGAAGAGCTACTGTTTTCATACTGCCAAGACATTTGCTTAGCAGTGTGCCTCCAGACCTTGCTAGATTATGAATAATACGAATTATTGGTTTTTCTTGTTCATTCATTGCTTTAGCTGGCTGACCCAATATTCATGTATGTCGCGTTTGATGTTAGGCAGAAAAATTTGCCAATACTTGTTGGGTGATAAAATTGTGGTTGTTATAATCAATCTGAATAAAATGTTTAGCTTGTGGCGTTGTTAGAATTAAGCTTGGAAAGCCTCTAGCGCCTAATTGGGTGGATAATTGTAATTGTTCTTGAAATAAAGTTTCGATAGCATCGCTTGTAAGTGCATATTCAAAAGCAGTTTTTTCTATACCAATGTTTTCTGCACACGTAATTAATGTGTCTATATCTGAAGGGTTTTTGGCTTGCAAATAATAAGCTTGTTGAATCGCGAGAATCATATCGATTTCTTTATCAGGATCTAAATTTTTTGCTGCCAAAACTGCGCGGCAAGCAGGGTAGGTAGAACGCCTTGGAGAACAATGGGTCCAGAAGTCAAAATTAAACTCAGTTCCTGGAATTTTCGTTTGAATTATCCGCCAGTAGCCAGCGATGTCCTGCTGTTGAGCTTTGGGCATCGGCTGATCAGAATCAGGTGCTAAACCGCCAACGACATAATGTATGTCAACTAAACTAGCTAAATTATTTTGTACTTGTTGCCATGTTTTTTGAAACCCCCAGCACCAACTGCACATAGGGTCGTGGACATAGAAAAGATGATTTTTAGAAGATGGCATAGGCGATTTTTTAAGTTATAACTGAATAGCAAGGGCTGTAGTCACCAGAAATTTTCATACGGTTTTGTTCAATGAAACTATTAAGTAAAATATCGAGTTTCTTCATGATGTTCGCGTTTCCATGTAATTGATATAGGCCTTTTTCTTCAATTTGTTGCACAAATTGCGATTTGACGTTACCGGCAACAATTCCAGAAAAAGCTCGACGTAGATTAGCGGCAAGTTGTTCTTTTGGTTGGTCGATATGTAAGTTTAACGCAGACATGTTTTCATGTGTTGGTTCAAAGGGATTTTGAAAATCTTGATCAATAGTTAATAGCCAATTGTAATGATAGGCATCTTCTTGTTTGCGACGGCTTTTCTGGACTTTAACAAGCCCTGATTGCATTGATTTTGCTACTGCAATTGGGTCATCGATGATGATTTGGTAAAGCTCAGCAGCTTCGGCGCCAAGAGTTGCTTTGATGAACTCATCAAGTGCAGCAAAATAATCAGCTGCTTCTTTAGGACCAGTTAATATTAGTGGCAGAGAAATATTCTGATTATCAGGATGCATTAAAATGCCTAAAACATATAAGATTTCTTCACAAGTGCCAACGCCGCCTGGAAAAACAATAATGCCATGTCCTAAACGGACAAAAGCTTCTAAGCGTTTTTCAATGTCAGGCATGATGATGAGCTCATTGACAATGGCATTTGGGGCTTCTGAAGCAATAATACCTGGTTCAGTGATGCCAATATAACGTCCTTGAGCTTGACGTTGTTTGCTGTGAGCGATCGTAGCTCCTTTCATCGGGCCTTTCATGGCACCTGTTCCACACCCTGTGCAGATGTCGATTTTACGCAAGCCAAGGTAATAACCAACTTCTTTGGTATATTCATATTCCAAGTTTGAAATAGCATGCCCACCCCAACAAACCACTAAGTTCGGTTTTTTGCGTGGTTTAAGTGCGCGAGCATTGCGTAGAGTATTAAATACGATATCAGTAATATCTTGGCCATTACGTTCCCAAATTGGAACTTGATGTTGAATATAAACAATGTCTCTTAGAACGGCGAGTAGGTGTTCTTCAATTCCTCGAATGAGCTCGCCATCGACAAATGCCTCTTCTGGAGCATTGCTTAGGTGTAAGGCGATACCGCGTGAAGATCTCTCAACGCAAATAGTAAATTCTTTATGCTGTTCTAATAATGCTAGACCATCATCATGCGCCGAACCGCAACTTAATACGGCTAGAGCGCATTGCCTAAATAGTTCTTTGACTTCATTATTGTTTGAGCGTTCTAATAGTGAGCTCTCGTGCTGAGATAAGAGATCGAGTTGACCTTTTGGGCGAATAATTGTGTTCAATCTGTTTCCTGGCTAGCAAGTGTTATAGGTTTTAGTTTTGGGCTTTTGTATTAAGGGATTATACGATTGAAAGCAAAAAAAAGGCTACCGGAGGTAGCCTTTCAAGTATTAATTTTGTGTTCTCTAAGATTTTCTTTCAGATTGCGCTAATATAATTAATTGATCCACTACATCAAACAATTGTTTGTTGCCACCTGCAGAAGAAACGTTGGTGCGAAATTTTCCATCAACAATAACCGTTGGCACTCCATTTGCACCTGACTTCAAGCTATAAGCGTTTGCAGCGCGCATATTGCTATCAACAGTAAAGGATTGAAATGCTTTTTCGACTTTGTCGCCATCTATATCAAAATTAGCTTTAACGAATTTTGAAAGTTGCTTCAAATTGCTAATTGGACGGCGTTTATGATGGATGGACTCAAATACCATTGGATGGGCTTTTTCTTCAATCCCTAATGCTTTCAAAGTATAAAAAACTTTAGCGTGAAATAACCAACGTTGACTGAAAACAGCAGGCATAGGAACGAACTCAGAGTTTTCTGGTTTAGTCTTTAACCAATTTAAGATCACTGGCTCTAAACGATTGCAGTGAGGACAACCATACCAAAACAGTTCTCGAACTTCGATTTTGTCTTTGGTAACCACTTTGATGGGTTTATCAAGGCGGGTGTAATGCTGTCCTTCAATAATATTTAATTTTTGCGCAGCAGGTGTTGCTTTCTCAACAAGTGTTTGGGCATTAATAGTTGCACTCCAAGAAACTAAAGCGCTGAAAAAAAGTGTGAATATAAAACGTTTCATATAAGCTCTCACTGAGTTTAGTTTGTTAATTAGTTTGAATATAGCTTATCAATTTTGTATCAAGTTATGTTTGCGGATAAACGTTCAAAATTTAAAGATAAATGGTTTAAAAATGAGTATTTGCAAATTTGGTTTATAGTTTATTTTATGGATAGTTCAGTCAAAATTCTAGTATGAATACTATCAAAACCACCATTGCTCATTATTACTATATGGTCACCCGGTTGAGCAAAATCAATAATTGCATCAAGCAGATTTTTTGTATCAACATATAGTTCGCTGCGATCAGTGTTAAGTTGTTCTGTTGCCCAATCAGCGTTGTCTGGCACAGAAAAAAAGGTGTAATCAGCACTGCTAACAGCGTCTAAAAGGGTATTTTTATGTATCCCCATTTTCATGGTGTTAGATCGTGCTTCTACGATTGAAATTACACGAGATTTAGGTTTTTCGGTGCTTTCTTTCTCAGTATTAGTGAGTGAGAGTTTGGCTCTTACTCCTTCGATCGTGGATTGAATGGCTGTTGGATGATGGGCGAAATCATCATAAACATAGATTTGATTCACTTCTCCTTTGAGCTCTAAGCGCCGTTTAACAGATTTGAATGAATCTAATGCTTGGCAGGCTTGTTGAAGTGGGACACCTGCATGATGAGCAGCTGCTATAGCCGCGACTGCATTGTTGAGATTGTGCTTGCCAATGAGTCTCCATTCAATTTGATAGGTTTCTCCTTCATATTTAAGGCTGAACTGTGACCCAGAAGCATTGTCTTTGCGGATGGAAAAGTCCATTAAGTCATTCTTATCTCCTGAAAAGCTAAATCGTTTTTCTTCACTCCAACAACCTTTTGCGAGAGTGGATTGAATAGATGCTTGTTCACCATTGTAGATAATCTGGCCATTATTCGGGATGGTTTTGATCAAGTGATGAAATTGATTTTGAATATCTTCCAAAGAATCGAAAATATCGGCATGATCAAATTCTAAATTATTAATGACCAATGTATTTGGATGATAATGCACAAATTTGGATCGTTTATCAGAAAAAGCCGTGTCATATTCATCAGCTTCAATTACAAAAAAATGCGATTCGCCTAAACGGGCGGAAACTCCAAAGTTTTCAGGCACTCCACCAATTAAGAAGCCAGGTGTGTAACCATTATTTTCCAAAATCCATGCTAATAAACTACTAGTAGTCGTTTTGCCATGCGTTCCTGAAACTGCCAGAACCCATTTATCATGCAATACATGTTCTGCCAGCCATTGTGCTCCAGAAGTGTAGGGTAATTTATGATTGAGCACGTATTCAAGCTCAGGGTTGCCTCTAGAAATGGTGTTGCCAATAACGACAATATCGATATCTTTCGAGGCGCTCAGATTTTGTTCATGGTAACCATTGAAAAGTTGTACACCTAAAGATTCAAGTTGAGTGCTCATTGGCGGGTAGGTATTTTGGTCGGACCCTTGGACAACATAGCCTAGCTCTTTGGCTAATTTTGCAACTCCACCCATAAAAGTGCCGCAGATCCCAATAATATGGATTCGTTTAGTCATGTTTAGCTTGCAAAGTTTTTGAATATTAAGTTTGTGATTGAAGCTTTTGCATCGCTTCCAAATGTTCTTTGAAATGTTCAGGGAAAGCGAAGCTTAATAATATTAATATGGTTAGCTGAATAGTGACAACCATGAAAAAAGCTTGGCCAAAACCTGTATCAAGTGAATGTTTTAAGATATACATTTGGATGATAAAGCTCCAAATAGCAACTGGTAGAACAAGAATTGGCACTATTAATAAACACAAAAACACGATAACGTTGATGATGGTTAATGCACCGTAGGCAGCGAGTAAGGTTTGATGGATTCGGTTTTGTTTTTTATTAATGCTGAGAAACAAAGCCAACATCGCTCCATAACTACCGACGTGAATTAATGTAAATATAAGAGGGCTGGGATGATTAGGTTGCAAGGCTGAACTCATCAGGCTAGTTAACCAAGCACAAGCGAAAGCAAGGGTTGTGGCATTAATGTTGAAAGTGGTATCGCTAGGCTTAGCTTTGAAAAAAATAATATCGAATAAAGTGCGAATTGTGGACATAATGTTTATCGATTGGGTTCGTAAATTCAATAAGGAATGAGTCGTTGGTTCTGCGAGGAAAGTTTATGTGAAAAAGACTAATTTATTTTCTACAAATGATACCATGTACTTAAACATGAAGAACGAGCAACATCAATTAATTAACGATAGTCAAACAATCATAGATTTGTGCTCCAAAGCAAATCTTGCTGGCGTTGTTGGCCTTGATACTGAATTTATGCGTGAAAAGGCTTATTACGCAGAGCTATGTTTAATTCAATTGTCGATTCAGAATGAGTATTTTTTGATTGATGCTATTGCATTAAATAAAGATGATGATGCTTTTCATTGCTTGGCGGAATTAATTTCTAGTTCGAAAATTGTAAAAATTATCCATTCCAGTAGTCAAGATGTTGAAGTGTTGTCACAATTTTTCAATATTAAACCTCGCGCTGTTTTTGATACGCAAGTTGCGGCTGGCTTTTGTGGTTATGATGGTCAAATTGGCTACGCAAATCTCGTCATGGCGGTATGTGATGTAGAGTTGGATAAATCACAAACGCGAACAAATTGGCTGCAAAGGCCGCTTTCTCAACAGCAGTTGGACTATGCAGTCAATGATGTTGTCTATTTGCAAACTTTATATGAAAAGTTTGTCGATGAACTAAGTCACCTTCAACGTCAAGAATGGTTTGCGGAAGAATGTGAGTTAATTGTTCAGTCATCAATCGACAATCAAGATCCAGACAAGGCTTATCGGCGTATGAATGGGTCACACTTGCCGTTAAAAAACCAACATTTATTATTTTTCTTATCAAGTTTGCGTGAACAAAATGCTCAATCTAGTAATAAACCTCGGCCATGGATTTTAAAAGATGCAGATATTTATGAAATTGCTAATGCGTTGCCAAATAATCACCAAGCGCTTTTTTCATTAGATGTTTCAGCTGGTTTTGTTAAACGAAATGCGGATAACATTATTCAGTTTGTACTTGATATTGAAGATAAACCAAAAATGCTGTGGCCAGCAGTTAAACCATTTACGCATGAACAAAAGGCTCAAGTAAAAAAATGTAGCTTAAAATTGAGCGAAATTTCTGAAAACACAGGTGTTTCTCGTAATTTAATTGCTAATCGTAAGGATATTGAATCGTATATTAGTGGTCGTGGTGCTAGGTTCGAACACGGCTGGAGAGCACAATTAGTTGGCGATGAATTATCCAGCTTTTTAACGTTTTAGATTCGTTCAGCTTAGGTTCATATTTCATTCAGTTAGCGTTCAGTTAGCTTTCGTTAAACTGCAACCATCGAAACAAAAGATTAAAAATTTTATTTTGGAGGTTGATTATGAAAACTTTTAAGAAAACAGCATTAAGTCTTACCATTGGCGCTTTAGCATTGGCTGCAACATCTGCTCATGCGGGCAAACATTCTAGGCACTATGAAAATTTTGATTACGCTAAAGTGATTAATGTTCATCCTGTGACTAAGCAAGTAAAATATTCTGAGCCAGTTCGTCATTGTTATGATAAAAAGGTACGGTATGAATCACCACGTAAGCATTATAGTCATAAAAATGAAATTGTTGGTGCTTTGATTGGTGCTGCGGTAGGAAATCGAGTAGGCAAGAGGATTGGTGGCCGAAATGGTCGAGATATTGCTACAGCAGCAGGCGCTGTGATTGGTGGAGTAATTGGCCATGAGAACTCTCGTAAACATTATGGTAAACACTCATCAGGTTATTACAAAACAGTCCAGTATTGTGATACCAGCCATAAAGTTCACTATGAAGATAAGGTTGTTGCCTATAAAGTGACTTATAAATATAGAGGTCAAATTTATAAGACTCGTACAAATTATCACCCAGGCGATAGTTTGAAAGTGCGTGTTAATGTTGCTCCATATTAATCTTAGCTAGTTTGAATTGATGATTTTTAGTTAAATTCAGCAAGTAGGAGTGTTATGCTCTGCTTGCTGATGATTTTAGGATAAGCCATGCAATATTTCTTAGTCTATAAAAAAATAACCCTTCACTTGGTAATGAGTGTAATTTTTTTGTTGAGTACAGCTTTGTTGGACACGACAAGCAATTTCGTGGCTTTGGCAAAAAGTAATCAAGCGAGCCAAAAGGCGATGAGGCTCGCAGAAAAACAAACAAAGGGAAAAGCCTTAAAGACTAAATACTTTGAGCAAGGCAATAAAAAAGGTTACAAGGTACGTATCCTTAAAGAAGGCAAAGTTAGCCACATTTTTATTGATTTAAACAAGCTTAATTAAACTAATTGTTTTAAGTATATGAGAATTCTTGTTGCTGAAGACGAACAGAATATTCGAGAACATATTGAGCAGCGACTAACTGAAAAAGGCTATATCGTCGATGCAGTCGATAATGGCGCCGATGCGTTATATTGCGGGGAAGAATACGCGATTGATCTGGCTGTTATTGATTTAGGTTTGCCCAAAATTGAAGGCATTGAAGTCATACAAACCCTTAGGCAGCAAGGTAAGGATTTTCCAATTATTATTTTGACCGCGAGAAGTCGTTGGCAAGAGAAGGTTGAAGGTTTAGAAGCTGGTGCAGATGATTATTTGACCAAACCTTTTCATATTGAGGAATTAATGGCTCGCATCAATGTTTTGGTTCGCAGAGTGGCTGGTCAGTCTGAAAACGTTTTGACAAATGGTGGCTTGACCTTAGATGTAGGAACTCAGGTAGTCAAACTAGCTGGTGAAAAAATTGATTTGACAGCTTATGAATACCGTTTATTGCATTATTTGATGTTGAATTTAAACAAAGTGATTTCTAAAACGGAATTAGTTGAACACATTTACGCTGAAGATAACGATAAGGATAGTAATACAATAGAAGTTTTTGTGCGCCGTTTGCGTAAGAAATTAGATCCAAAAACTGAATTGAAGCCCATTGAGACCTTGCGCGGGCGTGGTTATCGTTTGGTGAAAATGTAAGGATGGTCCGTTGGACAAGTAAGCAATTATGCTGAGTGTTTTTCGTAACTTATCTTTGCGTCAACGAGCAGCATTTGCTGCTGCAATAACATTATTATTTTTTTTCTCATTATCGGCTTTGGGCTTGTTGCGTGCTTACGATGACACTTTGAATAATGCTGCCGAAGGAGAGTTGCGGGCATATATGTTGTCATTGCTAGGTGCTATTGATGTAGATGATGAAGGTAAGTTTAGTTTGGAGGATTTGTCAGTATCGGCCTTTAGTCAGCCAAATTCAGGTGTCTATGCTGAGGTTTGGCAAGAAAAGCAATTATTATGGAGGTCTGATTCTTTAGTTAGTCAAGTATTGCCGCGTGTGGATACAAGTCTAGGCCAATATCGTTTTATTTCCAATATTACGGGTAGTTCTGAGTTCTCAGGAAATAGTGCTAGCGAAGATTTAGCCAATAATATATTGAGTCTGAAGATAGCGTGGGATGATGGTTCGATTTCCGAGCAATTTTTATTAATTGTTGCCAATGATGCAGCACCATTTCAAGGGCGTCAGCAAGAATATAGAAAACGTTTGTTTTTGTGGTTATTGGGTTTAGGTTCTGTATTAGTTTCTTTGCAAGTTTTATTGTTTAAATGGTTGCTCCAGCCTTTAAGAAGAGTAGTTGGGGAATTGTCGCAAATTAAAGCTGGCCAACAACAAGAATTTTCAGAACAACATCCAGCTGAAGTGAAAGTCTTAACGCAAAGTTTGAATCGTTTTTTTGAAACTGAAGGTCGACACATTAAGCAAGTCAAACAAAGTCTGGCGAACTTGGCACATAGTCTCAAAACGCCTTTGGCTGTTCTCCAGGCTGAGATTTCAAATCAGAAAAATGATCGAAATGCTTTACAGGAGCAATTGGACCGAATTAGCACGATTGTTAATTATCAATTAAACCGCACTAGCAGTTCAGTGAAACCTAGTTATCGTCCAACGGTTGAGTGTTATGAATTAGTGGACAAATTGATCAGGGTATTGCAACGTTTGCATGAATCAAAGGGTATTATCTTTAATAGCAATGTTGCAGAGGGTTTGGTTTTTAAAGGAGACAATGATGATCTTGCCGAGGTCTTGGGTAATGTTTTAGAAAATGCCTGCAAATGGGCTAATAGTACGATTTCAGTGACTGCTTTTAATGATGAAAATCAAATGCTGATCATACAAGTTCTTGATGATGGTCCGGGCATTCCTGAAGGTAAAAGGGCAACCGTTTTACAACGAGGCAAGCGACTCGACGAAAAAACTGAAGGTCAAGGTATTGGTTTGGCTATGGTCAGCGATATTGTTGATTCTTATCAAGGAGAAATTACTTTAAAGCCGGCTACATTAATTGATTCTAGTTACAAATCAGGTTTGGCGGTACACATTCAGCTTTAATGCCTTTATGCGCAATTCGAGGCTAATTGTGTATAGTTTTATTACTTTAGATTGTTAAACCTTTTTTCTGCTTCGCCGCTCTCTAGAGCGACTTTAATTAAAGCTACCGCTCGATTTATAGGTATATTTTTCGCTTTAGATAAAATTGGTGCGGAAGTTGCAATTAGCATTTGATATTTAGCACTGTTCGGTTCTTTTAGAACTGTGTTGATAGGTGCTAACCGGATAGATCGGCGAGTTTTTGTGCCAGTGTGCAAGCGCATTAAACCAACAGGTGTTTCGTCAATTCCTTTTTTAGATAAAATGTTTTCTTCCATGAAATACGTTCTCAAGGGTTTATTTAATGATGGAGAAATGCCGCCTTCTAGTCCTTTAATCAATAAAGAGTTGTCAAAGCCAGATAAATTAGCCATAGCGCCATAAATTTTAGGATACGCTTTGTGTACGTAACCAATAGCTAGATGGTTGCTTTTTGCTTTTATGGGCATTAATAGTCTTTCGAGCGTAGTCAATGCCGTGCGTTTAACCATTTTGTCTCGAAATAATCGTAAATTGAATAATTTTGGACAAAAAACAGATTGATCCAGATAGGCCCAGCCGCAGTTATTTTTATGCAATAATTTGCTAGCTTGTTTTAAACTAAGATCAACTGGCATGTTGTTCGCCTGATAGGTTTGGTGAGCAGTTATACCAAATTTAGGCCCAATACTTTGCACTCCTTGAATAATAGTTGGAAGTCCGCAGGCGGCAAGAACGGCAGGAACGTAAGGTGTTACTGGTGTGCTGCGACTATAACCATCATAGGGTTCGGCGATGTAAGCTAATTGTGGTAAATCAATCTCAATTTGTGGTGTGAACTCAATCAATGCTTTTAAGATGCCTGCATATTCAAGCAATGATTCACTTTTCATGCGCAAACCAATGAGAAATAAAGCTGCATGAGTTTCATCGGCATCTCCAGTTAAAATGGCTTTAGTTGCTTTGTAGGCTTCCGACTTGGTGAGGTCCTTGCCCCGATTAGGGCCAACTGCTATCTTGGCAATAATGTCGCGCATTAAAGTTTCAGTTGGTTCTCGTTTAATTTGAATAGTCATGAGTTTTTTTTTAAATTTATTCGGTTCATTCTAACCATTAATTTAATAATTTTCTACGAGTAAGCCATTGGTCGTTGAGTATAAGTTGGTTACCATTCGATTATGCAAAATTATCCTATATTTGTTGATTTAAATGATCAGCCTTGTCTTGTTGTTGGTGGTGGTGAAGTTGCTGCCCGAAAAATCCGTTTGCAACTATCGGCTGGAGCGGACATTACTATTATTTCTCCAGAATTATCTGATGTCATCCGTAATGAGATGTTAGATCATGTTATCTATATACAACGAGAGTTTCGAGATAGTGATATTGACGGTTATCGTTTAATCACAGCGGCAACAGATAATGCCTCAGTCAATCGGAAAGTTTCAGAGCTGGCGCAAGCTCGCAATGTGCCAGTTAATGTGGTTGATCAACCACACTTGTGTAGCTTTATCACGCCTTCTATTGTTGATCGAGGGGTAGTGACTATTGCGGTTTCTACTGGCGGAGGTGCGCCAGTGATGGCGCGAAATTTACGTGGCAAAATAGAAGCGGTTATTCCTGAGAATTACAAACATCTTGCTCAAGCGATGCAAGATAATCGTGAACTAGCAAAGTCAATTTTACCTGATGAAGATCAACGTCGTCGATTTTGGGATAAGGTTATGCAGGGGAATATTGCTGAATTGTTTTTATCAGGCCGCTTGGAACAAGGCAGGTCGGCATTAAGTGAAGCTTTTCAATCTGATAGCTATATCAAAGATGAAGGCGTTGGAGAAGTGTGGCTAATTGGTGCAGGGCCGGGTGACCCCGACTTGCTAACTTTTCGGGCTCTACGACTGATGCAGCAGTGTGATGTTGTTTTGCATGATGCTTTAGTAAGTGATGAAATTTTGAATTTATGTCGCCGCGATGCTGATCGTGTCTATGTGGGTAAGCGTCGCTCTGACCATGCTGTTCCACAAAAGGGTATTAATCAATTATTGATTAGCTTGGCTCGTGAAGGCAAGCGAGTCGTACGCTTAAAAGGTGGTGATCCTTTTATTTTTGGTCGTGGCGGTGAAGAGATTGAAGAATTGTGTGATGCAGAAATCCCTTTTCAAATTGTGCCTGGAATCACGTCAGCAAGTGGTTGTGCCACCTATGCTGGAATTCCATTAACTCATCGGGATCACGCTCAATCAGTGACCTTTGTTGCAGGTCATTTAAAAGGTGGATATGCTAATTTAGATTGGCCTCACTTAGCGAATTCTAGACAAACTTTAGTAATATATATGGGGTTGATTGGTTTGCCAGTTATTTGTTCAAAATTGATTGAGCATGGATTATCAGCTAAAACGCCAGTTGCCATAATAGAAAAAGGCACGACGCCAGAACAGCGAGTGATAACAGGGACTTTAAGCAATATGTCAAAAAAGATAGAATCGGAAAAAATTCAAGCACCCACATTGATTATTATTGGTAGTGTAGTCACTCTTCAAGAGAAATTGAGTTGGTTGTGATAACCCTGGTTTGATTTAAGCGCTAAGTTTTCGTACCGCGATTGAATCTGATGGTGCTATACTCCGCCAAATATTTTACGTAACAAATTTTTAAGTAACACTGAATGATTTATGGACCATTTAGAATTTGAACAGCCTATCGTTGAGTTGCAGCAAAAAATTGCTGAACTGAAGAAACTTTCTGATAACGACCTAATTGATGAGAAGGAAAAAGTTGACATTTCTGAAGAACTCGGGCGTTTGCGTAGCAAGTGCGGAAAATTGGAATCGAATATTTTTTCATCATTGGATCCATGGCAAGTTTCGCAACTCTCGCGTCATCCGCAACGGCCGTATACTATGGATTATATCAATCTAATTTTTGATGACTTCCAAGAGCTGCATGGTGACCGAATGTTTTCTGATGACCGTGCATTAATTGGTGGTACCGCACGTTTTAATGGTCAGCCTGTGATGGTTATTGGTCATGAAAAAGGCCGTAAAACTAATGATAAAATCAGGCATAATTTTGGTATGCCACGACCAGAAGGCTATCGAAAAGCATTACGTCTAATGAAATTGGCTGAACGCTTTGATATGCCAATTATTACTTTTATAGACACGCCTGGGGCTTATCCAGGTGTGGGTGCTGAAGAGCGTGGTCAAAGTGAAGCAATCGCTCGCAATTTGTTTGAAATGGCAAAATTGACTGTGCCGGTAATTTCTATTGTTATAGGAGAAGGTGGTTCAGGTGGTGCCTTGGCTATTGGTGTTGGTGATAGATTGCTGATGTTGCAATATTCGATCTATTCAGTTATTTCTCCTGAAGGTTGCGCATCAATTTTGTGGAAGAGTGCTGAAAAAGCTAAAGAGGCAGCAGAAGCTTTGAAACTCACTGCAGAGAATCTACTTGAACTTGGATTGATTGATGAAGTGATTGATGAGCCAGTTGGTGGAGCACATCGTGATATTGATACGACGGTGGAAAACATTACTGAAGCATTGCAGCGTCATTTAAGTGAAGTGAAGCGCAGTATATTAAGTAATGAAGAATTATTAGAACAGCGTTATAAGCGAATAACCGCTTATGGTCGTTTCGAAGAGTAAATTAAGCTAATTATCGAGGAATAAGTCTGGAGATCACACAACAATTTTTAGATGAGTTTATCGCCTTAAGCGCCGAATACTCTTTTGAGGATTCGGCGTTTTTTGTTGCCTATAGTGGCGGTGTTGATTCTGCGGTGTTGCTGCATTTATTGGCGGAGTTTGCTAAAAAGCAATTTCCCATGCGAGTTATTGTGTTGCATTTTGATCATGCTTTGCAGATCGACTCTGCCAAATGGCGAGCTTTTTGTGAAACAGTATCTGCGCAATATGGCATTGAATTCCATAGTTCAAGTAAAGGAGTAGATATAGATAAATCAATTGGTTTGGAGGCGTCTGCTAGCCGGTCTCGTTATCAATGGTTTGCTGAAAGCATCGAAGCAATTTGTTCGGATAAGAAGTTTAAAAATGGTATCTTATTAACTGCTCACCATGGTGATGATCAAGCTGAAACAGTGTTGATGAATATGTTACGTGGCACTGGTTTGAAAGGTTTACGAGGTATTGCCGAGAAAAAAATACTGATTGAAAAAAATAATTATCGGCAAATCATATTGCGGCCATTATTGAATTTTTCAAAGCAAGAATTGTTAGAGTATGCTAAATCTGAGCGTTTACAATGGATTGATGATCCTAGCAATCAGGATCATCGTTTTAGACGCAATGATCTTCGTCATAATGTCCTGCCTGAGTTGAAACGTATTCGACCTGACGCTATTCAACAAGTGATAAAACTCAGTAGGCGGGCTGCTGATGCACAAATTCTACTGACAGAGCTTGCAATTAATGATCTAGCCATTACACAGCAATTTGAATATTGCCCATTGGATAGCTCCTTCGGTCTAGGGTTGGCCGGTTTGCGTGGCTTTAGTGTTTCAAGACAGTTAAATGCAATCCGCTGTTGGTTGAGCTTGGTTGGCTTTCCTGCAGAATCTGAAATGGATTTGTTAAAGGTGCTAGATTGGTCTTTTAATGGCTCTACTTCAGGTGCAGAGCTTCGCCGAGGGCAGCGCTATTACCGATATTTCCAAGATACCTTATATGTCATGCCTGTTGAACATGATGCTCAGTTATTAGTGTTGCAAAAGCTGTTTTGGCCGGATTCGGCAAAACCATTACCTGTGGTTCAGGATGACGAGAAAAATTCAGTGTTTAATTTACATTGTTCTCAAGAGAGTAAATTTTTTGGTAAACCGCTAATCATTTCAACTGTAAAAGATATTGAGGGGGTATGTTTGTCTAAGGGTGATGGTCATATTCAAGCGAAAAAATGTTTCCAAGCGGCTAAAGTCCCCCCGTGGCGACGTTCAAAAACCCTATTTGTTATTTCTGAAGACAATCGTTTCATAGAATTAGTTGGTGGTCAGCTACAGCGAGATTTGACATTGCAGTCAGTGCTAAAATAAGGTCAATTATTTTCTAAAACTTAACGGTATTGCTGCGCGAAACGCGTTGTCGTAAAAACTCTATTCTGTTAAGCTACGATACCGTCTGATTCATAAGTTTTCACCCTATTAAAACACCTATCGCTGTCATTTTTCAGGGTAGTTAAGCTATATTTATTGATGATGAAATCCATTATTAACAGTTAAAACAATGACTAAATATGTATTTATTACGGGCGGGGTTGTCTCATCTCTAGGTAAGGGAATTGCTGCGGCATCACTTGGCGCTTTATTAGAGGCACGTGGTTTAAAAATTACCATGATGAAGCTCGACCCATATATTAATGTCGACCCAGGCACGATGAGTCCTTTTCAACATGGCGAGGTATTTGTCACGGATGATGGTGCTGAAACAGATTTGGATTTAGGTCATTACGAACGCTTTGTTAGTTGCAAGTTAACACAGAAAAACAATTTCACTACAGGACGTATTTATGAACGAGTGCTGCGTAAAGAACGCCGCGGTGAATATTTGGGTGGTACTGTTCAAGTTATTCCGCACATCACAGATGAGATGAAGTCGGCAATTCATGCTGGTGCTGATGGTGCTGATGTTGCTTTGGTT
The DNA here is from genome assembly GCA_964633815.1 of uncultured Gammaproteobacteria bacterium. Classification (GTDB taxonomy): domain Bacteria; phylum Pseudomonadota; class Gammaproteobacteria; order Arenicellales; family Arenicellaceae; genus CALKZN01. The sequence goes on from CAZWHW010000003.1 coordinate 27,831, forward strand.
GAAATTGGTGGTACTGTTGGTGATATTGAATCGTTACCGTTTATGGAAGCTATTCGTCAAATGCGTGTGGATTTAGGCTATGACAATGTCATGTTTATGCATTTGACCTTGGTGCCTTATATTGCAGTTGCTGGTGAAATTAAAACTAAACCGACGCAGCACTCAGTGAAAGAACTTCGCAGCATTGGTATTCAGCCGGACATCTTATTGTGTCGAGTTGCTGAGCATTTGCCTGAAAATGCGAAGAAAAAAATCGCTTTATTTACCAATGTTGCCCCTGAAGCAGTTATTTCTGGAGTAGATGTCGGGAATATTTATGAAATCCCGTTGCTTTATCATAAGCAAAAAGTTGATGAGTTAGTGGTTAAACATTTGCGCTTGGATGTGCCTGCGGCAGACTTATCTGTTTGGCAGAATGTGGTTCAAAACAAAACTAACCCTGAAGGAGAAGTAACCATTGCTTTGGTGGGTAAATATATTGATTTGACTGAATCCTATAAATCATTGTCTGAAGCCTTGATTCATGCAGGCATTCACACCTTAAATAAGGTCAATATTCATTATATTGATGCAGAAACACTTGAAGATGATGGCATTGAAAATGTGGATGAACTGTTTGCCAATATTGATGGTATTTTAGTTGCTGGCGGTTTTGGAGATCGTGGTGTAGAAGGTAAGATTTTCGCTGCAAATTATGCGCGTAAGAATGATATTCCTTATTTGGGTATTTGTTTAGGTATGCAAGTTGCAGTTATCGGTTTTGCTCGAGAAATCGTCGGTTGGCAAGATGCTAATAGTTCGGAATTTAACCCGAAAAGTAGCAAACCAGTTGTAGCCTTGATTAGTGAATGGACCAATGAAGATGGTTCGATTGAAAACCGAGATGAGAATTCTGATTTAGGTGGCACGATGCGTTTAGGCGGTCAACGTTGTTTTCTTAAAGAAGGTTCAATGGCTAAAAAAGTATATGGTGAAGATGTGATTATAGAACGCCATCGTCACCGATATGAAGTGAATAACGAACTTCGTCCAACGCTGGAAGAGGCTGGTTTGATTGTTTCTGGGACATCGAAAGATAATTTAGTTGAAATGATAGAAATGCCTAATCATCGCTGGTTTGTAGCGTGTCAATTTCATCCAGAGTTTACGTCAAACCCTCGATTTGGTCATCCGTTATTTTCAGAGTATATTAATGCGGCTAGCGATTACCAACAAAATCGTTAGGCACTTATTTATACAGGTTAATAAACTAGAGATTAATGTATGGAATTATGCGGTAAAAAAATTGGTGTAGATCAGCCGTTTTTCTTAATTGCAGGACCTTGTGTGATTGAGTCACGTGAATTTGCATTAGAAACAGCCAAACGAATCAAGGATATAGCCGATCAGGTTGGCATTCATGTAATCTATAAGTCTTCGTTCGATAAAGCTAACCGTACATCTTTTTCTTCTTTTCGTGGGCCGCAAATTGATGAAGGCTTAGATATTCTTGCAGAGGTTCGTGAGATCACTGGCTTGCCAGTTCTGACTGATGTGCATGCTCCTGAGCAAGTTGAAAAAGTGGCTGCAATTGTTGATGTGCTGCAAACCCCGGCATTTTTATGTCGACAAACTGACTTAATGCAAGCTGTGGGTGCTTGCGGTAAGCCCGTGAATATCAAAAAGGGGCAATTTTTGTCCCCGCCTGAAATGAAAAATGTTGCTGAAAAAGCCATTGATGCGGGTGGTGCTGGCAATGTCATGGTATGTGAACGAGGCGCAAGTTTTGGTTATAATAATTTAGTTGTTGATATGCGTTCTTTGGTGCAAATGCGGGATACTAATTGTCCGGTTGTGTTTGATGCCACGCATTCTGTACAATTACCTGGTGGTCAAGGTACAAAATCTGGCGGTCAAAGCGAGTTTGTACCGACATTGGCCAGTGCCGCGGTTGCTGTTGGTGTGTCAGGTCTTTTTATGGAGACTCACCCTGATCCAGCCAATGCTAAAAGCGATGGGCCGAATGCTGTCCCTATGAATGAGTTAGCAGGCTTGTTAACTAAGTTAAAGCAATTAGATGCTGTAGCTAAAAATTTATAAAGAATAAACATCTGGTACCAATTTCATCTAATCGAATAAACAATTTACTATTTATATTATGTCTACAATTAAATCAATTCATGCTCGTCAAATTCTTGATTCTCGTGGTAATCCTACAGTTGAAGCAGATGTTTTTTTAAACGATGGCTCTTTTGGTCGTGCAGCTGTGCCGTCAGGAGCGTCAACTGGCTCACTTGAAGCACTTGAGCTTCGCGATGGAGATAAATCACGTTATTTAGGAAAAGGGGTTTCCAAAGCGGTAGCAAATATTAATGGTCCAATTCAAGAACTATTAATTGGCAAAGATGTATTAGATCAACGTGGTATTGATGAAGCCATGATTGCTTTGGATGCAACGGAAAATAAAAATTCTCTTGGTGCGAATGCAATTTTAGCGGTGTCACTAGCTGCATCAAAAGCTGCTGCAAATAGTCAAAATATTACTCTGTATCGTCATTATGCGGCCTTATTTGGTAACGAACGTTTATCGATGCCTGTGCCACAAATGAATATTATCAATGGTGGCGAACACGCGGATAATTCGATTGATTTTCAGGAATTTATGATTTTACCGACGGGATTGCCAACATTTTCGGAAGCTTTGCGAGCAGGTACTGAAGTATTTCATGCCTTGAAAAAAGTATTGCATGATCGAGGTTTGAGCACATCGGTGGGTGATGAAGGCGGATTTGCTCCTAATTTGGAATCTAATGAAGCTGCCTGTGTTGCAATAATGGAAGCAATTGAAAATGCAGGTTATGAAGCTGGCAAAGATATTATGATTGGTTTAGATGTAGCTTCAACTGAGTTCTATCGTGATGGAAAATATCATCTTGAAGCTGAAGGGAAATCTTTAGACTCTTCCGAGTTTGCACAATATCTTCAAGCTTGGGTTGAGAAATATCCAATTATTACTGTCGAAGATGGTATGTCCGAAGATGATTGGGACGGTTGGGCTGATTTGACTGCTCGTGTTGGCAGTGATATTCAGCTTACTGGCGATGATTTGTTTGTGACTAATACCAAAATATTGAAGCAAGGCATTGATAAAGGTGTTGCGAATTCAATTTTGATTAAATTCAACCAAATTGGCTCACTAACTGAAACATTTGATGCGATTAAGATGGCGCATGCTGCTGGTTATAAAGCGACAATTTCTCATCGCTCGGGTGAAACAGAAGATACAACTATTGCTGATTTAGCAGTTGCAACAGGTGCAGGTCAAATTAAAACCGGTTCTTTATGTCGTTCTGATCGAGTTGCAAAATACAACCAATTGCTTCGTATTGAACAAGAATTAGGTGGTGAAGCAGTTTACGATGGTTTGTCTGTTTTCTCTTAATTCAATTGTTTAAGTTTTTCTAAACTCAACAAAATGGAACGTTTTACAGAACGCGCATACGGCTTGGCTGGTATGTTTCAAGCCGCAACGCTTGTGCAGCAAGTTGCTCGCACTGGTGAGGCGGAGCGTTTTGCTAAAAATGCTTCGATTAATTCAGTCTTGATTTTGGATGCGGTGAATGCATTAGCGGTTTTTTCCGATTCTCAGGGTATTAAGCTAGGGCTTCAGCAAATGCAATTAGTATTTGATGGTGCACGCAGCCCTGAAACCATTGAAGTATTTCAATATGTTGCGGGTTTGTCACAATTAAGTATGAATTTGCAAAAAGATCAAGAACGTATGACTGGTTTTTCTAGGCATGTAGAGACGTTATCTGGTTTTGCTGGCGATCAATTGATTGAAACAATGGCAGGGGTGTATTCAAAGTATATTTCTGACCTTCAGCCGCGTATTTTGGTCAATGGTGAACAAGGCTTTCTTGCTCAAGATGAAATTGCTCAACAAGTACGGGCATTTTTATTAGCAGGCATTCGAGCAACTTTTTTGTGGCAACAAAAAGGTGGAAGTCGATGGGATTTCATGTTGAAACGTAAAAAATATGTGCAAGAAGCGCAACACTTACTTCAGTAAAAAAACAGTTTCCAGTTATTTAATTTTTATAAAATAGTAGTTAAGATCCAATATGAATAAAACGGCATTGGGAGTATTTTTTATTGCTTTAGCATCATTATTGCTAGAGCTAGTCTTGATTCGAGTATTTGACGTACTTTGGTACCCAAATATGGCCTATATGGTCATTACACTCGCTGTTTTTTCTTTCGGTTTAGCAGGAGTTTATTTATCAATTTTTCCGCTTGATAAGAATGAAAGAAGCTGGCGTTGGTTGACTACAGCGTCAATATTAATGGCTGTTTCAGCTTTGCTATTGATCCCGGTGCTCAATCGTTTTCATTTTGATTATGAGCAGTTGGCAGACCCTGAAAGTGTTTTCAAAATGGGTCGTAATTTTTTCATCATCTATGGTTTTATCAGTATTCCCTTCTTTCTAACAGGTTTTGTGTTGTCGACTGTTTTTATGCATTATGCCAGTCAAATTCGAAAATTATATTTTTGGGATTTATTAGGTGCTGCATTAGGTTGCGTATTGTTGATTCCATTGTTGCCCAAGCTAGGAACTATAGGAATTATTGTGATGGCTGCAGCTTTAGCATTATTAGCGGCCGTTTTCCTTAGTAAGAATAAAGGTTTCTCTGGATCTACGCTAGTTATCGCTGTTGTTGTAGCTATTGTGCCTTTTATATGGGGTGACATCAAAACCTTTGATCCGCATATGAATAAACGCGGATTTATTTATCTAAACACTGCTGATAATGGTACAAGGAATGAAGGTACTTGGTGGGATCCTATTTCTAAAGTGGATGTTTTGGACTATGAAGGTCTGGACGGTAAAGCATACACATTTAAATGGATTGCCTATGATGGTGGAAGTCAAACCAGTTATTTTTATCGCTTTGATGGTGACTATGCCAAATTAAGGCAAGAGCTTCCGGAAAATGCCATTAATCATTTCTGGGATAGATATTTAGCAGTTTCTCATTATTTCAAAGCTGATAATGATTCTGAAGTATTAGTTATTGGAAGTGCTGGTGGACAAGAAATTAAAGCTGCTTTGACCTATAACGCAAAGCATGTTGACGCCGTGGAATTAGTGGGAAAAGTCGTTGAATTAGGCAAGTCTACTTATGATGAATATATTGGTGGTGTTATGAACCATCCCAATGTAGATGCACGTAAGGGTGAAGGGCGAAGCTTTATGCGTTCAACGGATAAGTTATATGACATTATTCAAATTAATAGTAATCACACATCATCCAGTATTGCCGCAGGTAGTGGGGCAATGCAAGCAGCATATTTGCAAACTGTTGAAGCTTATGAAGAATATTTCGCGCATCTGAATTCAGATGGCGTGTTGCATATTAATCATCATATTTATCCAAAAATGGTGCTGACGGCAGCTAAAGCTTGGAAGAAAATGGGTCGTGAAAATTTTCGTGAACATGTCTTGTTATTTGAAAAATCAGGACATCACGATAATTTGCCAACATTTCTGATTAAGATGACGCCATGGACTGAAGCTGAAGTAGCGAAAGTTCAAAGCTATATGAATACGTTTAATTTTGTAGCAAACCCGTTTAATGAAAATCCAGAGTTTTTAACTGAGGCGTTTTATACGGGCAATGATTTGCCAAATGATGTGTTGGCAAAAATTCCATATCGTATTGAAGCACCGACAGATAATAAGCCTTTCTTTAATTCGTTAAGAAATACATTTGCCACTTTGCCTACAGAAGATGCATCTGTGTTTGTTAATTCATCGGTTTCTGGTTTGTTGAATTCTCAGAAAGACAAAGGTTTTCCTGTTGATGTAATCCATTTGATCGTTACGGGTGCTAGTGCATTAATTTTTGCCTTATTGTTTACAATTATTCCTTTATTATTTGCTAAAACAGGCAAAGAAAAGTGGCAAGGTAAAGGTAATTTCTTGGTGTATTTTTCTTGTCTTGGTTTAGGTTTTATCGTCTTTGAGTTAGTTTTTATCCAGATTTTCATGAAACTTATCGGTTATCCATTGTATGCCTATACGACGGTGCTTTTCACATTCTTGTTTGGTGCAGGTGTTGGTAGTAATTTTTCAGAACGTTTGAAATTGATCGAGAAAGGCCGCATTTGGCTGCCGTATGTAGGGATTGCAGTTACCACACTTCTATTAATTGTTTATCAGCAAGTATTGTTTGATTTGTTCTTGCAGTTCGATATCGCAATCAGAATTTTGATTTCTATTATGATGATTTTTCCGTTGGCATTCTTTTTAGGCATGCCATTCCCGCTTGGTGTGTTAGCAATTCAACATAAGCCAGCAGGAACTGTTGCTTGGGCTTGGGCATTTAATGGTCTGTTTACAGTTGCTGGAGGGATCTTTGCAGCAATCTTTTCGGTCTATTTTGGCTTCCAAGCAACCATGTTAGTTGCTTTATCTGCCTATGTTTTAGCGTATTTTATGTACAGGAAACTATTTGCTTTGTACCAACAAGATATCCAACAATAATTGAGAATTATAAAGGGAATTTTTTTATAAGAATTTTTGATATTGAGTGATTCACTGAGTTTTAACTGTATTGTTTTCTTGAAAATTTTTGTATTGAAAATACTGCACTGTACTTGAAGTTATAAGTACAGTGCAGTATTGTCAAAGGCGTAGGAGGAAACAAATATTTATTTCAGAGTTCTCGACTCTGAGGTATCCAATCAACTCTCTGGAGTATCTTATGAAAATGATAAAAAAAATCTCTTTATTAACTATTGGTGTGGCAGGTGCAGCCCTCAGTATGACAGCTCAAGCTGCTACGCTTGATGATGTCAAAGCAAGAGGAGTGCTTTCTTGTGGTGTAAGCACAGGCTTAGCTGGCTTCTCTCAAAAAGATGAAAAAGGTGCATGGAGTGGTTTAGATGTTGATATTTGTCGCGCAGTTGCAGCAGCTGTATTGGGCGATGCTGGCAAAGTTCAATATAAACCATTGACTGCGAAAGAGCGTTTTACTGCTTTGCAATCGGGTGAAATTGATATGTTGTCTCGTAACACAACTTGGACGCATACCCGTGATACTTCATTGGGTCTGAATTTTGCGGGCACTATTTATTATGATGGCACTAGCTTTATGGTGAGCAAAAAGTTAGGTGTTAGCAGTGCAAAACAATTAGATGGCGCAAATGCTTGTATTCAAGCAGGTACATCAACTGAATTAGCAATCGCTGATTATTTCCGAGAAAATAATATTTCATATAAGCCCGTCACATTTGATACATCTGATCAAACGCGTGCGGGTTTTGAATCAGGTCGTTGTGACTTTTTAACATCTGATGGTTCGCAATTAGCGGCACTTCGAATTGGTTTGAAAGACCCAGCTGGTGCAGTAATTTTGCCTGAAGTTATTTCTAAAGAGCCACTAGGTCCAGTTGTTCGCCAAGGTGATGATCAATGGTTCAATATTGTTAAGTGGACAGTCAATGCTTTGATTGAAGCAGAAGAGCAAGGCGTAACAGCAGCTAATGTTGATGACAAACTAGCTAATGGCAAACCAGCAAATAAGCGTCTTCTAGGTGGCGAAGGTGAATTAGGCAAGAACTTAGGCATAAGCGCTGACTGGGCTTATCAAGTGATCAAGCAAGTAGGCAACTATTCAGAATCATTTGAGCGTAATGTGGGTCAAGGTTCATCATTGAAGCTTGGACGTGGTGTGAACGCATTATGGAAAGATGGTGGGATATTATACTCACCAGCAATGCGCTAATTGAAATTGAACAAAAAGGGGCACAGTTTGTGCCCCTTTTTATTGACTATAGAGGTTTGGACAAGGAAGTTTGAATCAAAGTTTAAAATAATCTGCCATGTTTAAGCCAAAAACTACAGAACAAATTAAAGCTGCAACTCGTGAAACTGCATCTGGTTCACATGCGTTCTATAACAATCCGAAATATCGTGGATGGATTTACCAAGCATTACTTGTTTTTGGTTTAGGCTATTTCTTTTTTACTATTATTACTAACACGCTAGGTAACTTAGAAGCTGCGGGTATTAAAAGTGGTTTCAGTTTTTTAGAAAATGCTGCGGGCTATGATGTACTCATGTCGCTTATCCCGTTTGAGTCTACTGACACGTATTTTAGAGTGTTTGTTGTCGGCTTTCTTAATACAATATTAGTTTCAGTTTTAGGCATCTTTTTCGCGACGATTTTAGGGTTTATTTTTGGTGTGATGTATTTCTCTAAAAACTTCCTTATTAAGCGTGCTTCTGTTATTTATGTTGAGATTTTTCGTAATATTCCTCTATTATTACAAATATTCTTTTGGTATTTTGCCGTGCTTGCAACCTTGCCTGGGGTTCGAAACAGTCTGAGTTTAGGCGAAGCAGTATTCTTAAATGTTCGTGGTTTATTTTTTCCTAAGTTAATTGGAGGTAGTGGTTCTAGCTTGGTTTATGCTGCGATCGCGATAGCTTTAATTAGTGCGTATGTCATTAAGGTTTGGGCGAAAAAACGTCAAGATGAAACGGGTCAACAATTTCCGGTCATGTGGACTGCGTTAGGCCTCATTATTGGTTTGCCATTATTTGCATCATTAATCTCTTCTCTATTTGTTGGTGCGCCTTTTAGCGTGGAATATCCAGAATTAAAAGGCTTTGGCTTTCGTGGTGGTATTACTGTTATTCCTGAACTAATGGCATTAGTTACCGCTTTATCGGTTTATACAGGTGCATTTATTGCTGAAGCAGTTAGGGCGGGCATTCAGTCTGTGCCAAAAGGTCAAACTGAAGCTGCGCGCAGCGTTGGTTTGAAAGAAAGTAAGATTATGTCATTGATAATTGTGCCACAGGCTATGCGAGTAATCGTCCCTCTACTTAATTCGGAATACCAAAGCTTAGTCAAAAATTCTACCTTGGCAGCAGCAATTGCTTATCCAGATTTATTTAATGTCTTTATTGGAACAGCGCTTAATCAAACTGGGCAAGCTATTGAAACAATTTTTATGGCCATCATCGTTTATTTTGTAGTGAATATGTTGATTTCATTTATCATGAACCGGTTCAATAGTAATGTTGAATTGGTAGGTCGATAGGAGCTTAATTAGCATGGCAAACTCATTTAAAACAAACCCTGTTACATTTGAACCAAAACCAGCGCAAGCAGCGCCAAGTTCTTCTGTTGGTTTTATTGCATGGTTACGAGAGAATTTATTTTCATCCATTCCTAGCACGCTTGTCACTATAGCGATAGTTGCCTTATTAGTTCGTGTAGTGCCAGGCATTATAAACTGGATGTTTATTTCAGCTGATTGGTCGGGCACAAGCCAAGCTGAATGTGTGTCAGGTGGCGCATGTTGGGTTTTTATTAACGCATGGGCGCAACAGTTTTTTTATGGAAGCTACCCTGATGGCCAACTTTGGCGTGTAAATTTATCGTTAATATTGCTGTTCGCGGTCATTATGATGTCTTTCACGCTACCGCAAAGGTATCGTCTACGAATTAGTATTCCATTGTTTCTAGTATTGCCATTTATTTGTATTGCAATTTTAGATGGCAGGTTGGTAGGGCTTGATTATGTAAATACTGATTTCTGGGGTGGTTTTTCACTAAATGTATTAATGGCTGCTGCTGCGATTATTGTGGCATTCCCATTTAGTTTCTTGTGGGCTTTAGGTAGGCGTTCTGATATGCCACTAGCACGTTCTATTAGCGTTGTATTTATTGAGTTTTTTCGTGGCGTACCAGTATTGGCATTATTCTTTATGGGTTCGGTCATGTTGCCATTATTCTTTGCAGAAGGCACCAATGTGGATAAATTGATTCGCGTATGGATTGTGCTGATTTTGTTTATGTCGGGTTATATGGCAGAAGTCTTTCGTGGCGGTTTTCAGGCTATTCCATCAGGGCAATATGAGGCAGCTGATTCGGTTGGTTTAAGCTATTGGCAAAAAACGTTATTAATTATTTTGCCTCAAGTTATTAAAGTCTCGATGCCGAACATTTTAGCAACATTCGTGATGCTGTTTAAGAATACAGTGTTCTTATTGATTATCGGTATCCCAGAGGTATTACAGCTACTACTCACAGCATTAAGTAACTCCAATTGGTTAGGTGGTCATGCGATTGAAGGCTATGTTTTTATTGGATTAATTTTTTGGATATGCTGTTTCAGCATGTCATTGCTTTCGAACAAAATTGAACGTGATTTAGACACTGATAAACGTGACTAATACAAGTTTTTTTTAGGTAATAAAAATATGAATGCAAACATAGAACAACAGAGCACATCTGACGACATTATTGTCATTAAAGACTTAAATAAATGGTATGGTGACTTTCATGTGCTCAAAGATATTAATCTAAGCGTCAAAAAAAGTGAACGTATTGTTATTTGTGGCCCATCAGGTTCTGGCAAATCGACCATGATTCGCTGTATCAATCGCTTAGAAGAATTTCAACGCGGTTCATTAATCGTGGATGGCGTTGAGATGATTGATGATGTCAAAAATATTGAAGCCATACGCCGAGAAGTTGGCATGGTATTTCAACACTTCAATTTGTTTCCACATTTGACGATTTTAGAAAACCTAACGCTCGGCCAGGTATGGGTGCAAAAGAAGGCAAAAGCGGAAGCTGAAGCTGTTGCGATGAAGTATTTAGAGCGTGTAAAAATCCCTGATCAAGCAAATAAATATCCAGGCCAGTTATCAGGAGGTCAACAGCAACGTGTTGCGATTGCTCGCTCTCTTTGTATGGCGCCAAAGGTTATGCTGTTTGATGAACCAACATCTGCATTAGATCCAGAAATGATCAAAGAAGTATTAGATGTCATGGTCGAGCTTGCTGATGAAGAAGGCATGACCATGCTTTGCGTCACCCATGAAATGGGTTTTGCCAAAAAAGTGGCTGACCGCGTGATTTTCATGGATGCCGGTGAAATTGTTGAACAAAATACACCGCACGAGTTCTTTGATAACCCACAAGTAGATCGTACGCAAAAATTCTTAGAGCAAATTTTGGATCACTAATAATTAAACTTGTGGTTTTTAACATTTGTTTTGCCAGTGAGAAAAGTATTGCCATTTTAAATAGCTGAACTTATAGCCAAATTCAATTTGAGTATAAATACAGGCAATTCGCCAAACTTCTTTTTGATTGGTGATACCCATTTTTAAAATTTGTTCAGCGATAGATTGAAAAACAGCTAATTTAATAGATCTAGTTGAACTGATTTTTTGTGGCGCGATTATTTGCTGAATTGCCATATTAAGCACTTCTCTTGGTAAAGACGACCCACCTAATTTTTTATAATCACTATAAAAACAATGTAATGGTATTTTTTCAATTTGCTGTGCGCTGAGGACTGGAATATGTGTTGAATAAGAATGACATTTTTTATCAGTTACCATTTTCTCAATTGTTGAGAAAAATTTGTTTGATAAGCTAACTGCAGTAAAACTTTTCATAAGCCACCTTCCTGAATCATCATTTATATTGTTGAAATTGATTGAAACAGTATAAAAAGTCCGTTAATGTAAATACAGATCTAAAAATATTTTTATAAAGCGATACAGATGGTAAATTTTGTATCTGTATATATAAAATTAATTAAAACTGTATTGATATATGAACAAGTACGAAAAACTCGCTAAAGAACTGCATCAACAGATCAACGACGGGCAATTTCAAGCGAATTTGAAATTGCCCAGTGTCAGACAACTTTGTGACAGACATGACTTAAGTATGTCTACGGTAGTTAAAGCACTTGAAACTTTGCAGCAAGATGGAATTATAGAAAGCCGTGATCGTTCAGGTTTTTATATCAGCGCTGAAAAAAAGCGTTATTCGCCCGAGCCTGAATCGAGTTATATCTTAGAAAAACCGACTCAAATTGATAATCAAGATTTAGTGTTAGGCTTAATGCGTTCTTTTTATGAGCCTAATGCATTTAATATCGGTGCAGCGATTCCAGATACCAGTTTTTTGCCAGCTAAAGAAGTGGATAAAGCTTCACGACAAGCGATGCGTAAATCAAGCTATCAGCGTGATAAATATCAAGCAATGCCGGGTAATAGAAAGCTGTTAGAAAAGATAAGTCAATATATGAACAATATTAGCTGCGATGTTGCTCCTGAAGATATTTTGATCACTAACGGGTGTCAGGAAGCGGTCATGTTGACACTCATCACACTATTGGAAAAAGGCACTACAGTTGCAGTGGAAACACCGACCTATCCTGGTTTTTTGCAAGTAATTGAATTGCTTAAACTAGAAGTGATTGAAATACCTACAGATCCACGTACAGGGATTAGTATTGGCGCATTAGAATTAGCCTCTCAGCAATGGGATATTGAATGTTTATTGTTGTCGAGTAATTACAGCAACCCTAATTCTGCGAGGATACCAACCCCAAAAAAACAGACCTTGTTGTCGCTTTGTGAACGTCTAGGAATTCATATTATTGAAGATGATGTGTACGGCGATTTAAGTCATGATCCTTATTACAGACCTAGACCTTTAAAAAGCTTTGATGAAAATAATATTGTGACTTATTGCAGTTCGTTTTCAAAAACAATTTCTCCTGGTTTGCGTTTAGGTTGGGTTGTGGATAAAAAACATAGTAAAACGTTGCAATATAATAAATATGTATCTGGGTTATCGACAGTCACAACGAGTCAATACACAGTTGCGGAATACTTAAGTTTAGGTAAGCATGAACGGTATTTGCAATCGGTGCGTCGCCGTTATGCAGTGCAAACAAACACCATGGTAGAGAAACTGCATAAATTAATGCCTGAAGGCACGCGTTTTTCGCAAGCGACAGGCGGCTTTCTGGTGTGGATGTCTTTACCTGGAGGAATGGATACGCTCAAACTGTTAGATAAAACAGTTGTCCGTGGCGTGAGTTTTACTCCAGGTGTGTTATTTTCCGCGAGTAATAAATATAACGATTGCTTACGGATTAATTGTTCTATGGAATTTGACGATCGAGTAGAAAATGCGCTGAAAGTGTTGACTGAAGAAGTCTACAACATGCTTTAACTGGCTGGATCGAATTCTTATTTAATCGTTAATTGATACTTTTCTTCTAAAGTCTTGGTGTTGATTTTGATTTGATTGGATTCAATATCGCCATCTTTGATGGTTGGATTGCCACTTTTAGAAATTTTCGCTGAAATTTGAATATCTTCAAATTGAGTAATAGTTGCTTGTGGCAACATGGCGTCTTGTTCAGTTAATGTCACAGTTGCAGGCAAATCAGCAACAGTTAAACGTTTCACTGCCAGTGGAGCTGGAGGTCCTTCAACTGCACGGGCAAATACAAATATCGTGTCTTTATCATTAATAGTTGGGTTGTTTGCACGCAAAGTGTCATCTAATGCAACATCAATGGTGATTTCGGGTTTTGCAGCGATATCTTGTTCATTAATCGTGACTGAACCATGTGAAAGTAAAAAATCACGTCGTTCATCTAGTTCTGCGATGATGTCTTTTAAAGCTGCTTCTTGCGGTGTATTGGCAACCAATGGTAGAAGTCTTTCCCAATGAGCTCGAGCCGCTTCATCCTCGCCGTCTTGAACGGCTGACATGCCAGATAACCATAACCCTTGAGGGTGGTTAGGATCTTTTGACATTGCATTTTCAAGTAATTGTTTTGCTCGCAGATTAATATTACCTTGCTCTACAAAAGCGTAGGCATCAGCAGTTTTAACTAAGGTGTCCGCATCTGTTTGGCCTAATTCGATAAGCTTCTCTAAGGTTAGCACTGCTAATCGTGTTTGATTGCTAATTAGGTACGTAGTAGCTAATAAATTTAAGCTTTCGATATCTTCAGGATTTTCGTTCACTTTAGCGCGCAATGAATCAATAGCACGTTGAATTTGTTCAGGACTTAATTGGCTACGAGATAATAGACTATCAATATCGCTGGTATTATGAGTGTCAGCAGTGAGTTGTTTTTCTAGATTAAATGCTTTCGGTGTGCCAATTTGTGCATACATGATGGCAACAAGCAATGGAGCAGTAAAGACCAACGCCAATGTTTGCCATTTTTTTAGGTCATTGGCTCCAGCGATAAGGTAGACCAATGCAATGAGCGTCAAAACTGCAGAGATAATGAGAAACAATAACATAGCTTTTTTATGTCTTTATAGAGATTAATCTGAACTTTCTTGTGTATCTAAAGCAGCAGCATTGCGGATAATAATTCGAACAACAAAAATGACCACACCTAGCAATAGAAATAAAGGCCCAAGCCAAAGTAACAGGGTTTTACCAGAGAATTGGGGTTTATATAAAACAAACTCACCATAGCGTGCAAGCATGAATTCCTTGATTTCTCCTTTGCCTTTATTGGCTAAGACCATCTCATAGACTTTATTACGTAAATCCACAGCAATTTCAGCATTAGAGTCAGCAATGTTTTGGTTTTGACATTTTGGGCATCGCAGCTCCAAAATCAAGTCATCGTATATGTTGCGCTGTGAGTCATTGTCAAAAGATAGTATTTCGGTAGCGCCAGTATTTGTAGTGGAGGAGGCATTAATGTCAGTATTCTGGGCTTGCGCAGGAATTGCAAAAACACAAGCGACTACTAATAATACAGCCAGTATCCAAGATGGATGAAAGTGTTGAATCACGTTAAATTGTTTATTCGCAAGATGCATTGGTATTAATTTCTCTATCTAAGAAAAAAGGGGTGATCACTTCGTGAATAATTGTTTCACAAATGGGACCTACATGTTTGTGTTGTATCACTCCGTTAGCGTCGACTAAAAATGTTTCCGGTACACCATAAACGCCTAAGTCTATGCCTAGCGATCCTTCGAAGTCGTAAATAATATTTTGATAAGGGTTTTTTAGTTCAGCCAACCATTGTCTAGCTTCATCCGCTTGATCTTTATAATTCAAACCAACTAAATTCCAATCAGTTTGTTTGGCAATATCATTAAATAACGGGTGCTCAATTCGGCAAGCGGCACACCATGAGGCCCAAATATTTAATAACCATTTTTTACCAGCAAAGCTATTCTGATCAATTGTTTTATTTTGGAATGCGTGGCTTGATTCGCTGGTTTTCAATAATTCAGCTTCATCTGTGACCAGTGAAGGCAATGAGAATTCCGGCACAGATTGGCCAATTAGTGGCGATGGCAAGAGTTGGGTGTCACGATCTAGTGTACTGTAAAATAAAACACATAGTGATAAAAACACCAACAAAGGGATGGCAAATCGTAAAGCCTTCATTGCACCATTTTTATTGTCAACTTGTTTCATTAGCTAGATGCTTGGACTTCAGTGGTGTCTAAATTATTGATGGTTTGACCAATAGTTTGGTCGTTTTCAACTAACACCTTAACTTTGCGATAACGGCGGTCAAATAAGGCGATAAGTGCTCCCAGAGCCATCACGAATCCACCAATCCAAATCCACACCACAAATGATTTATAATACAAACGAACACTCCATGTTTCTGATGAATTTAACGCCTCTTGACCTAGTGAAACATACAGATCTCTTCTCAAGCTTGTATTAATAGCCGCTTCTGTCATAGGTTCTGTACCATTGCTATATAAACGCTTTTGCGGTTTTAATTCAGTGACTTTCTTGCCATTGCGGGTGATGATGAATTTGCCCTCATTTGCGAAATAGTTCTCAATGGCTTTATTTTCAACACCTTTAAATTTCACTTCATAATCGCGCAATTTAAAAGTGTCACCAAAGCTCATAGATAAGTCCTTTTCTATACTGTAAGTGTTGACATGGGTAACGCCTAGCACAAATAAGGCTACGCCAATATGAGCGACAGTCATGCCAATAAATGCTGCAGGCTGTTTTAGTTTTTTGATAAAGCTAGTTTGATTTTTGGCACGCTCTTTCCAACCATATATTGCCCAGCTAACAATCCATAAACTAAGAAAAACTCCACTGGCTGCACCAATAGAAAATTCTGTTTGTGTTTGTTGGCTCATCAATAAGGTGATAATGATTGCACCAATAATGCTGATGGTTGCTAATATCACTGCAGGAGATTTGAAACGACTGACCTCGTCACGTTTCCAACGCGACATCGAACCTAGCCCGACCAGTAATGTTAAAGGTAACATTAAGACGGCAAACATAAAATCAAAATAGGGTGCGCCCACCGAGATTTTTCCTTTACCCATCGCTTCAATCACTAAGGGAAAAAGTGTGCCAAGAAATACCATAAACGCGCTAACAATCAAAAAGACATTATTTAATAGCAGGTTACTTTCTTTGGAAAACAAGGCAAAGCCAACGGTGCTTCGAATTTTGTAGGCACGTAAACTATAAAGCAATAGTGAACCACCAATGACAATTAATAAAAATATTAGAATAAATAGACCACGTTCTGGATCACTTGCAAAGGCATGCACTGAAGTTAATAAACCCGAACGGACAATGAATGTTCCTAGCAAGCTGAGTGAAAACGCAGTGATAGATAATAATACTGTCCAAGCGATAAAGGCACCGCGTTTTTCAGTCACCGCTAAGGAGTGAATCAAGGCCGTACCCACTAACCATGGCATGAATGATGCATTTTCTACTGGATCCCAAAACCACCAACCACCCCAGCCAAGTTCATAATAGGCCCACCAACTACCTAGAGTGATACCAATTGTTAAAAATAACCAAGCTGCACCTGTCCATGGTCTTGCCCAGCGTGCCCACTGTGCGTCGAGCTTGCCGCTAAGTAATGCGGCAATAGCAAATGCAAAGGCGACACTAAAGCCTACATAGCCCAAATATAGCAGCGGCGGATGAATTGCAAGGCCAGGGTCTTGCAGTAATGGATTGAGTTCTTGGCCATCAATAGGCACAGGGATTTTGCGCGCAAAAGGGTTAGATGTGAACAGCATAAAACTTAAGAATCCAACATTGATCCATGCGAGCACTGATAGAACGCGAGTAGTGAATTCTGAAGGAATGCTACGACTGTAGATTGCGACCAATAATGTCCATGTACTTTGAATAAGAATCCATAATAGTAATGAACCTTCATGAGCGCCCCAAACTCCTGAAATTCGATAGATCAGCGGTTGAATCAGGTTGCTATTTAAAGCGACATAATCAATTGAAAAGTCATGAATGATGAAACTATAGGTCAGAATGCCATATGCAAGCGCAACCAACATGAAGGTCATATAGGTGCCTTGTTTGGCAAAACGAGCCCCTTCGCCTTGAAAGCAAAAAACGCCTTGAAAAATTGAAATGATTAAGGCCAGAATCAGTGATATTTGTGCAATCTCAGGAAGCATATAGGGAATCGTTTAATATGAAATTGTAATGGATAGTAGTCTTAAAGAATAACTCAATAGTTGCTAATAGGCTGAGCTGAAGCGTTTTCTGCATTGATATTATCAATGCAGATAGATTTTTGTTCTTCAATTAAGCTAGCTGCCGCTTCGGTTGGCACATAATTTTCATCATGTTTGGCAAGTACTTCGCTGGCTTGCATAGTTTTGTTGGCATCAAATATACCATTGGCAACAATGGTTTGGCCTTCACGAAATAAATCGGGCAACTGCCCTGTATAGAACACTGAAACATCGGCTTTGCAGTCAGTCAAAATAAATTCATAACTGATGTTATCAGCTTGTTTTTCAATGCTGCCAGGTTTTACAAGTCCAGCGATTCGGTATTGATTACTTTGGTCTATATTGATGCTTTCAACATCTTTTAGTTCAACAAAGAAACGAATATTTTCTTTGAAGGCGGTAAGGCCAAGTACTGTTGCAATTGAAACACCGATTAAGATGGCAGCTACAACAGATAAGCGTTTTTTTTGTTTAGGGGTCATAATAAACTGCGTATTCTATTAATTCAGAGATAAATGATAGTAAAGCATAACGAAGATCAAAATTAAGTGCTTTAGTTTGTTTGGCGTTTGTTAACGCGTTCTTGGCGCGCAGCGGCAAGATGCTGTTGTTTTTGATAGTTACGATATACTTGTTTACGTGTTCTTAAAGCGCTGAAAATTAAACCAGCAATCGCGATGATGGTTAATCCCCATGACGACCAGACGTATTTAGCATAGCCCCCCATCGCGATAAATTCATTGAAATTAAAGTCATTCATTGTGTGTTTCTATTTGAGTTTTGCCTCAATGGTTTCTTTAACCCATTGGCTGCCTTGTTCTTGAATTAATGCTTGCGTGCGAGCTTTTATAAACATTAACCAACCATAGAAGAACTTGTAGGCAAAGGCCATCATCATCAATGGTATTAACATGCTAGCAGGCATTGCTGGACCACCCTCGCGAAGTACGGTCGATGTTTGGTGTAAGCTGTTCCACCATTCGACAGAATAATGGATGATTGGGATATTAATTACGCCAACAATACATAAAATAGCAGCTGCTTTTTCGGCAGTTTTTCTTTCAGTAAAAGCTGAATAAAGCACCATGATTCCGAAATAAAGAAATAATAAAACTAGCTCGGAAGTAAGGCGAGCTTCCCATTCCCACCAAGTGCCCCAAGTTGGACGACCCCACAGTGAGCCGGTCGCCAATGCAAGGAAGGTAAACGTTGCGCCAATCGGGGCGGAGGTGATGAGTACAATAAATGCCATTTTCATCCGCCAAATCAAACCGACTGCGCCAGCACTGGCCATGACGACATAGATGAATAAAGACATCCAGGCAGCAGGCACGTGCACATAGATAATACGAAAGCTATCACCTTGCTGATAGTCAGCAGGCGCAATAACGAGCCCTAGAAAAGCACCGATAACAAACAAAATCGCAGCAATGGCACCAAAAATGGGAATCCAATAACCAGCAATTCGATAGAATTCTCGAGGACTACCTAAACGGTGATAAAAGTTTTTAATGGCTTGCCACATAGGTTTTGTATTTTCCGTTTCTTTGCTTGTTATTTAACGTTAATAATGTCTAGCTAATTAGACCGTAGTTTATTCAATCGTATTACGTAGAGCAAAACTCATGCCAAATGGAGCAAAAGTGATCGCTAATACGGATAGTGTAGCAAGGGTATATAAAGCTCCAGTAACTGATTCACCAGACACTGATCTTACCACTGCACCTGCTCCAAATATTAGAATAGGTATAAATAAGGGTAAAACAACAATTGCTATTAATAAGCCACTGCGTTCGATTGTGACCGTGAGTGCTGCGCCAATACCGCCAATTAATTGTAGGCTGATTGTGCCAAGTAGTAGGGATATAAACAATACTTTGATGTGTTCTAAATCAATATTGCTAGCAAGGCAAACAATACACGCTAGGATACTAAGGAAAACACCATTAAATAACCAATAAACTAGCACTTTTGCCAATGAGATCAAAGATAAAGATCGATTTCCAATAAGCCATTGTTCAAGCGAGCCATCTTCGTAATCTCCACGAAATAAACTGCTTAGGCTCATCATGATGGCCAATACAATAGCTACCCAAGATACGCTAGGCATGATTGTTTTTAATAATTCTGGGTCATTGCCAAGACTAAATGGAAAAAGAGAAACGGTAATCAAGAAAAAAAATAATGGTTGAACAATGTTTTCTTGATTGCTCCAAAGTAGAGCTGACTCACGGCTTACAAATAGAGAGAAGCTAGAAAAATTGCCTATTTGAGTTGCTGTGTTATTCATGTCTAGGCAGTCTCTGTTTCAGCGTGTGTATAAATTGGGTTGAATGTGGTGAGGTCAATGGATTTTTCTCTTGCGATGAGGGCTGAGTTTTCTATTTCAGCATGATGTGTTAAGACGATGATGCCGCCTTTGTTTAAAAAGTTTAAACAATGCTGTTCTAATAAACTGCGTCCCTCGACATCAATGCCTGTAAAAGGTTCGTCGAGCAGCCAAAGTTTAGTTGATGCCAATAATAATCGTGCAAATCCTAATCGTCGACGTTGACCAAAAGAAAGTTGTCGAGCGGGGATATAGGCTGTGTGGCTGATATCTAGTGCGGTTAAAATATCAAGAAGTTCTTGCGGGTTATTTTGATGGTATAACTGTTGATAAAAACGTAGATTTTCCAAAGCAGTAAATTCATTTTTAATGCCATCTCTATGTGCCAGATATGCAATGTCGCTGGCAAAACTGTCTGATTTATTGATTCTTTCGCCATTCCAAAGTACTTGTCCATCATCAGGCGAAGTAATACCAGCGATGATTCGCAAAAGGCTAGTTTTACCACTACCGTTTTCTCCTCGAATACGTAATATATCTCCATTGATGGCTATGGAATTGAGACTTGTAAACAAGGTGTTGTTGCCGCGGATACAGCAAATATTTTCCAGTGATAATTGGTTGCTTGTTGACATGTATTTTTTTGGTTTAAATACTTTGCTGAGCTTGGTAAGCTAATAAGAAAATAATGTGGCTATAAATTGAAGGCTGCATTCTAGCATTTTCTATTGAAATTATAAGCGAGTAAGTTTCATTGAGGTATCTATGAGTCAGTTTTCTATCGAGAATTTAAAAGTTAAACAGGGTGAGGTTTTGTCATTAGGTAACCATAATACTGATGAGACTTTTGATTTGACAAAAGATGAGGTTAAAAATGCAACTAAAAAGTTATATAAACGCCTCGCTGAACTTCATGATTGTTTATATGCAGAGAAGAAACAAAGTCTGTTGTTAGTACTACAAGCCATGGACGCTGCTGGCAAAGATAGTACGATTGGTAAATTGACTAAAAACATATCCGCGCATGGTGTTAGGACGCAAAGTTTTGGTAAACCTACTAAAGAAGAAATGGCACATGATTTTCTCTGGCGGATTCATAAGGTAGTACCAAAAGCGGGTGAGATGGTTATTTTTAATCGTTCACACTATGAGGATGTCTTAATTGTGAAAGTGCATGATTGGGTGAGTCAACAAAAGATTGATCAGCGTTACAAACGGATTAATCAATTTGAGAGTTTACTTGCTGATAATCAGACAAAAGTTGTGAAAATTATGCTAAATATTTCACCTGAATACCAGTTGGAACGTTTTAAGAATCGTTTAGAAGTGCCCGGGAAAAATTGGAAATTTAACCCAGGAGATTTGGTAGAGCGCGCGAAATGGGGTGAATATATGCAAGCTTTTTCTTCAGCTTTACAAAATTGTTCTACTTCTGATGCACCTTGGTATGTCATTCCTGCTGAAAACCGTTGGTTTCGTGATTATGCAGTCGCTAAAATTTTGGTTGAAACAATTGAAGCGATGGCACCAGCTTATCCAGAGCCTGATTATGATGCTGAAAAATTCAAGGTTGATAGTATTTTTTGATTAACAAAAAACCATAATCTACTGCGCTTTAATTATTGTTTTTTTCATTAAGTTCAGGAAAAAGTTCTCTCTCTTGTAAAAAAGGATGGATTTCTAATGCTTGTTTAATGCTAGCTTTGGCTAGATCATGTTTGTTTTTTCTTAGATAAATCACAGCTCTGCCAGCCATTGCCCCAAAATGCCTTGGTTCAAGTTCTAATGTTTTTTCTATATCAACCAATGCTAAATCAAATTTATTTTGATAGTAATAAGCAATTGCTCGTTGATTCCATGCCTCGGCATAGTTTGGTTCTTTGCTAATGATTTCATTTAGGCTTTCAAGTGCACTTGTTATGTTAAGTTCCTTTCTAAAATAATAAGCATCATTCATTAGTCCATTTATTTTTTCATTCTTAGGTTTTAACCATATTTGCCAAATTTGATTTTCGTATTTTCGAGCTTTTTTTTCATCAGTTTCTGCTTTTAATAATGAGAAAAGCTCGTCTAGATTTAGACTTTTAAGTTGATTATTAGCAATTGATGCAGTGTTTAAAAACAGTCCGAAAAAAAGAAATATGCAAAATAGATAGGATAGTTTTTTCATGCTGATTGTTTATTAGTTTAATTCGTTACTATACAGACCTTCTTTTTCATAGAAAAATCTCATTTTTTATGAAATTAATTGTGTATAAATAAAGTTTTGAAACTAATTAGATAACGATACTCTTTTGGATAAAGATTTTTAATAAGTACGCCGTTAATGATAGACGTTTCATGCTTATATTCTGATGTTAGGCAAATGAAAATTACCTAATAAGATAGATTAAAAGTATGATATTAGTTGGACTAAAAACTGACTGCTTCAAGCTGAATCAAGTTTTGTTTGGCTATTGCATCACCACCTATGGCTGCGAGACGATACCATTTAATAGCTTCGTCTTGGCTTTGTTCAACGCCTTTACCAAAGAAATACATATTGCCCAAATTAGTTTGTGCGCCAGGGTAATTTTGAGCTGCAGCTTTGCGGTACCAATTAAGTGCCTCATCATAACTTTGGGTGACTATAATGCCGTCTTCATACAAAGATCCAAGATCAGACTGAGCCCATGATTGACTCTGTTGTGCACGCTTAATTAAGTCAGGTAATGCAGTGCGTAAATATTGTGAGCCTAATGCTTGGTCTTGGGCTACACCCCGACCAAACTGGTACATATAGCCAATACGAATTTGTGCGCGTGTAATATTTTTATCAGCCAATGGGGCTAAATTTGAAAAAGCCGTGATGTATTCTCCGTTGTAGTAGGCTTGTAAACCAGTGGTTAGTTGATTCTGATCTTGGTTGATATCTACGGCAGCAGGTACATTCGGAGGGTTTGCAACCGCAGTGCTACTTGGGTTGTCCTGAGTTGGAATATTTTGTGCATTATTTGGAGCAGGTGGAACAGGTGGAGCAGGTGGAGCAGGTGGAGCAGGTGGAGCAGGATTTAGTGCGTCCGTTACAGGTGCGACCGCTCTTAATGAATCTCTTTCTCGTTGTGCAATGGTCGTATCATTTGAAGAAATACTGAGGTCTGTGATTGGAGCCGGAGAATTGTTTTTATTTGATTGAATAGGTGAAGTTTGAGATTCAGGATTTATGTTATTTTGATTTGATGTTGCCTCAGAATTGTTCGGAAACGGTGCGAATACAGTAGTTTCGTTTTGATCAGCATTAGAATTATTCTCAGCAACATTTTCCTCAGAGGTCAACTCTGGTTTGTTTTTCGCTTCGTCAAGACGTTTATTTAAAAAAGTAGTTAGTACAGAATCTTCACTTGCTAAACTTAAATTTTCAATTGTAGCTTCAGCCTTATCCCACTGACGGTCATTAATTTGCTGTTCAGCAAGATCAGCATAATTTTGACGAATTGTTTCAAGACCCTGACGAGCTTTGCTGTTTTTTTGATCAAGTTTTAAAATTTCTTGATAAAAGAAAGTAGCATTCCTTTTGTTTGGTTTGACTAAGTTATTTTTTTTAGCAGCTTGATCAGCTTGTTTGAATAGCACTGTTATTTTCTGATTGATAACTTGCTGTTTTTGTTTTACTTCATAAGCACTAATCGCTTCAGTTAAATCAAAATATTCTACTGACTCAATATCAATTGTAGCCAATGATTCTTGAGCTTTTTTTGCGGTGGTTACGTCATTTGCAATAAGCATTTCATTGCCAACAGTTAGTAAACGATTGAGCATATAATTAATACCATCCGTTGCAGCGATATTATTGCTGTCTAAAGCCAACATTTCCTGATAATAAATTAAAGCGTTATCATTAATGGGACTGGTAAAGTCACCTTTAACGATTGAAGCTTCAGCTTTTGTTTTTAATTCTAGTAGTTTTTTTTGGAGCAATTCTGTTTGACGATAATCGGCTGCTCGATTGCGATCATCTGAGAGTGTAAACGAATTTTCGCCATTACCATTGGGCGTCTCTTCTGCAATTTTCTCTATGTTCTGGTTATATAAATCGTTTGCTGGTATTGTTGATTGATTTTGAGTGATTTTTGGTATTTTATTGGTAAATTCGGGTATAACAAATATAAGACCTGAGAATAAAACTAAACAAGCAGCAATTATCCATCCAGCATAGTTACGTTTAGGAACTTGGCGACTAACTCCATCTAAGTTGCCACCAATGACCCGAGATTGACGATGAGAGTCTTTAGTTGGCAAGTCGAGCGAAGAACGTTCAACTCGAATTGGAGTTTTACGAATAGAATCTGATAAAGACTGCTCTATTTCATTGCGACTAGGTCTGTTCATATCTATTTAAAATATTCGATTCAAGCAAGTAATATATCCTATGCTAAAGATCCACTGCAACTGCTGCCAGAGCCAGCCGTACAACCAAAACAATGCCTATCTACTGCTATAGGGGAATTTTCACTTTTACTGTGATTAATATCCCAGATAAACCGTGTTTTTCTATTTGACATCGGCATGTCTAACATTTGATTAAAATCACAGTCATATACTTGGCCTAACCAATCTATATTGTATAAATGCCTGCACATTAAACCTTCAATTGTTGCAGCATTAAAATTGCTAACAAGGAGTTCTTGATATTCCTCGAGCTTCCCGTCACGTCTTAAGCTGTGGGCAAAACGATTAATAGGGATGTTAGCAATTGCGATTAGATTGCTAAATTTAATATCAAAGTTTTCTTGCAGCATTGCACGATATTCTTTTTCTAAGCCCATTTGTTCTGGAGGAAGAAAAGCACCCCCAGGGTTATAAACCAAGTCCAATGATAACTCTGGTTTAATGCCATAGCCTAGAGAATTAAGCCATTGTAAACCAGAGATACTTTTATCAAATACCCCTTTACCGCGTTGAGCATCAACATTGTCTTCTGTATAACAGGGTAAGGAGCATACCAAGCGAATGTTTCGCTCTGCATACCATTGAGCTAAATCTTCTTGTCCATTTTCATAGAGCACGGTGATATTACAACGTGAAGTGATTTGGATGCCTTTGTTAATGAGTTCATCACAGAATTGGCGAAAATGTGGATTTAATTCTGGGGCACCACCAGTTAAATCGGCTTTTTTGATTTGGGTTGAATCTAGCCAGTTCAGAATCTTCTGCATGGTCTCCCAAGTCATATTTTCAGTGCGATTTGGACCTGCATCGACATGACAATGGTGACAGGCTAGATTGCATAGCTTGCCAAGATTGATTTGAATCTCAGAAGTTTCAGCACGTTTTAACTGGATGCCATTCTCAGCAAGTAATTTAGAAAATTCTGGCCCACAATCAGGCACTTGATAGCTGGATTTTACGGCAATACTTTCTAATTTTTTGAGCGCTGTATTCATATTGATTATTCTAAGTTTGAACCTTTATGTGATGTTCTTTTATCTGTTGATTCTAACGAAATTGGCTATGTTTGTCTTGTTTGCATAGACCTTTCATGCTTTATAAATATTTCCTTACATACAAAGAAAAATAATCTATTAATTAATTATTTAAAAGTTCTAATTCTAATAAGCGTAATTTGTTGCGATTGGAGAAGGCTTTTCAGAAGAATGACTGTTAGTTTTTCAAAAAACAGGCTTAAAATACTTTTTGTTTGTATTCGCATAAATCACTGATAATACATTGACTGCATTTTGGCTTGCGGGCTGTACAAACATAACGTCCATGTAAAATTAGCCAATGGTGGGCGTCTACAATGAATTCTTTTGGGATGACGCGTAATAAGCGTTTTTCGACTTCTAAGACATTTTTCCCAGAGGCTATTTTTGTGCGATTGGATATGCGAAAGATGTGTGTATCAACTGCCATGGTTGGTTGGCCAAAGAAGGTATTTAATACGACATTAGCAGTTTTTCTGCCAACGCCAGGCAGAGCTTCTAAGGCTTCGCGGTTGTTGGGAACTTCACTATTATGTAAGTCGATAAGCATCTTGCAAGTAGCGATTACATTTTTAGCTTTGCTGTTGTATAAGCCAATGGTTTTGATGTATTCACTTAACCCTGCCACGCCCAAAGCATAAATTGCTTCTGGAGTGTTTGCGATAGGATAGAGTTTGTCCGTAGCTTTGTTGACGCCGACATCGGTGGCTTGCGCAGACAAAATGACAGCAATGAGTAGTTCAAATGCATTGTCATATTTCAGTTCTGTGGTTGGATTTGGATTGGCTTCTCGCCATCGACTGAAAATTTCGGTGCGAATATCTTTATTCATATGCCCTTGTTTATGCTTTAACCATCAGATGTTTTTTTGGCATTAGCGCGTTTCACCGCAGCGAGAATGTCGAGCTTTAAATCATCAGGGCTAGATTTACGCATAGCTTTAAGTTTTTTATTGGCAACAATGGCTTTTTCTCTAGCTTCTTCACGCTCTAACTTAGCTTGTGTTTGTTCTCGAGCTTTTTGCGTTTGTTCGGGGCTGTATTCAGACCAACGCCAATGCAGTTTAGCCTGCATTGAGTCAACTGCTTGCATCTCGATGCAATCAACGGGACACGGATCAATACACAGACCACAACCAGTGCAATCGTCAGCTTTGACCGTATGAATATGTTTGGCTGAACCGATAATCGCATCGGTTGGGCAGGGTTTGATGCACATCACACAGCCGATACATCGCTCTTCATCAATCATCGCCACTTCGCGTGGTTTGGTTTCACCATATTTTGGGTTCAATGGTTTGCCCATTTTGCCGAGCAGTGCAGCTAAGCCGCGAATAGTGGTGTCACCACCCGGTGGGCATTGATTTATGTCGGCTTCGCCATTCGCAATGGCTTCGGCATAATCTAAACAGCGAGGGTAACTACATTGAGTGCACTGAGTTTGTGGCAGCCATTCATCAATGGATTTGATTTTTGCTTCAAGCTCAGACATCGCTGTATGTTTTATTATTTAACCTTGTGTCCCGGTTGTGCACCATCATGTGGTTCCAGAATAAACAAGTCTTTCCCACCTGGGCCAGCAGCTAGAACCATGCCTTCAGATAAACCAAAGCGCATTTTTCTTGGCGCTAGATTCGCGACCATGACCGTATGTTTGCCAATCAAGTCTTCTGGCGCATAGGCCGATTTGATGCCAGCAAAGACATTGCGTGTTTCGCCGCCTATATCGAGTGTCAGTTGCAATAATTTATCCGCACCTTCCACATGTTCTGCATTAGTAATTTTGGCGATTCTTAAGTCAATTTTAGCAAAATCATCGAAATTGATAGTGTCTGCAATTGGATCATCGGCTAATGGTCCAGATACGGGTTTATTTTCTTGTTTTTGGCTTTCTTGGCTGTCTTCAATCATTTTTTCAATCGACTCACTTTCAACGCGGGTCATTAACGGTTTGAATTTATTAATTTTGTGGTTTGTTAGTGGTGTGTAAATGTCATCAAAAAGCAAGGCATCGACATTCAAAAATACTTCGGCTTGTTTGCTGAGCTCAGGCAATACTGGTTTTAATAGAATGACTAAGGCGCGAAAACAATTAATGCCCATAGTACAAACTGCCTGCACTTGATCAATTTGATCTTCTTCCTTGATCATTTGCCACGGTTTGTTTTCATCAATGTATTGATTAGCTTTGTCAGCTAAAAACATAATGTCGCGCATTGCCAATGAATATAGCCGGCGTTCATAACGATCAGCAATGGGTTCAGCTGCGTCAGTGAATGCTTTATAGAGCGCTGGCTCAGCAAGCTCTGCTGATAATTGACCATCAAAGCGTTTCTTGATGAAGCCAGAGCAGCGTGAAGCGATGTTCACCACTTTACCAACTAAATCAGAGTTTACTCGTTGGCTAAAATCTTCCAAATTAAGGTCAATATCACTCACTTTATCATTTAGCTTGGCAGCAAAGTAATAACGTAAATATTCAGGATTTAAGTGTTTTAAATATGTTTTTGCATTGATAAACGTGCCACGTGATTTAGACATTTTAGCGCCATTCACAGTTAAAAAACCATGACAAAAAACCCCGTTCGGTTTCCGTAAGCCAGCGCCTTCGAGTACGGCTGGCCAAAACAGAGTATGGAAATAGGCGATGTCTTTACCAATAAAGTGATATAGCTCGGTGTTGTTGTCTTTTTGCCATACGGCATTAAACGCCTCTTCGACATTATCTTTGTGTTCGCTATGGTTTGATAACCAATGCTTGTGCGATGCCATATAGCCAATTGGGGCATCGAGCCAAACATAAAAATACTTGTCTTTAGCACCAGGAATTTGAAAGCCCCAATAAGGCGCATCACGGCTGATATCCCAATCTTGTAAACCTGTATCAAACCATTCTTGTAGTTTATTAAAAATCTCAGGTTGAGTACTGCCGTATTCAGGTCTAACGCTACCATCTTTCATCCAATTTCTTAAATATTCTTCAAAAAAGCCCAGTTTAAAAAAGAAGTGTTCAGAATCACGTTCTACTGGCGGTTTGCCAGATAAAACAGAGACTGGGTTGATTAAATCAGTTGGATCATAGGTGCTGCCACAGACTTCGCAATTATCACCATATTGATCTTCAGCCTTACATTTTGGGCAAGTGCCTTTGACAAAACGGTCAGGTAAGAACATGCCTTCTTGTTCGTCATAAGCTTGTTTGATCGTTTTGGTGACAATGTAATCATTGTCTTGAAGCTTGGTATATATCTCTTGGCACAAAGCCTCGTTTTCAGGTGAATGCGTGCTGTAATATTGATCAAAATCGACATGAAAACCAGCAAAGTCAGCTTGATGGTCTTTATTGACGCGATCGATCAATTCTTGCGGTGTAATGCCTTCACGTTTGGCGCGCAACATGATGGGCGTGCCATGCGCATCATCGGCGCAAAAGTAGTGGCAATCATGACCACGCATTTTCTGGAAACGCACCCAAATATCGGTTTGAATGTATTCAACCAGATGACCCAAATGAATATCCCCATTGGCATAAGGCAGGGCGCTGGTGACTAAGATTTGGCGTTGTTCTTGTGTGTTTTGTGCTGGCATGTGGATAGTGTAAACCAAGTTTTGTGCGCATGCTGAATAATACTTAAAAGCTTATCATTATGCGCGTTTTTTACAGGGCGTAAATTACCAGTTTTCTTAGTCAATGACCATGTTTGTAAACACAATATTTGCGTAATGATCAAGCTTAGAATAATGTTATTAAAAAGGGCTCTGTATCCTTATGATTCAGAGCCTTTTTAGTGTCATTTTAGAATGACTAAAATCGTTTTGTTAATGCAAAGCCTAAAATATGCACTTCTGGATCTGATACACCAGTGAACGGCAATCCAGTAAAAGCAACATGCCCAGGAACAACGTTGATTTCGGCTTCTTCCGTTAGCGTGACATAGTTATAAGCAAAATCAAATGATAGTCCATTTTTAAATTGTTTAGTGAAGCCAAGTGAGATCCATAAACGGTCATTATCGGGTAGCTGTGTTGATCGTGTTGTGTCTGTCACAGTTGCTTCGTCCAGACCAATACCCGCACGTAACATCAATGTTTTAGAATATTGATATTCGCCACCAATAGTGTAGAAGTTAGTGTCAACATATTCGAGTGGTATTGCGACTGGTTGACCTAGAACAGTTGCAATACTACCAGTGGCATTGCTTATGACGGGTAAAGTGTCGACTGAAGACCAATTGGTTCGTTCAAAAGTCACACCAAGTGTGAATTTTTCCGACAGTTGTTGCTTCCAGCCTAAAGTTAAGACCCATGGGAGTTCAATATCAAGATTGATATCAGAATTCACACCGAAATCGTCAATAGTTAAACTGCCTGTGAGATTGTGATCAACAGCAGAACGAAAACCGGCGCCAAGCGAGCTATTACCAAATTTATAAGTAGCACCAAGTGTGAAACCTATACCAAAATCATCACCTTCAAGACCTAACACTGGATCGCTGGCTGAAAAAACACCTGCACTTGCTCCTACGGGTAAGGCGCGAGTGACTTCAACATCAAAGTATTGGAATTGTATGCCTGCTGCTAGAACTAAATTCTTAACTGGTTCATAGGTGATAGTTGGGCTTATGTTGATCGAGGCTAATTCAGCATCTAAGCTGATAAATTGACTGCGTGAGCCTCTGTCTGCATTGGTTTCAGAGCCATAAGGCGCGTTAATGGATACACCCCATGCCCATTTGTCATTAAGACGATTAGCATAATAAAAATTAGGAATTACACCAGTACCACCAACATCGCCAGTTTCTTCTAGATCTTGAAAAAGAAAAGGAGTCGAGCCAGTTGATTGAATATCAGATTGCACATCAGCAATGCTTAAAGCACCTTGAATTTCTGATTTTTCAACGTGGCCAAAGATAGCTGGGTTCGCAAAAGCGCCAGAGAGGTTGCCACCTGCAGCAATACCTGCAAATGTTGACCCTTGGCCATGGACACTTTGTGAACGCAAAGCAAAGCCAGCCGCGTTTACAACTGTTGAAATAAGGATAGATGCTGTGGTGAGTGAGCTATAAATTAGCTTTTTTTGTAGATTTGTTTTCATGGGATATCCTCTTATGTTGTACGGCGTATGTTGTATGTTGTATTTTTATTGCTTTTCTTCATTCAGAATGCCATTAAAAGTCTTTATATGTCAAATAGTTAATGTTGGCTTTAATGTTTAATTGCAATTTAATGGTGAGATGTTTGTTTAGGGGGTTATGCGTGCAGAAAGCGTATTGAACTGTTTTGTGACAGTTAATATTTGGCCGTAACTGATCTGAATATTAAAAATTTCAGCCAAAGGGATTTTTAAGTATTTTGCTGCAATCAATCGCATGACGCCTGCATGTGTGCACACAGCTGCATATTTTATTTCTAGAGAGAATATTTCCTTCAGAAAGGTCTCTACTCTAGTTTGCATTTCTAATAAACTTTCCCCTTGTGGAGGGCGAGAATGAATAAAGTCATCTGTCCAGGGCTGTGTTTCAATTCTTGGTATATCTTCCCATACGCGCAACTCCCAATCTCCAAAATTAATTTCTTGCAGTTCTGAGCGGATCGATAATTCAATTGATGTGTTCTGGTTTTGATTGATTTTTTCCGCCAAAAGGAGACAACGTTTTGCAGGACTTGTGAAAATATAATCATATCCATTTGAACTTTTTGCTTGTTGTAATACACTTAGAATTTGCTTTGATTCTTCTTTAAAGCTATCAGAAACACCAATATCCGCTTGTCCATAACAAATCCCTGGTGCAATTTGAGGTGTTGTATGGCGAATAAAATGAATTTCCATTGCGCAAATTAAGTCAGACTCAAAGCAATAATGCTGAGATAAAAAACAGCTTCCAGTACTTGCTGCATCGCACCTAAACAATCGCCTGTATAACCATCAATTCGCTTTTTAAAGTAACGAGTGATCAATAGAAATGTCAACCACATCGGAATTAGACTAAACACATAAGCAGGATTTACAGCTAATAATAAGAAAAAAAATGGCGTGATTAATACAGCACTAAATATTAAGCTCTTGTAGGATAATTTTTTCGAAGCCATTGATTTGGCTTTGCTTTGTTCATCGTTTTGGACATAGTCTAAACAATCAATGCACAACGATGCGCCTAGACGACTCAATGAATGTCCATTGATATAAGTAACTAGTAATAAAGTTAAAGAGATGCTGCCCAATTCGATTAAGCTTAATATTTTTATTGCTAATAGTAGCGATAGGCATACGACTGCATAAGTGCCGACGCGGCTATCTTTCATGATGCTGAGTATTTGCTGTTTCTGCCAGCCGCCGCCAAAGCCGTCACAACAATCCGCAAATCCATCTTCATGCAAAGCGCCAGTTATTAGCACACTGATGACTATCGACAAGACCACAGCAAGGGGTAGGGGGAGCACTAGGTTTGTTAAGTAAATAGTGAGTGCAGCTAAACTGCCAATAAGAACACCAATAAAGGGAAAGTATTTACGTGAAAAATGTTGTATTTCATCCGAGTAAGGTAATGACACAGGCACTTGAAAGCGGGTGAAAAACATCACAGCAGTCAGAAAATAGTGTTTTTCTTGCTGCCAGTTCATTTTATTTGGTGAGAACTTAAATTGTTTCTGGCTGTATCGAATTTTTCGCATACAGATTGTGCTCCCTGAATTATACGGGCAGTATGCCTACTAACAATATCTGCATTCACAGTGAATAGATTATTCGTTTTGACCGCAGTCATAGTCGGCCACTGTTGCCAACGCAATAATGGTTCAACGCCTGATTTATGATTTGTGCCTGTGATAATGACATCAGGATTACGCTCAATTAAAGATTCAATAGTAATAATGGGTGCTTTGATTTTTTCATCGGCATAGATGTTTATCCCGCCACATAAACGCAATACGTCACTGATGATTTGCTTGCCATTGATGGTGTAGATTGGATCGTGCCAAACTTGATAGAAGACCGAAATAGGTGTTTTGCCAGTTTGTGATTGGCGCAACAAAGCTAATTCATCTAGATACTTTTTAGCACTTAATTCAGCAATGTGCTGTTTGCCAGTTAATATGCCGATATTGCGAATTGCTGTTGCTACTTCTTGCATAGTGCTAGGCTCGTCTATGTAAAGAGGGATGCCAAGCTGTTTTATTTTGTCAAAGAAATGTTTTGGTGTGCCAGATTGCCAAGCAAAAATGACATCAGGTTTGAGTGCGGCAATGGCTTCGATATTGTATTTATTGTAGCCACCAACTTGTGGTAATGATTCAGCTTCTGGAGGGTAGTTAGCATAGCTAACACTGCCAACCAGTAAATCACCTGCACCAGCACTGTAAACGTTTTCAATGATATGTGGGGCTAAAGCTAGTATCCGAGACGCAGGTTGTTTAAGGCTGATAATTGCACCACTATCATCAGTAACACTGATTGCTTTTGCTGAAGTGGCTGATGGAGAATAAGCGATTAATAAGACGCTTAAGCAGATAAAGCGCTGCAATTTATATACGTGTTGTTTCATCTGTTTTTCCCGCAACAGCAGCTTCTGCGAAAGTTGCCATATTGTTGTGAATTGACAAAGCGCTTTTTAATAATGGTAAACAGACCGCAGCACCACTGCCTTCACCTAGGCGCATGCCAATATCAAGTAATGGTTTTGCCTGAAAATAGTCAAGCGCTTTAGCGTGCGCAGGTTCCGCCGATTGATGAGAAAATAACAACCAATTTCGACTCGATGGATTGAGTTGACAAGCAATTAGTGCAGCTGCCGTGCTGATAAATCCATCGATTAAACTTGGAATTTTGTTTTGAGCGGCAGCAATATAGGCACCAACCAAGCCAGCAATTTCAAAACCACCAAAAGTCTGTAAAACGACAAAAGGATCTTTTGGATCTATACGATGTTTTTCTATGGCAACTTGAATGATTTGAGCTTTACGTTCAATTTCTGTAGCTGTTAATCCGGTGCCAGGCCCCACTGCTTGTGTTGTGGAGATGCCTAATAAAGCGCAATAAATTGCAGAAGCTGAAGTGGTGTTGCCAATGCCCATTTCACCACCGATAAATAATTGAGGTAGTTTTTCCAGCTGGGATTCGATAATGTCTCGACCGATATCTAAAGCTTGTTGAGTTTGACTCTCTTGCATTGCTGCTTGTTGACTGAAATCTTTAGTGCCAGGTGCTATTGGTGTATTAATGAGTTTTGGATTGGAGAGTAGGTCTTGTTTGTTGGGCAAAGGATTAGCAAGCCCTATATTGACTACCGCGAAATCAGCACTTTCTTGTTCACTTAATACGCTGATTGCAGCACCACCATGAATAAAATTACTCACCATTTGCGTCGTTACTTCTTGTGGAAAAGCTGAAATGTTTTGCGCACAGATTCCATGATCTGCTGCAAACACTCGAATTAGGCTTGTTTTAAGCTGTGGTTTTTCTGTTGATTGCCAACCAGCAAATTCAATGGCAATGTCTTCAAGTCTGCCCAAAGATCCAGCGGGTTTTGTCAATTGATTTTGCCTGCTTTGAGCAGCATTTCTTGATTTATCACTAGGCGTTGGACAAGGGGTTGTGTACCAATTTTTCATAGCGTTTATTTTAATTTCTGGGCTAAACCAGCGGTAATTAAGCTGACATTTGCGCATTTTTTAGCAAGTTCTTGGTGTAGCCAACCTGATTCATCAATAAACTGCCTAGCAAGTTTGTTTGTTGGCATAATGCCAGTTCCTACCTCATTACTGACCATGATTATTCGCGCTTCGCTTTGTTCTATATTTTGTAAAAAATGTTGTTTTTGTTCAGACCAACAATCATGGTGGAGACAATTACTCAGCCATAAAGTTAAGCATTCAATTAACACTGTATCGGTATTTGAAAGTGTGTTTAACACTTTGCCGAGTTCAAGTGGTTCTTCAATTAAGTTCCATTGAAAATTAGTTGTTGCTTGGGTTTGTTCACGATCTGTTTGATGACGCTCAATGCGTTTGCGCATTTCATCATCTAAGGCTTCGCCAGTGGCTAAGTAATAGGCTGTCGAAGGTTCTTTCTTTGTTATTGAGTTAAAAATAAGGTTTTCGGCAAAGTGACTTTTTCCACTGCGAGCGCCGCCTAAAATTAAATGATGTCGGTTGCTTTTGATTGACATGAGATTAAGTAATTATTCTTCTAATATGACGGGTTTGCCGGAGCTAGGATTTTTCGTAACTTGACAGTTAATAGCGAATAATTCTTTAATAGTAGCAGGAGTTAATACTTGTTCTGGTGTACCAGTTGTTAGCACCTTGCCTGCATGTAAAGCAATTAATTCATCGGAATAGTTAGCAGCAGTGTTTAAATTATGCAGAACCATCACAATAGCGATATTGGATTGAGAAAAAATCTGTAAAAACTGCATGAGCATTTGTTGATGACCTAAATCCAGTGAAGTGTTTGGTTCGTCAAGCAATAGTATTCGTGGATTGGGTGTGTCTTCACCCCTCCAGATTTGTGCAAACACGCGCGCTAATTGCACTCGTTGTTTTTCACCGCCTGATAGTTGTGGGTAAGGCCGCTGAGAAAACTCAGTCATTTCCATCGTAGCGAGACTCTGGCGAATGATTTCAGTGTCTAATTTGTCACCCGTGTTATGAGGAATTCTTCCCAACCGCACTACTTCTTCTACTGTAAATGGAAAATTCAATAAACTCAGTTGCGGTAAAAAAGCTAAATTTCTAGCACGATGATTGTCATTGTGTTTGGGATTGATATGTTGCTCATGTATTTTTATTTGACCTGAAGTGATGGGAATGTCACCTATAATTGCTTTTAATAAGGTTGATTTCCCGACTCCATTTGCACCAATAATGGTGGTAATTTTGCCTGCGTGAATGTGAGCCGACACTTTAGTTAAAACGGATACATTGTCGTTGTTTACACTAATGTTATCGATGCAAATGCTCATGTTGCTTATGCCTCTTGCATGCCATAACGATGGCGATTTTTTAGCAAAGAAATAAAGAAAGGCGCGCCAACTAGAGCAGTGATGATGCCAACAGGGATTTCTGCTGGTGAAATAATAGTGCGAGCAAGTGTGTCGGCAATTAATAATAAGATTGCACCCGCAATAAAGCTGGCAGGGATAAGGAAGCGATGATCAGGACCAATAATTAAACGCATGATGTGTGGCACAACTAAACCGATGAATCCAATTCCACCAACGAGTGAAACAGAAATTCCAACCCCAGCTGCAACTAATATCACGAGTTTTAATTTAGTTTTTTGGACAGCAATGCCAAGATGTCGTGCTTCAGATTCACCAAGTAATAAGGCATTGAGGGCAGTACTTTGCTGTTTGAAAAACACCAGTAAAATGACAACAACCACACTCATGAGGGTGACATGTGTATAGTTGGCAGCATCCAAGCCTCCCATTTGCCAAAGGCTGATACGTCTTAGCGCGTTATTGTCAGAGAAGTATTCTAACAAACTGGTGAAACCACCAGCCAATGCGGTGATGGCAATGCCTGCTAATAACATGGTGGCAACTGAAGTGCCATTGGCATTGGTTGATAGGCGGTAGATTAATAACACAGTGATAAGAGCACTAATAAAAGCCCCAATGCTGACTATTGATAATCCTAAGCCGTTTTGTTGAAAATCGCTTAAGTTTAGCCATTGTGTACCCAGTACGATAATGATTGTAGCTCCAATGGAAGCGCCTGCAGAAACTCCGATCAGTGACGGGTCAGCTAAAGGATTGCGGAATAAGCCTTGCGTGATTGCGCCACAACTAGCTAAACAAGCTCCGACTAGTAAGGCGAGTAAGGCGCGCGGTAAACGAATTTTTTCTATGATTAAGGTAAAGCTTGATTCGGATGTTTGATTTGAAAAGGGGTTGATTATTGTAAAAATGTCGGCGGTAGGAATTTGCATACTGCCTAGCGATAATGAAATCAAAAAACAAATACACAATACAATTGCCATGCCTATTAGCAAGAGTCTTTTAAATTTGTGTTGCTTAGTTAGTGATGACTGCATTTTGCATTCGGTGCTATTAGTTATTTATTGATGATTGTTTGTGAGTATAAAGAAAAAGCCCGAGATGAAAAATCCCGAGCTTTTCTAAGAGCATTTTTAATTTCGATTTAGAATGTCAGATTACCTGTTACAAAAATAGAACGATCTTCAGTATTAAAGCCACTAATAAGTTCATAATCTTCATCAAACAAATTGCCAACTTTGGCGCTTATATTAAATTTATCGGTTATTTTATAAGCAGCTCTTAAGTTAACTAATTGAAAGCTATCTAGTTCAGTGTCTACATCAAATCGACCATTTTCAGCTAATAAATCAGCGCCAAATCCAAAGTTACCAAATGCTCGATCAACTGAAATTTTCAAGGTTTGTTCTGGGCGACGAACTAATTCCAAACCAGTGGCTTCATCAGTTGCATCCAAGAAATTCAAAGAGCCTGATAATGACCATTGGCCGATTTTTGTACCAAGTTCTAATTCAACACCCTGAAGAGTGGCTTCGTTGATATTGACTGGTAAGAAAGTTGGTGCTGTAAATTCAATTAAATCGTCGATAGTGGTGTCAAAAGCAGAAATGCGCCATTGTGTATTGCCCACATTGCCTCGCAAAGATACTTCTAATGTTTGGGATTCTTCAGGTTCTAAATCTGGATTACCAAAATCTGGAAAAAATAATTCATTAAACGTTGGCGCTCGAAAAGCCGTGCCGTAACTAGCCGTTAGACGGGTATTTTGCGAGAGTGAATAAGTTAAAGCTAGGCTACCATTAGTTTGATTGCCATACGCTGAGTTATCATCAAAACGTATGTTTGCTACAACACCTAATTTGCCAAATTGACTTTGCAGTTGCGAGAAAATGCCTGTGTTGTCACGTGAATCTTCAGGGAATGGTGTAAGAGTTGTAATCTCTTCGTCAAAATAATCACTGCCTAGAATCAATAAATGATTACTCGAAAGATTAATTTCAAGTTGCGAAGATAGTGTTAGGCGTTGCGTGTCTGCTTGAGAAGAGAATGCTTCCGTGAATGAATCATTATTGGTGAAACCAATAACTGAAGACCACTTGATCGCATCACTGTATTTGCCAGTGAAATTAGCAGAAATTGTGCTGATTTCATTTTCTGTTATAAAACCAGTGTCTGCTCCAAAAGTATTGTCAAATTCAATTTCATTGTCAGCAAAAAAACCAGAGATAGAAACATTGGCTAAATTCCCTAACGAAAAGTTTGTACCTATATTAATAGCGGTTTCTTCAAAACCATCATCATCATCATTGCCTTCAGTAACTGTAGTAGTTGAGTCAATGCCTGTGTTTTCTTCGCGGCTTGCTGAAATACGAAAGGTTGAATTGCTAAAAGCGACTGAAGCTTTTTCATGACCAAAACTGCCA
This sequence comes from uncultured Gammaproteobacteria bacterium, assembly GCA_964633815.1. GTDB lineage: Bacteria > Pseudomonadota > Gammaproteobacteria > Arenicellales > Arenicellaceae > CALKZN01. The sequence continues at coordinate 65,384 of CAZWHW010000003.1, forward strand.
GCGGAAAGTTTGACACTGCTTTGACTTTGAGAAGGCTTTTTTGTAAATAGTTGGATAACGCCGCCAATTGCGTCAGCACCATATAGGCCTGAAAGAGGGCCTTTAACAACTTCAATACGTTCTATAAATTCTAATGGAATATGGCCTAATTCTGTTGAGCCTAGCGTTGCACTTCCAATTCGAACTCCATCGACTAATACAATAGTTTGTGTACTGTCTGCACCACGAATAAATGCACTTGAAACTGTACCTCGCGAGCCATTTCGAGTGATACTAATGCCGCTTACTGAATCAAGTAATGCCGTAATGTCAGAGCTTTGCGACTCTTCAATGTCTTTTTGGGTGAACACGTGTGCTGTTGAAGCGACGTCGGATAAAGATTGTTGTCCTTTGGCAGTAATAACAATTTCTGTTGGTTTGGATTCTGCTATTGCAACACAATAGATTGCACTTAGTGCAACAGATAATAAGGTTTTATTCATTTCAAACACCTGTGCCTATTAAAGGCAAAAAATAATTTAAGGTGATTGAGCGAGGAAAGTCAGGTAGGAACAGTTCAATCAAGAAGCTGTTTGCCCACGATGGAAGGCCCTCCGCTCCATCAAGAAACAAGAAATTGGCTTGGTATCGGACTTAATAATGAATTAATTTACCGTTGCGGGGGCAGTGTTGGATTCGCACCAACTTCCCAAGCAGTTCACAGATAAAAATTATAAACTGCACCAAAATCTGATGCGGGAATTATATGTGATTTTGGTGTGAATACAATGATTAAATCGTTGATGCTAACTATGCTGAATAGTAAAAGACTTTTCATTACTTATTTTATGCGGTTGTCTTATGTTATATGATGGAATGAAAGCATAAGATAAAGACAATAAGGAGTAGAGGTATATAATATGAAAAACAAACTCATTAATATAGTGATTTTAGTGTCATTATTATTCAGTTTTTCCACGACTGCATTTGCTGAAAAACAGGAAATGACATTGAATCAAATGGAAGAAATAATTAAAGGATTAGCTTCTAAATCAGAAGGAGAAAAAGGGCGGGTTCAGTTCGTTTTTCAAAATGTGCAGATGTATTTGATTTCAGATCCTGTGCGAAATCGAATGCGAATAATTGCACCCATTACTACATATAATGAATTAGATAAGACGTTGATTGATGCTGTCATGATATCTAATTTTAGTTTAGCGTTAGATGCACGTTATGCAGTTCGAGATGGAATTTTATTTTCTGCATATATTCATCCTTTAAAAGAATTGACTGAAGAGCAAATTAAATCAGCAGTTCGCCAAGTCTCTTCTTTAGCGGTTACTTTTGGTACTAAATTTACTAGTGGAGAAGCGGCTTTTGGTGTGGAACCAAAAGAAAAGCCAATCCATTGATTGTTGTGTTGCTTATAAAATGTACTTCTATATAACTTGACAGTTTGGTTTTTTGACATGACTAAGCGAGAACAATATGAAATTGTTTTGATAGTTATATTTGTGTCGATCGTTTCAGTTTTTTCTTTCTACTTGCCTGATCAGGTTCGCTTGGGAAGAATTGTATTATATTGCGCAATTTTATTGTTATTTCAAGGTTTGTTGCGTGACTTATCTATTTATTTTTATTTGTTTAAATCAAAAAAAGCAGATCAAGCTCAACAGCCGAAAATCACCGCTCAGTGTTTGTGTCTTGAGTCAGGTATTGGTGTTTCAGGAGTGATTATAGGATTACTGCTATTTTTTTTTGTGAATGATTGGGTTGTTTCAATTGTTCAATGGCAGTGGGTTGGGCTATTAATGAGTGTGCTAATAGTCGGATACTTGATCAAGGATTGGGTTTTTTATTGGAAATCTTTTCAATTTAGGCGTGAACCGGATCATGCAAATGTTATTTTTAGTTTTAAAGAAAATTTTAGACATGAAAATAATAAATAATAAATTGTCTAGGTTTAAGTAATTTGTCTAGATTTAAGGTTGTTATTCTTTTGGCTTTCACGCTTGTAGCTTGTTCGGAGCCAAATAATACCTCGCAATTGATAGGGGTTGATGAGCAACAGCGTAAAATCTTGGGGGCAGTTGAAACGGTTGAATTAAAAGAAGCGGAGTTATCATTTGTTGGGCGAGTTGATACCGGAGCTAAACGAACGAGTATTCATGCGCTTGATATAATTGTTGATGGCGATGTAGTGTTGGAGAAAGATGCTGATGTTAAAGGTTTGCCGATTTCTTTTAATGTTTTGACCAAAGAAGGACAATCTAAACGAATCCGTACTGTCATTGATAAAATTGTCTTTGTTCAGAATTCAGAAGGCGGTGAATACCGTTATGTGGTGCCTTTAAGTTTTTCATGGCAAGGAATCACAAAAACAATTCAGGTTACATTAAATGATCGAAGCCGTATGTCTTATCGATTATTGTTGGGCAGAAATTGGATAACGAAAGATTTTATTGTTAATGTTGATAAATAGTCTCTCGCCGATTAATTTTTATACAAAATCGAAGTTTCACAGCACATGAGCGCCACTATTTTTCTTCTTATTCTCACCAGTCTAGTTACTTTCTCGGTGATCAATAATCCTCAACTGAAAGACAGGTTACTGTTCCATCCAATGACGGTAAGGCATCTTAGACAATGGTATCGTTTTTTGACTTCAGGTTTTATACATGCCGATGTCCCGCATTGGGCGATTAATATGTTTGTGCTGTGGTCTTTTGGTTCCGCGGTCGAACAATATTACTATCCTGCTGTTTTTGGGAATTTAGCGGTTATTTATTTTTTAGTTTTGTATTTAAGCGGTATTGTAGTGGCATCAATACCTAGCTTTGTTCGCCATCAAAACAATCCTCGTTATGCAGCCTTAGGAGCATCTGGAGGAGTGTCATCAGTTGTTTTTGCAGTCATTGTATTTGCACCTTGGCAGAACTTGTATTTATTTGCGGCTATCCCCATTCCACAAATTATTGCCGGTGTTTTATATTTGGCATATTCATGGTATCAAGACAAACGCGCTCGAGATAACATCGGCCATATGGCGCATTTCACTGGTGCTGTTTGGGGGTTTGTTTTCACAGTTATGGCTGAGCCTAGACTGTTCGCTCGATTTCTTGAACTGACACTACAAGGCCCATAATCAAGTTTATTTGCTGGAATCGCTAACGATAAAAAATATTCCTGCTGCCATCATGAGTAGCCCAAACACTCTTGTTGATGTGATGGGGTATTTTTCTAGACCGAATGCGCCAAAATGGTCGAGCAAAGTCATTGCGATAAGTTGTCCGAACAACACGCATGCAATAGCATTTCCCACACCAAACTTTGGGATTACCCAAGTCACACTAGATATATAGATTACGAAAAAAATTCCCGCGCAATATAGCCACCAAGGCGTATTGTTGTTATAGATTGTTTCAGGAATATCTTTGCTGATAATTGCAAGGAATAGACACACAACTAATGCGAAACATAATAATATTGCCACGGCGACAAAAGTGCTACCAATTCGGTTGCTTAGACTGGCATTGAGTGCAGCCATGATAGGTATGCCCAAGCCTGCGAATAACATTAGTAAAATATAGAATAAAATATTTTGCATTCCAAATCTCCAGGCTGGCGCGAAGGGTGTATTTTTGCGCTAAATAATTGAGAAGCTAGCATAACAAATAATCATAATTAACTAATATGGTTAATTATGATTATTTGTAGAATAATAGTTTTAGTGAGTATTGAGTTTTATCTTAGAAACTTAAGCAAGTGAATTGATAGATTCGCTGCTTTTTGTTGGCAGACTAATGCTTTCTAGTGCAAGAGTTGGAATTGTGTTTTTGGCTGGCTTTACTTCGATGGCGTTGTGAATGAGTGCTTTAACTTCACATTCGCACGCACCACAATGACTTGTTACTCCAAGGGATCGCCTAAGATCGCACAAAGAAGTGCTGCCTCTGTTGAGTTCAGCTTTAATGTGTTTATCAGAAATATTTTTGCATAAACAAACGATCATTTTTTGATAATAATCTAAATGATATTCGTTATCAATAGCATTTGTGAAGGTTTTTATCAACCCAATGTGATTTCACTACTCTTATTGAATGAATTGCAAAATGAGTAGAATTAAAAAAATAGAGCGTCCTTGCTTTCTCCATTTTTTACATCATAGATTGCATATAGTTTTGTTCGCCTATTTTTCCAAATAGCTCTATCTGTGTTTCTAACCAATCATAATGTTCTTCTTCACTACTAAGGATGTGAGAAAATAAATCACGGCTAACGTAATCGCCAACTTTTTCACAGTGTGTAACTGCATCACGATATGCAGGGATTGCTTCGGATTCTAAACGAAGATCACATTCCAACATCTCAAGAACATTTTCTCCAATGTATAATTTTCCTAGGTCTTGTAAGTTGGGTAAACCTTCAAGCATAAGAATTCGTTCTATAAGCATGTCCGCATGTTTCATTTCATCAATCGACTCTTCATATTCTTTTTCATTTAGTTTTTCCAGACCCCAATTTTTATACATTCGAGCATGCAAGAAATATTGATTGATTGCAGTTAGTTCTAGTTTCAATGCTTGGTTAAGTAATTCAAGGACTCCATCTTTAGCTTTCATAATATTTTCTCAGTGTTAATTGTTATATGTTAAGCATAATCTATTCCTAGAAAAAATAAAATAAGTTGTTGATTTTTATAGTTTTAAATTAATACAAATCATTATTATTTTGAGTTGTTTTTAGATATGAAGCAACGCTAATCAAAGCTTGGGTTAATTGATTTGAAAAAAATATTTCAAAACCAAACATATAATTTTTTATTATAAGTAATTCATTTTATATAATTTGTAATTTGATAAAAAATGATTATTATTGCTTTCAATAGAAATTTTAGTGCTTTTTGGCAACAAATTTATTCATCTAAAAAGCGCGAGTATGGCTGTATTTTACGAGGAAATAGTGACTGATGAACATTATAAGTCACTGAAATAAAATATTTTTATAGATAAGTATGTATAAATATGTATAAGTATGACGATTATGACCGCGCCATTGTAAAACAACGTGTTGCGGAGTTTCGTGGACAAGTTGAGCGTCATTTAGCAGGTGAATTATCTGCTGAAGAGCTGATGCCTCTTCGTTTGCGCAATGGTTTGTACTATCAAATACATGCGCCAATGTTGCGTGTTGCCATTCCCTATGGTTTGCTCAATTCTGAACAGGTGCGCACGTTAAGCATGCTAGCGACAAAGTTTGATAAAGGTTATGCGCATTTTACAACACGTCAAAATATTCAATATAACTGGCCTGAACTAAAAGATGTGCCAGATATGCTGGATCATCTAGCTGATGTAGAAATGCACGCGATTCAAACCAGTGGTAATTGCATTCGTAATATCACTGCAGATCAATATGCGGGGGTTGCTACAGATGAGCTTGAAGACCCGCGTGCTTATTGCGAGATCTTACGTCAATGGTCAACCTTGCATCCTGAATTTTATTGGTTGCCACGAAAATTTAAAATCGCTATTACTGGCGCTGAAGAAGATCGTGCTGCTGTGCAATTTCATGATATTGGTATTCGTATTCTGAAAAATGCTGCGGGTGAGGTTGGTTTACAAATGCTTGTGGGTGGTGGATTAGGCCGAACACCAGTGATTGGCAAAGTTATTCATGAGTTTTTGCCAAAAGAAGATGTGATTTCATATTGTGAGGCCATACTTCGTGTATATAACTTGCATGGTCGTCGTGATAACAAATATAAAGCGCGTATTAAGATTTTAGTTAATGCATTAGGCATTGAGGAATTCAAACGCCAAGTTGAAGTTGAATGGGATCAAATTAAAGATTCAAATTTAAAACTACAACCTGAAGATTTTGAGCGTATGCAAGGTTTCTTTCCTGAGCCTGCATATCAGAAATTTTCGTCTGAAGAGCTGTCTGAATCAACAGAACGTGTTGAAAAATGGCGTTCTTTAGATACGCGTTTTCAGCAATGGTATGAAAATAATACACGTGAACACAAACAAGCGGGCTACCGTATTGTCGATATTTCACTAAAAGAGCCAGGTGTAGCACCTGGTGATATAACTGACCAACAAATGAATGCTGTTGCAGACATCGCTGATCAATATTCTATGAGTGAAGTTCGTGTCACGCATGAACAAAACCTTGTTCTAGCAGATGTGCAGTTGGATCAATTGTTGGAACTTTGGAAAGATCTGGATGCACAGCGTTTAGCAACAGCAAATATTGGTTCAGTGAATGACATGATTTGCTGTCCAGGTTTAGATTTTTGTTCATTAGCAAATGCGTCATCTATTTCGATTGCGAAGCAAATCAATGATCGTTTCGATGATCTTGATGAATTGTATGACTTAGGTGAAGTTAAACTGAAAATGTCGGGCTGTATGAATGCTTGCGGGCATCACCATGTTGGTCATGTAGGCATTTTAGGTGTCGATAAAAAAGGCGTGGAATGGTATCAGCTAACTTTAGGCGGTTCAGCGTCGGATGATTCTGCGCTAGGTGATCGCCTTGGGCCGGCCATTGCGAAAGAGAATGTAGCAACAGCTATTTCTGACATTATGCAAGTTTATGTGGACAAACGACAAGATAATGAGCGTTTGTTAGATACTTATCGACGTATCGGAGTAGAGCCATTCAAAGCGCATGTTTATCGAGAAGAAACGGGGAATGTCTAATGATTTTAGAAAATAAAAAAGTCATTTTGAAAACACTAGGTTTGGCAACACCTTCGTCGATTGTTGATAACGATTTTGCGCATTGTTTGATTGCTACTCCAGCTAAACGTCAAGAGCCTGAAAAATTAAACCTTGTTGATTTGCCTGCCAAAAAAGTCAGTGTACCTCTAGCTTTTTGGCAAGAACATAAAGACGCTTTATCGACACATGGCCATGAAGTAGCTGTGCAGTTAGGTGCAGCTGATTTTGCTGAAGATGTTTTGGCGGATTTAAGTCAAATTAAAACTATTGTTCTGCCTTTTGAGTCAGCGGTCGATGGTCGTTCTTACACACATGCATATTTATTACGTACTCGTTACGAGTTTACGGGTGAAATTCGTGCGGTAGGCGATGTGCATATGGATCAATTAAATTTTTTGGCGCGCTGCGGTATCGACGCATTTGAATTGCCAGAAAATGAAGATTTGGAAGCCGCATGTTCTGCTTTTGAAATCTTTTCTGATATTTATCAGCCATCTGCGGATGGTGGAAATTTAGTGTTTGCTCGACGTCGAGTTTTACACTAAGGAATTTTTTTTAAATTTTAACCTCGAACAGAGAGAGGAAAAAGCATGTCTATTAATATTGCAGAATTAAATGCAGCAGTCACGGGCAAAAGCCCACAAGAAATTGTTGAAGCGGTGCTGGCAGCAGACCCGAATTCATTTGTGACAACGAATTTCAGCCCATATGAAACAGTGATTTTGCACTTGTTGACTGAAGTGAAGCCTGATATTCCTGTCGTTTGGATTGATTCAGGGTTGAATAAGCCTGAGACTTATGAATTTGCTGAATTGGCCATTGATGAGTTAGATCTTAATATTTCAGTTTTCTCACCAACGGTCACAGCGGCGCGTTTGAATGCAGTTTTAGGTGGTATTCCTTCAATTGAAGATGAACGTCACGTTGAATTCACTAAGCAATTTAAAATTGAACCGTTTGAAAGAGCGATGAAAGCGCAGCCATATAAAACATGGTTTACTGCAGTGCGTCGTGATCAAACGGCAGTGCGCGCAGATATGGACTATGTTGCTAAAGGTCCGTTTGGTTTGACAAAAATTGCGCCTGTTTTGGATTGGAATCAAGAAGATATGAAAGCGTATATCGAAAAATATGATTTGCCGAACGAATTGAATTATTTCGATCCGACGAAAGCTGAAGATGATCGTGAGTGCGGTTTACACACTTTGCAGGTTGCTTAATTTCGTTTTATACATTTTTGAAATGCATATTACATTTGTCAAAAAAATCATGCCTGATGGTTCCATGTGCCCTAAATGCACAGAGGTTTCTGAGCGTTTGGTGAAAGATGGCGTGCTTGAAAAAATCAATTATATTTCTATCGCGGATAGTCAAGATAGTGATTCGGAAGGCATGCAGTTGGCAAAAAAATATCAGGTCGACAGAGCGCCTTTTTTCGTGATTGAAGATGATGATGGCGAGGTGCATATTTTTGATGTGTATTTCAAGTTCAAGCGATTTTTGCAAAAACAGGATAAAGTGGAGACGAATCTGGCCGCAACTGCCTAGTCTCAGCTCATCCAAATGTTTTGATGCATAAAACCCAGTTTAATTAAACTGGGTTTTTTTATTGAAACAATTAAAATGAGAACAATATTTTATTAAACACAATAAAGTTTGGGTTGATAATAATTCCGAAAATTATATCGATGTGATTTTGATCTGTAGAGCTAATAGTTTTAGGTCTTTATACGTATATTTTAAAAAATAATATTATGATAGATTAGTTAAATAAATCTAAAACTAATCAAATATAAAAATGCATTCAATCAATCAATCATCGTTTGATGTGTCAGGAAAAGCTATGGTCGCGACTTCGCAACCAGTCGCAGCTCAAATTGGACAACAGATTCTTGCTGCAGGTGGAAATGCAATTGATGCTGTAATTGCTACAGCAGTGGCTTTGACTGTGATAGAACCAACGTGTAATGGCATAGGCGGCGATATTTTTGCGCAAGTCTGGTATGAGGGCGAGCTATATGGCCTGAACGCTAGTTCAATTGCTCCCGAGCTTATGACACCTGAAGCATTGTCGCAAAGAGGGTATGAGTCAATGCCTGCTTTAGGGATTGAGACTGTGACAGTACCAGGTGCGCCAGCTGGTTGGATGGCATTGCATGAACGCTTTGCAACAATGCCTTTAGAGGATTTGTTTGCTCCTGCCATTAAACTGGCAAAGTCAGGATTTGAAGTAACGCCAACGGTTGCACTTTTATGGCAGCAAGAATTTGAAAAATTTAGTCAACAATTAGCCGGCACAAGTACTTTTCAAGAATGGTCTAAAGTTTTCACGAAAAATGGCAAACCACCCAAAACCGGAGAGTATTTCGTTTTACCTGACCATGCTCGCACTTTATTAGAGATTGCTCAATCAAAAGCACATAGTTTTTATGCAGGTGCATTAGCTGGACAAATAGATGCTTATTCACAAGCTAATGATGGTTTTATACGCCAATCTGATTTAGCAGCCTATGAGGTTGAATGGGTCAAACCTATTTCAACGGATTATAGAGGTTGGCAAATTTGGGAAATGCCGCCAAATGGACAAGGTTTAGTGGTCTTAATGGCGCTCAATCTGCTCAAAGAGTATGAATTTTCAGTAAATAGTCGGGAATCATTGGAAACATTGCATAAACAGATCGAAGCGATGAAGTTGGCCTATACCGATGGTCAGATGCACATTGCTCAACCCGATCAAATGCAAGTTACAGTCGAAGACTTATTGTCCGTGCAATATTCAAATGAGCGCCGTGCACTAATCGGTGAACAGGCGCTTGAGCCTTTTGCGGGTTCGCCTAGTCAAGGCGGCACAGTCTATTTAGCCAGTGCTGATGCTAACGGTAATATGGTGTCCATGATGCAAAGCAATTTTTACGGCTTTGGTTCAGGAGTGGTGGTCCCAGATACTGGCATTGCTTTGCATAATCGAGGTAGCGATTTTAGCCTAGATTCCCAGCATGCAAATTATTTACAAGCAGGCAAACGCTCGTTTCACACGATCATTCCAGGGTTCATAACGAAAAATGTAAATGGAGGACAACAAGCAGTGGGACCATTTGGCGTTATGGGTGCATATATGCAACCGCAAGGGCAGTTACAAGTTTTAATGAACATGTTGGATTTTGAGCTCAGTCCGCAGCAGGCGCTTGATAGACCCCGCTGGCAGTGGTTTGGTGGTAAACGTATTGGTATTGAAAAAGAGTTTGGCACGCACGTGTTTGATGGTCTTAAAGCATTGGGTCATGATGTTCATTGGGCGGAAGACACCACGATTTATGGTCGTGGTCAGATAGTTTGTAAAAATGCTGAAAATGACGATTATTTAGGTGGTTCTGAGCCACGCTGTGATGGTAAAGTCGCCGCTGTTGATTGATAAATACCAACGACACAGCATTCACTGTCAAAACAACCAATTCTTAATTTATGGAAGCTCTTGATTTTTCTCAAATAAGTCAATTTTTGCCTTTGCTAGCAGGATTGATCATTGCTGCTATGCTCGCTGGATTCATCGCAGGACTTTTAGGTATAGGTGGTGGTATTGTCATTGTTCCTACGTTATTTTGGTTGTTTTCGCTGATTAAATTTACTCCTGAGCTTGCTATGCACACAGCAGTAGGCACTTCATTAGCAACAATTGTAGCCACGTCAGTTTCTTCGATGCGGGCACATCACAATAAAGGTGCGGTTGATTGGGAGTTATTTAAAGAATGGCTGCCAACCATGGCATTCGGTGCTTTGTCAGGCGGAATTGCAGCCAAGTTTATTTCCTCAGATGTGTTGGTGTTGATATTTGCTTGTTTAGCAATTCTGGTTGCATTCAATTTGATTCGACCAGTTTCATTTAAATTTGGATCAAGCTTGCCAAGTCGCCAAAAGCAGGGCGGGATTAGTGGTTTTATTGGTTTTGCATCAGCATTGATGGGTATTGGTGGCGGTACACTTTCAGTGCCAATTTTGGTAGCGTATTCATTCTCTACTCATCGCGCGGTGGGCACTGCTGCTTCATTAGGTTTTATCATTTCTGTGCCAGCGACTATTGGTTTTGTTATTTCAGGTTGGGGGCAAACGGGCTTGCTGCCATTTTCTTTAGGATACGTAAATCTAATTGCGGTATTAATTATTTTGCCTTTCACTATCTTGTTTGCACCGATAGGTGCAAAAATGGCGCATCAATTGCCAGAAGGAGTCATTAAAAAAGCCTTTGCTATATTTTTGTTCGCGACAGCTGCGAGAATGATTTATCGTCTAATTACATAAGTTCAATATTAATAGCCAAAATAGAAAAAAGCGTACCCAAGAATCAAAGAAGGTATGGCACTATAAAGTGTTGCATAGATCGCCGCTTTAGACGAAATCGCTGAAAATAATGCGTCACCGGAAATTTCACATTTGACTGTACTATTTGACTGCACTGCGGTGCTTGCTATTAAATAGTCGGCATCGATGAATAAATAATTTTATGATGAAGCAAAAAATATATTTATTTCTGGCTGATACTATTTTAGTTGCGCATGTCATGTTTGTTTTGTTTGTTGTGTTGGGGCTAGTATTAATCTATATAGGTTATTTTCGGCAATGGCAGTGGGTTAGGAGTTTTTGGTTACGTTTGACGCATTTAGCCAGCATTATTTATGTTGTAGTTCAGACTTGGTTCGCAGTAGTTTGTCCATTAACCATTTGGGAAATGCAACTTCGAGAAAAAGCAGGCGCTGTTACTTATACAGGTTCATTCATACAACACTGGCTACAAGCTTTGTTATATTATGATTTTCCGCAATGGGTTTTTGTGGTGGTATACACGTTTTTTGGGTCTCTCGTTTTTGGTAGCTGGTTTTTGGTCAAACCCAAATTTATTAGCAAGGCATAACGATAGTTTTAAGGAGTTGTTGAGAATTGAATGCTTAAAAATTGGGCGAATGTTTGATTTTTTCTCATGAAAATCAGTTTATATTCAAGGAATAATAGATTAACAATTTAGTTTTTTCGTGGTTTTTGCCATTATAACTACGCCATTTGTAGTGTTAATAAATTTAATAACAATACAGTTAGTATCAATTTTTATTGCTTACCTTTGTGTAGTGTTCAACTAATCCAATTTCAAGTGTAGATAATTGCATCCATGTTGGCTGATGACAGTCAGCATGATGAGTAGCTCAATAACGACTACTCAGTTTTAATTCAAATAATTTTGAAAATTTTTTAAAGAGGAAAACTATTATGTTGAAGAAAAGTGCATTATCTAATCATTTGAAAACAGCTTTGGCAATCACTATTCCAGCGGTTGCATTAGGTTTAGCATCAACAACAATTGTGCATGCTGGCACAGCTGAAAAGAAAGTAGAAGTAGCTCAAGAGCTTCAAGCGGAATTAGATCGCAGCGGAATTACAGCGGAGCAACGTGATCAACTACGTGCACAACTTTTAGCTGAAGGCAAAACTCCTGAAGAAGCAGATGCTGAAATAGAAGCATTATTGAAAAAGCCAGAAGCAAAATAATATTTTTACTTCTGATACTTTGACTCGGCAAGAGGCGGCATTTAGCCGCCTTTTGTTTGGTTTTTAATTCGTAATATTACCTTTCTCGTTGAAGGAATCACGGCCTTTTTTATTCACAGCTTAGTTGATCAACTTGGTAGCCTTTTCTTTTTAGTTCAGCTAACAAACCTTCTTTTCTCGGTAAATGTAAAGCGCCAACTAAAATGTACTCTATTTCAGCACTTTTGATGAGTGAGTCAATCTGTTTTAGCCATTGTTGATTACGATTTGTCAGCAAAGTTGCTAATATTTTTGGAAATTTTTCTCGAAATTCATCCACTTCGCTAGCATCAGCAAGTAGTTCTAGATTGCCTATACGCCAACTTTCCAGCATAACTGAAAATTGATTTTCTAGATTGTTGGAATTCTCCAAAATGTATTTTATAAAGTTTTCTTCATTGCCAATGCCAAGACTGATCATAAAATCAATTTGTTCACTGATTTTTTCAAAATAATCAGTAGGCTTTTTGTCTTGTTTAGCACGATTAAATAAAAATTGATCAACACCTGCAAAATTGATACCTATCTTATTTAGTTCAGCAATGCTTAGCACACTCATTAATACTCCAGGTTTGAAACGCATAAATTGTTCCGCTGGTAGACTTAAGGAATCTAAATAATTTTTTAATTGACTCACGGTCGATCCTGATAAATAGTTTGCAATACTATCGCCTTGGGGATATGTGCCTTTTGTTAGCGTGTCTATACTTGCCTTAGCGAGTTGATCAGGTGAAAAGTCGGTTTCAAAAAACACTTTATCTGAAACGGAATATGCAGCGCCAAATTCGCACGGTAATGGATAATCCTTTGCAGATAGGATGTGTACAGTGCCACCAATAAACAAATGTTGATTATTCTTTGACACTTTCCATACCGAACTTTTGGCGTGGCTTGTCGAAAGTGTTGAAATGGTGAGAGCTCCAGTGATTAAGGTAGTTGAAAGTAGTTTGCCAATTCTCATAAATAATCTTTTTTGTAAAATTATGATTTTATTTTTTCGTTATTATAACGATAGCCAACACCATGAACTGTTTGTATGATTTGCGGATTCTTTGGATCGATCTCAATATTTTTCCGTAATTTAGAAATATGCTGATCTAGAGTACGACTTTCGGGTAAATAATCTCGACCCCAACCGTGAGTAAAGAGCTCATCGCGGGTGACGATGTTATTGGCGTTAGCATGCAGTATTTGTAAAATCTTGCAGTCCCTTAAACTGAGTTCGATAGTGTTTGTGTCACGTTGGGCTCTTAATTGTTGAGAATGAACCGTAATATCACCAATATTGAATGATTCTGGTTGAGAATTTATATCTTTTGTCTCAGCCGAATTGTTTTTAGAGACTAGATAGCGCCGAGTCACGGCTCGAATTCTGGCAGTAACTTCGTGTTTTCCAAACGGTTTCATAATGTAATCGTCAGCGCCCAATTCAAGTCCCAAGACTTGATCAATTTCTTCTGATTTTGCGCTAATAAAGATAATGGCGACATCGTTGTTCTGTTGACGAATTTCACGGCAAACTGCATAGCCATCCTTGTCAGGCATCATAATGTCGAGCAAAACCAGTTGTGGTTGGTGGTTTTTATATTGCTCTATACCGCTGATCCCATCATTTGCTTCAAAACACTCATAGCCTTCTGTTTGAATGATATCTATCAACGCGGCTCGAATATTCATATCATCTTCAACGACTAACACTTTCATAATTAGATACCCTTTGTTTTTACTGGCTATTTTGGGTGGCTACATTTAGCGTTACGATAAAGTGAGCCCCTTTGTTTTGTTCCACTTTATTTGTTTGTAGTACTATATCTCCTCCATGTTGGCGACAAATATCTCGTGCAATGCTTAAGCCGATGCCAGTGCCAGAAACGCCTTCTGTGAGTTTTTCATTGCCTCTGAAAAAAGGCTCAAATAATTTTTTTCTCATAGATTTGCCGATCCCGGGTCCATGATCTAATACGTGTATTTCTACTATATCTCCATGTGAGGAAGAAATGACCAACGCGTATTGACCACTTGCAGCATATTTTTCGATATTGCCTAGCAAGTTATTCAAAATTTGTTCAACGGCATTGTGATCAAATAATGTCGCGTTGCTTGCTTGAAGATCAATATCAATGTGAATGTTTTTTGCAGAAAATGCAGGTTTAAATATTTCAATTGTGTTGGTAATGGTGTCATTAATATTTCCAAGCTTTTTTTCAATTCGTTGTTTATATTGCTCTGCTTGTTGTGAGCGAGAAAAGGTCAGGACGTTGTTAATTAAACGTCCTAAACGTTGACTCTCGGTGGTGAGAACTTGCGAATATTTTCTAATTTTGGAGTTTGGATCTAAGTCTTCATTTTCCGATTCTAATAACTCAGCATATAAACAAATATTTGTAAGTGGTGTTTTTAGTTCATGAGATACCTGGTTGACAAATGTCACTCGTTGTTCAGCAATTCGCATATCACGGCGATATTCTCGCCAAATATAGACGCCTAAACCAAAAATAAGCAAACTAACGAAAAGCAATACGCCTAAATAAAATAACAATTGCAAGCTAGTAGTATCTTTTTGTGGAGAAAAATAAGCCAAACGCCAACCATTTAGAGGATGCGATAAAATACGTTGTCCCAAAGGTTGAATGCTATCAAGTTGATTATGTTCAAATGATCCCCATTGATAGAGCACTTCTTGAGATTCGTTAAGTAATTGAATACGAGCATTGTCAATAATTTCAGTTGCTGTTCGATCATCAGGTAAACGGCTAATTAATTCGGACAACCAAAATGATTTGATGAGTTTTAATCCGGTTAATTGATTTTGTTCATTCCAAAACCAAAAGAAAACTTCTGAGTCAGATCCAGTTCGCCATACAGTCCAGCCGTGTCCTTGATTTGTTTTGATTGAAATTGCTTCTTCAGCTGGTAATTCAGAGAAAGTTGCAGAACTGTTAGAGGTAGCAACACCTTGAAAACTGTCTGTTGATTCTGATTCAATTTTTCTTTGGCGAGTAGCTATTTTGCTTAATGCTCCAGAGACACTAAATTGTGAATTATTATATTTCTCGGCTTGATTGCGTCGTTGTTTAATATTCTCAAGATCAGTAGGAATATTAGGCTGAAAAGCTTCCATTGAAGACCAAAGTTCGTCAGTTTTATTGATGAATTCCTGCTCTTTTTGTGAAGAGGACTGTTTAGTTGGGAAAAGTAATCGACCTTGAGAATTTAATACAAAAATATGTTCAATATAGGGTGATTCTTGAATGTATTCGCGGAGTAATTGAGTGTCGATAGTTTGAGTGTTGCTTGTTATGGAATTAAACGACGGAAGTTCTAATAAGGCACTTTCCAGTTCCGTAAAATAGCTTAAGATTTCTTGATCGGCTGCGCGTAATTGAGAATTGGCTAGTTGTTGTTGTTGGTGTTCTTGGACAACGCTATTATTGCTTAAAAGCTTGTTTCCCATCCAAATTAATACAATCATTGGCGCTAAAATCAACAGGCTTAGAATGATGGGGAATTTAAGTTTCACGGAAAGTCTAATTTTTTCTATGTTAAATGAATCAAAATAACTAGGACTATTCAAATAGTCCTAGTTAAAACTAAGCTTTGTAAATATAAAGGTTAGATAAATCTTAGCATATTAAATTTTGCAGTTTGAAATTGGCTGCTTATTATTGACGTTGTTGTTTTTCGATTTTATAAGATTTTTCTTTCAACACTTTACGCTTTTTTCGCCATTCTTCAGAAGTTGCTGTGCCAATAACTTTGGCTTCTTCTTTTACGCTGTGACTTTCTTGGCGAAGACTATCTGAAGAAATATAATCGGCAGCACGTTGTAAAAAATTAGAACCTCTTGAAAGTCTTTGTCTTGCTTCCTTGCTTTTGCCTTGATCACGTAATATTAATGCTTGTTTGCGATCTTCATTAGCAACTTGCCTAACTGCAGATTGAAAGGCGTCAGTGTTGATGGACTGTTTAACTTCTTCGGTAGAGTCACTGAAAGAAACTGTGACCTTATCATTGAGGTCAAGCCGTTTGTTGGTCAACATATGATCATAAGCTACAGAAATTTTAGCAATCTCTTGTTTTTTTCCTGTTTTCCCTGATGGCACCTTGACTTCTATAATCACATAGCTTTCTTGTCGGCTATATAACTGATTGATACGAGTAATGACTTTGTTGCCAATAATATCCCCATCTCTACCTATAATACGTAGCGGAACAATACCATCATTTAATGAGATATTGATGTCCACGTCTTGAGCAACTACTGATTTAGCAAGACTAAATTCTTGCGCAAAAATTCGAGCTAAATCTGCTTCGTTTTCGACGAAATTATGATTCCCATCACTATAATCAGCTAATTGTGTCATTAAGTCTTCGTTATAGCCAAGACCCAGCCCAACGGTTGAAACGCTAATGCCATCTTTAGCTAATGCATAACCCAGTTGGCCTAATTCACTTGGTGAAGATGGACCAACATTTGCAATGCCATCAGAGAGTAAAACTACTCGATTAACACGCTCTTTATCGATAAATTTCCGCACTTCATAGCCACCTTTGCT